>SYHD01000243.1 GCA_005799265.1 Planctomycetia bacterium | reverse complement strand
AGATCGCCCTCCGCGCGCAGCTTGCCGCCGCGAATCGAAATGCTCATGGCCGTGGCGACAGCGGCAAGCGTTACCCCCGCACAGGCGATCAGCGCTTCGAGCAGCATATCGCCGGAGCACGCAAAATCGCCCGGCCCACCCGCCGCCGGATGCAAGCCCGCTTCGATGGGGCCATGCGCCGATTTCACCACGCAGGTCACCTTTTCCTGGCGCAGTTCTGCCTCGACGCGCATCGTGTACAGCGCGCTCGCAGGGTCAGTGCGGTAGCGTTCCTTGACCGGGGCTTGTAAGGCTTTCATCTGTTCAGCGTTCATGATCGGCCTCCTGTTCTTCACAAGCCCGCAGCGCTAGCAAGGGAAACTGCGTCCCTTACTTGCGCTGGGGGCTTGTATGGGAATGCAATTGGGACGCGCAATATTATTTTCCAACTTCACTCGCGGTTTGGCGAGTGATTCGAGTAGAATAGGAAAAGAGCCGTCCGGTTTCATTGCGAAGGAGATGGTCATGGCCCTGGCCGGTCAATTACTCGTCGCGCGTCCTACTTTGCAGGACGGTTTCTTCGGTCGCTCCGTCGTCCTGATGCTACAACACGGCGACGATGGCGCGTTCGGTCTGGTCCTGAATCGACCAGCACAGGCGAAGGAACTCCCCTTCCCAGTGTTCGTCGGTGGACCGTGCAAAATGGACGGCCTGTTGATGATTCATGGCCGCAAGGAATGGCTCGGCGGCGACGATGACGAAATCAAGATGGAAGTTTGCCCTGGCGTATTCCTGGGCACCGCCGAACATTTTGAGCGTGCGACGGAGTCCAACGACGCATCCAGCGAACGCTTTCGCGTGTTCGCGGGCTACGCCGGCTGGTCCAAGGGCCAGTTGGAAGCGGAAATGAGTCAGGGCGCCTGGATCGTCCTGGCGGGCAACGGCGAACGCATTTTCGACACGCCCGTTCCGGAGCTTTGGCAGTCCCTGGCGCCGCCAACGTTGCCGGAACCGAGCATGAACTAACCTCGGTGCGCCATTTACCTCAGGTAGCGCATCGCATTCCTCGGCGAAATCCGCAACGCCGCCGCAATCAACAGCGGACCACCAACGCCGAAGGGCACATCGAGCATCCCACGCGGCACATCCATCGCCACGGCAAGCTGCGTGAAGAAGTCACCCGGCCAGCCTTCGCTGTGATGTTGAAACGCCTCGCGCAAGGTCACATGCTCGCGCAAAGTGTAGCTCCGCAGCGTGCGATAGTTGCCGCGCGTGAAATAGCCGTCGGTCAAGCCAAGGCGCAAAAGGTAGATCCGCTTGGGCACGAGCCGACCGTTGCAGACCACGCTGATGAGACGCAGTTCGGTGAGATCTTCGCAGCCAAATTCGGACGCCGGCGCCTGGCCGCGCCAGATGGCTTCGACCTGCGCGCGGCGAATGAACTGAAGCTGGTTATTGCCGTCAACGATTAAATATCGAAGTTTCATTTCCCTCGCCTCCATGAGTTTGGGATCCCAGGAGCCGTCCGGCTCCGCACCATGATCGTCCATGACCGCTCCATCGTAATCGAAGTGTGTCCATTTTTCCCAGCGGATTTTTGTAAATCTTCAAGATGATGTGAACATGACAACAGTGATTCGTCAAATTCTCATTGACAAGAGACACGCCCCTCGTTCCAAGGCAGAGCCGAATTCAATGCGGAAATGATGTAATGAAAAGGCATTCGTTGGCTCTTATTTAGATAAGTTCCCAGGAGATGATCCTCTTGAATGAGATTTCTCGCAAGAAGATCGAAGAACTTTTCCATCGCTACGGCGCGGGAGTGAGCCGCTACGTGCTCTTGCGCGTCGGCAGTCCCGAACTGGCGGAGGAGATCACGGCTCGCGTTTTTCTGAACGTCGTGCGAAATTTTCAGCAGCAGAACGGTGCCGTCGTCGGCTGGCTTTGGGCGATCATCCGCAGTGAGCTTTCGCGGCATTTTCGCCAACATTCGCATCTAGCCTACCCAGCGGACTTGGCGTCATCGCTTCCAACGCCCAGCGAACTGCTCGAACGGCAAGAACGCGACGAACTCCTGCACGCTGCCCTGAAGCAGCTTTCGGATGACGCCCAGCAGATTCTCTCGCTCAAGTTTTTCCTTGACGTGAGCAATGTGGAAATCGCCCAGACACTTGGCTTGACCCCCTCGAACGTAGGCGTGAAGTTGCATCGCGCGCTGAGAGAGTTGCGTGAACTCTTGCAAAATCCACTGGCGATGGATTCGCGCGCGTCCTTTTGACCTGGTGAGAAGATGAGCAAATTTGATGACGTGTCGCAAGACTGGCCCGACGAGCCCGAAAACGCCGAGTTGGTGAGCCTTGCCGAAGAGCTTGCAAATGCGGCGCCGGTATTGCCCGCTACGGCGTTGGCGCGCGTCGGCGCGCAGATGCGTGCCGAAATCGACGGCCTCGATCGACAACAGCGCTGGCGCCGCGTCGCCTTCGGCTTGAGCGTGGCGGCGGCGGTCGTGCTTGCCGTCGCGGGCTTCACGTATTTCCGTGGCGGATCCGAATTCGCTCAGCCGCAACCGAGGATCGTTCGGAAAGTCGAGCCGACGACGCCCGTCGCCATCGAAGACCGCGTCGCCATCGCCGTCAGCGAAGGGGCGCCGGCCGCCGCGACAGAGAAATCGCTCGTCCGCCTTGAAGAATATCGCAGTCTGTTTTCCGATTGAGCCAATGCGAGTCACGAAGGTACGAAACATGACGGCACGGGTTTTCTTTCGTGATTGATGTGCTGGTTGCGACATGCCCGGCCTGAGTTTTCCTTGCATCCTTCGGGAGTAATGCCGATGACGCCGACCCGCGCTGCCTCGATATTTGTGGTTCTGTTCGCCATCACGCCCGCGCAAGCACAAATGCCGGCCATTGTCGCGCATGCCGAGCGCTTCGTCGAAAAGCAGCCGACCGTGGAGCGACGCATCGGCCTCGCGGAGCTTCGGCGTGCTCATGGCTCCAAGGACGCAGGCCTTGATGAATTACAGAAACTCGCCAAGACGCTGCCGGAGAGCGATGTGCGGGCCGCGGAGTTGCACGAGTTTCTCTGCTGGCGCATGTTGCCTGTCACGCCGGGGCAGCGCGACGCGTTTCGTCACAACGTGGCGCGGTTGAAAGCGTTGCAGCCGAGCAATCCGTGGATTCCTGTGTGGGAGTTGTATCTGCTCGGCGGCGAGGGGGATCGCAATGCGTTTTTCGGCGCGACGCTTAAGCTGCCGGCCAAACTTCCCGAGCGGTTTCCGTCCACTCTTGGCGAGACCGCGCATCGCAAGCTAATGCAAGACCTCGGCCTCACGCAGGTCCAGGCCGGCGTCGCGGTCATCACGGCACGCAGCTTCGACGCCCTGCACGCTCTGCGCGAACTCGACCGTGCTTTGACGCGCGAGGCGGACTTCCTGCGTAACGGACAACGCGTCGCCGAGGCCGATGCGCTGCTTCAGGCCGGTACTCGCTGTCGGCAAGCGTACGACAAGGCATCGCGGCATCTCGTCGAACGCCTGTTCGCTTTGCACCTTCGGCACGCGAACAAAGAGCGTGACGCTCTATTGTTGAAGGCGCAGGCGTTGCCCTTCCTGCACGATCGCGCCCGGCTCACCAGCCTGCTCGAACGCATGGACGACGAGCAAGCCTGGAAGTTACTGATCGAGCCCCTCCTGACGAGCGAACTGGCTCTGATCGACAATCCGCCCGATGTCGCCAAGCTGCAAGCTCAGTCGATCGCACAATTGCACATCACCTCGCAACGCAAGACAACCCGCGGCGACACTGTGCAATACGAGGGCAACGTGCGCTTCCGTCTCAACTCGCTCGTCGGTCAATGCGGACAGTTGACCGTTGTGCATCACGATCAGCCTGCTTCGGTGGTCATGACGGGAACCGGCGCGATTAGTCTGCGCGGCTTCTCGGCCTATCCCGGCGGCGTGACGGCCGATCGCTTCGCCTATCACGCCGAGACCGGCTCGTTCTCGCTCGGCGGCGACGTGCGGCTCGTCAGCCACGACAAGACCGTCAAGCTCCGCGCCTGCACGCTGACGCAGCGCGGCGAGCTGCGCGACCCGCGCAGCCTGATCGACGATTTTCGCGCCAAGTTCACGCTCGACGCCAAACTTGAACTGCTGCCGGCGCTCACGAGAGTTTACGAGGACGACGAGCTGCCCGATGACGTGCGTTATTTGCTCGCGCTCCATCTCGTGCGCAAACACTTGACCTGGCACGCGCCCTATCTGCCGCCGTTGCCGGAGCGTCATGTGTTGGCAGAGCTCAGGAAGGCCATGGAAAAAAGCGAGTCCTATTCTCGCTCCGCCTGGCAAGAAGCGTTCGGCGGCGAGAAGTGGATGCAAGACGAAATCGGCCCGGAGGTCGAGGCTGCCTTTCGTGAGTCGCTGCGGGCCTGGTACAAGGCCCTCAACGATGATCCACGCAACAAGGATTTGCCCCTACGCGATTTCGCACTGCCCGGCAAGGAACTGAGTTTCTGGCGCGTCCGCACGCCAAACCATCCCGACATCGCCCGCGTCAAGCGCTTGCTCGAACGCATCTATTCAAATGAGCTTGCCGCCAAGGCCGGCCGCTGGCGTGACGAGCTTGACCGCAACAACACCGTCATCACCTTCGACATCGCCGGCGCCGCGCCGCTCGGCCGCGCGCACTCGCTGCTGATGGACGTACGCAACACCGAGCGCGTCCGCTTCAATCTCTATCGCGTCCAGCGCCCCGAAGAATTGCTTCATGCGACCAAGAAAATCGGGACGGACTTCATCTACCGCGATCATCGCCTCGACGACATTGAGCGAATGAAACGGATCGAGGACATCGCCATGAAAATGGCCAGGGAATCTTCCGCCGATCGGTTAATGAAGCTTGACATGGGAAAGAAGGAATTTGAACCTGCATGGAAAGCCGAGCAACTCGTCCGCCAATGGGACGTCAAGGTCGTCGAGCTCAAAACCTATCGCGGCCACCATCGTGAGCGCCGGCACTGGCGAGAATGGTATCGCGAGAATTGGTACGACGAGATCGACGCCCACTACTTCGACGATGAGTGCCTCGAAAATCAGCCGCGCATCCGCAGAGACTATCGTCCCGACAACCAGGACGCTGTGAGCTCCTGGCAATGCGACCGCATCGTGACGATCCCGGAGAAGGTGCTGTCCGAGGCCGGCGCGTACGTCTTGATCGCCGAGGCGAACGGGCAGACCGCGCATGTGCCGATCGTCGTCGAGCCGATCAGCCTGACGTTGCGGCGTTGCCGGGACGGCGTGTTCGTGCAGGCCAGCGACGCCGAGATGAAGAAGCCGCTCGCAGGCGCGAAGGTGTACGCGCTCGATCTCGCCGGTCACGCGGCCACCGACAAAGAAGGAGTCGCCTTCGCGCGCACGCTGGCGTTGGGCGATCGGGCCATCGTCGTGCATCACCAGGGCCGCTACGCGATCGGCGGCTTCGGGCACGTCTTCGAGGGACTTTATGAACACGACGACGATGACGAACACGAACTCTGGGATCGCCACAAAAGAGCGCAACGCGGGATGCGAGGGGCCTCGAAGGACATCTCCGCCCGCGTCTACGCCGATCGCCACGTCGTCGTCGCCTATACCGATCGGCCGACGTATCGCCCCGGCCAGGACGTCAACTTCAAGCTGATCGTGCGCAAACTCCTGGATGATCAACCGGGCGAAGCGGTCTCAACCTTTCGCGGCGACGAGTTCGACCGCGCGACGAAGATGGCGTTGCCGAATCTCGATCAGGATCTTGACTACGCCGTCATTGATCCGAAGGGGCGCGAAGTCGAAACCGGCACGCTGAAGATGAGCGAGTTCGGCACCGCTGCCGGCAAGCTGTCGCTCAACACCGAGACCGTGCTCGGGGCCTATTCGCTGCGCGTCCGCATCGCCGGGCAGCCGCGCATCGTGCCCGAAGTCTTCGCCGTCAAGCATTACCGGCGGCCGAATTTCGAGGTCGAAGTCGGCGGCGTGCCGGAGAAGCTGACCAAAGCGCGGCTGTTGACGCTCGACGTTTCGAGTCAGTACTACTTCGGCCCCCCCGTCGCCAACGGCTCCGTGGACGTTCGCCTGCTGCGCTCGAACGGCCGGGCCATCGTCAATGAGCAGGAAAAGCTCGACGCCAAGGGCAAAGTGCGAATCGAATTGCGTTTGCCGAAGTCGCTCGACTCGGGCCGTTATGTCGTCGTGTGCAGCGTGACCGATGAGAGCGGCCGCACGGTCAGCACGTCATCGCCGCTGTTGCTCGAAGCGCCCGATGCCCCCGCCGGCGCCACTGGGCTGGCCGCGTTGCCGCGCTTTGTCGCCATCGACAAGGAGCTGAAGATCGCGACGAGCGCCAAGGAGGTTCTGGCCGAGCAGCAGATCACCTCGCTGAAGTTCCCCGTCAAGAACGGCGTTGCGACGCTCAAGCTGCCGGTCCCCGGCTGGTACGTCGTCAAAGCCGGCGACGACGAGGCGGAGATCTTCGTCTACGGCGGCAAGGAGCATCCGCGCACCTACTCGACCGATCGAGGCGAGCAGCGGGTCCAGCGGCCTAAACGCGCCAAGCAGCCAGGTGACGAGGACGAAAGCGATCCGCAGCGGCCGAAATGGGTCAACCTCAGCGATTTCAGGCTGGAGGAGGACGGCCGGCTGTCGCGTTGGGAAAGGCCGTCGCAGCATTTGCACGTTCTCTTCGACAAGCAGAATGTGACGCTCGGCGACAAGCTGCGGCTGCTCGTCTATATCCCGCACAAGAACGCGAAGCTGCTGTTCACGATGGAAGGACGCACGATTCTCGATTACGCGGTTGTCGCTCT
>SYHD01000242.1 GCA_005799265.1 Planctomycetia bacterium | reverse complement strand
GAACTCCCAGTAGTTTGCGTTATCGAAGTTGACGACACGGAGGTCGGTGAAGAGGACCGAACGGCCCGCCTGCTGGACCAGGGGATTCCAGGCCTGGAGGTAGGTAAAACCGTTGTTAAAGCCGACGCCATCGCCCACGTCGTGCCGGACGCTGATGCGCGGGCGGAGAAGATCGGGGACAACCCATTCCGCGAGGCGGGCGCCAGGAATGGCTACGGGGGGGGGATGGGCTCTTTGGGTTGAGCAGCGTCCTTTTCCTGGGCAATGGCAGTGGTGCTGATCGCCAGGCAAAGTAGGCAAATGAGCCAACGTGGGTGAAACATATGGAACTACCTGTTTTGAAGGGCGCATGGATAATGCCGAAAGAGCCATCAGCGAGAAGTTCTGCGGAACCCTGCCGGCCAGGTGGTATCGACTAGACAGACGAATCGCATTCTGGCAGTGGCAACGAAAATGATGACTTCGGGGGCTGCTCAGGCGTCACAAGCCGCAGAGCCTTCATATCCGAAAAACCTGTGTCGTTTTCGACGGCGGAGAGTATAACTATGGACTACGGACCACGGACAATGTCTACACGCATCCGCTTCCTCGGCCACGCCGCCCTGGCGCTCGAAACGGCCGGGTACAACATCCTCATTGATCCCTTCTTCACCGGCAATCCCAAGGCCGCCATCAGCGCCGATCAGGCGAAGGCCGACTTCATCCTTATCTCGCACGGGCACGGCGACCACGTCGGCGATTCCATCGCGATCGCGCAGCGCACCGGAGCGACCATCATCTGCAACTACGAGATCAGCGTCTGGCTCGAACAGCAAGGCGTCAAGAAAACGCACGGCCAGCAGCACGGCGGCGGGTTCAATCATCCCTTCGGCCGCGTCAAGTTGACCCTGGCGTTCCACGGCTCCGCGCTGCCGGACGGATCGAACGGCGGCAACCCGTGCGGATTCTTGATCTATCTGAAGGACGGCAAGAAGATCTATCACGCCGCCGACACCGGCCTCTTCGGCGACATGCGGCTTATCGGCGAGGAAGGCATCGATCTCGCGATCCTGCCGATCGGCGACAACTACACGATGGGCCCGGACGATTCGATCCGCGCGCTCAAGATGATCGAGCCGAAAAAGGTGATTCCGATCCACTACGATACGTTTCCGGTGATCGCGCAGGACGTAAGCGCCTGGGCCGCGCGCGTGCAGGCGGAAACGAAAGCGGAGCCGATCGTACTCGCGCCGGGGCAGGAAACGACGCTGTGATCGGTTAGCCGCGCACTTCTTTTGGACCTCCGAAAGCGTAACATAATGATTTCCCTACCGGCTGCCGCTTGCGGGATAGCGCCCGCGCGGCGCCATGTGAGCGCTATGCCGCACGCGGCAATTTGGAGGGACCGATCATGGCAGACACTTTTCGCATCGGCTTTCTCGGCGCGGGCAAGATGGCGACCGCACTGACACGCGGCTGGATCCAGGCCGGGCTGACGACTCCCGACAGCGTTTGCGCCAGCGACCCCTTCCCAGCCGCGCGTGACGCATTCACGCGCGAAACCAAGGCGACGGCGCACACGGAGAATCTCAAAGTCATCACCGCCAGCGACGTGATCATCCTCGCGGTCAAACCCCAAACGATGCCTGAGATATTGAAGGAAATCCGCAAAAAGATCACGTCGAAACATCTGGTCGTGTCGGTGGCGGCGGGCATTCCAATCGCACACATTGCCGATGTGATCGGGTTGGATCGGCGCATCATCCGCGTCATGCCCAACACACCGTGCCTGGTCGGAGCCAGCGCGTCGGCGTTCGCGGGTTCGACGGCGGCGAGCGAAGCCGACTTGCAGATCGTCGAGCGCTTACTCAACAGCGTGGGCCGTTGCGTGCAGGTTCCAGAAAAATGGCTCGATGCCGTCACGGGACTGTCGGGCAGCGGGCCGGCGTTTGTCGCGGTCGTGATCGAGGCGCTGGCGGACGGCGGCGTCCGCATGGGCTTGCCGCGTGATCTTGCGCAATTGCTTGCCATGCAAACCGTGTACGGCTCCGCGAAAATGCTGCTCGAAACGGGGCTGCACCCCGCCCAGCTCAAGGACATGGTCGCGAGTCCCGCCGGCACCACCATCGCCGGCCTGCACGAACTGGAGCGCAGTGGGCTCCGCGCCGCGTTAATGGATGCCGTTGAAGCGGCGACCGAGCGGTCGGTAGAATTAGGGAAGTAATCGCCGCTTGCGGCTTGGCGTTCGCTGCCTAGCGCCAGGATCCCCAACACCCTCACGCGAGCGCCAAGCCGTAAGCGGCGCAGTCGAGATGTTATTCATGAACAAAACCCCTGCCACCGAGCGCGTCCTCATCTTTGACTTCGGCTCGCAGTACGCGCAGCTCATCGCCTGGCGCGTACGGGAGATGAACGTCTTCTGTCAGCTCGTGCGCTCGAACCTCACGCCGGAGCGCGTGCGCGAACTCAAGCCGAGCGGCATCATCCTTTCCGGCGGCCCGGCCAGCGTCTATGCCGCCGATGCGCCGGTCTTCGACGCGAAGATCCTCGACCTCGGCGTACCGGTCCTCGGCATCTGCTACGGCATGCAGCTCGCGTGTCACCTCATGGGCGGCAAAGTCGAAGCCCACGATCATCGCGAATTCGGCCGGGCCCATCTACGTGTCACCAAGACCGATGCGCTGCTCGCCGACGTTCCTGACGAAATGGTCGTGTGGATGAGTCATGGCGATCAGGTCAAAGTGGTCGACCAGAATTTCATCGCACTTGCCGCCACCGACTCATGCAAGGTCGCCGCCGTCAAGCATGCGACCAAGCCGGTCTATGGTTTGCAGTTCCATCCTGAAGTCAGCCACACGCCGCAGGGAAGCTTGATCCTGCGCAACTTCCTCTACAACATCTGCGGCTGCAAGGGGCAATGGAGGCTATCGTCATTCATCGAGCAAACCGTCGCCGAGTTGCGGCAGCGTGTCGGCACAAAACGCGTCATCTGCGGCCTGTCGGGCGGCGTCGATTCGTCGGTGGCGGCAGCGCTCCTCATCAAGGCGCTGGGGACGCAGGTCGCGTGCATCTTTGTAGATAACGGCCTGTTGCGCAAGAATGAAGCCGAGGCCGTCCAGCGAACGTTCCGCGATCACTTCAAGGCCGACCTGCACACCGCCGACGCGCGCGACCAATTCCTCAAGGCGTTGGCAGGCGTCAGCGATCCGCAGCAGAAACGGCAGATCATCGGCCACGTCTTCATTGACGTCTTCAAGCAGGAAGCGCGCAGCATCGCCAACGCCAAGTTTCTCGCGCAAGGGACGCTCTATCCCGACGTGATTGAAAGCGGCGCCGCGGCCGACGGTCCCGCCGCGACCATCAAGACGCACCACAACGTCGGCGGGTTACCCGCGGAATTGGGCTTTGATTTGATCGAGCCGCTGCGTGATCTCTTCAAGGACGAGGTGCGCCGCCTCGGTCTGGAGTTGGGCTTGCCGGACAACATCGTCTGGCGTCATCCGTTCCCCGGCCCCGGCCTCGCGGTGCGCTGCCTCGGCCCTGTCAGCGCGGACCGTCTCGACGTGCTGCGCAACGCCGACGCGATCGTCCTCGAAGAATTAAAGCAGTCCGGCTGGTATCGCAAGACCGCGCAGGCGTTCGCGGTCCTGTTGCCGGTGCAATCGGTCGGCGTCATGGGCGACTATCGAACCTACGAGAACGCGGTCGCGATCCGCGCCGTGCAGACGGACGACTTCATGACTGCCGATTGGTCTCACTTGCCGTATGAGCTACTGGCGAAGATGTCGACGCGCATCATCAACGAGGTGCGCGGCGTGAATCGCGTGGTCTACGACATCAGCAGCAAACCG
>SYHD01000241.1 GCA_005799265.1 Planctomycetia bacterium | reverse complement strand
CCAGCGTCTGCTCGAACGCCGTGCTGGGCGTCGCACCGACGTCGAGCGTCAGGGTGAACGAGGCGATGGCACCCGTGCGGATGGCGTGCAGGTCGAGCAGGGCGTTCTGCGTGGCGCCGCCGTCACCCGGCAGCACGATCTGCCCGACCACGCCGACCGGTTCGTGCCGTGTGTAGCAATGAAACGGCCCTTCAACCGGGATTGTCTTGCCGTGAATCTTGTCGGCCCAACCCGCGTAATAACGGTAGCACTTGACGGTGAGTGGCACGTCGATGTTGAGCGCGTCCTTATACGGCTTGCCATTGTCGAGCGATTCAAGAGCGGCGAGCTCCTGGGCGTCGCGCTCGATGAGATCGGCGAGCTTATGCATGAGTCGGCCACGCTCGGCGGCGCTCAGCCGCGACCAGGGGCCCGAATCGAACGCCTTGCGCGCGGCTTTGACGGCGAGGTCAACGTCCGCCTTGTCGCCTTCCGCGACCTGGCAGATGGTCTCGCCGGACGCGGGATTGAGCGTCGCAAAAGTCTTGCCGGAGACGCTGTCGACCCATTTGCCGCCAATGAGCATCGACTCCTTGGCCTTGACACGCGGCATCTTGATGGAAGGTTTCGCGGCGGGGAGCGTGGCAGTCGTCATCGTGGAGACTCCTTTGGTGACAGATGAGAGAGAGCGACCGAGATGAAGGGATTGTCGCATTGCGAAGGGGAGGCGTCAAGCGGTTGACCGCAACGCGCCTGGGAGCGCGCGCAAGGCAACGCCGTTTCCCGGAATGGACCCGTATCTGGTTCGGCGCTGGCCCCTGGATGCTGGAACTTGAGAAAGGGCGGTAAAACGGAAGCTCTGGGCGGCCTGCTCATCTACACCACTCCCCAACCGCCAACCCGACCGTCTTGTGTGGTCGTATCCGCTTTGGTATAGGAGAGGACGGCGAACATGCGCAAGGTTTCATCACGGGGACATGCCGCAAGGAGGACGTATGGCCATCGCTGAGCTTGCACCCAAGGAATCCGTCGCGGCCGCCGACCATCCGCGTACCGCGCCGGGTTGGCTGCCGACGATGCAGCGCTGGACGATCGTGTTTCTGTTGGTGGGGGTCGGCTGGCGGCTGTTTCGTTACCTGCTGCAGTTCCCGATCTGGGGCGACGAAGCCTACACCTGCATTAATCTGACCGATCAAACCTACCTCGGCTTCTTGGATGGTCTGCGCTGCAACTTGGTGGCGCCGCTGCTATTTCTCTGGGGAGAGCTAACGGCATTGCACTGGCTGGGCAGCAGCGAGCTGGCGATGCGCCTTTTGCCGGTGCTCGCAGGCCTGGCGGCGCTGCCGGTGTTTTGGAAGCTCGCGCGCCAAGTTCTCGATCCAGCCGCCGCCACGCTCGCCTTCGGGATATTGGCGGTCGCGTATTATCCGGTACGCCATGCGGTCGAGGTCAAGCCGTATTCGTTGGACTTGCTGGTGTCCGCGGGGCTGATTAGCATCGCGTACGCCTGGCTGACGCAGCCGCAACGCGTGAATTTGTTGACGTTACTGTGCATGTTGCTGCCTCCGGCGCTGTTGATTTCCAACCCAGTCGTGTTCGTGGCCGGCGGGATCAGCGTGGCGCTGCTGCCCACGGTCTGGCGTGAGCCGGCGCGCACGAAGGCTCTATGGGCGGCTTACAATATCGTCCTTGGCTTGACGTTCCTTGGCTGCCTCTACCTCAACGCGCGCATGCAACCCGCGTCGGCAGTCCAGATGCTCGAAAGATTCTGGAGCCATACGTTCCCTCCCATGGAGCCGCTGGCGTTGCTGAAATGGCTCGCCCTGACGCACACCGGCAACATGATGGCCTATCCGCTCGGCGGCAAGAACGGCGGCAGCGCGGTGACGTTCCTCTTGTTCCTCGTCGGTGTCTGGCATTTCGCACGCGCACGGCGCTGGGACGTGCTGCTCCTCTGTCTTACTCCCTTCGCCCTGACCTTCATCGCGGCCTGCCTGCGGCGTTATCCCTACGGCGACAGCGCACGCTTGTGTCAGCATCTGGCGCCGGCGACCTGTCTCTTGATCGCGGCCGGCGCGTTTACCTCGATCTCATGGATCTGGCGCAATGCGCGCGGGCAGCAAATCGCGACGGGATTCGTGTGTGGCATGCTGGCGATCATCGGCGTGGCGGGCATCGCGCGCGATTTAGTTCAACCGTACAAGCAGACCGGCGATCAGGAATGCCGACGCATTGTCCGGGCGATCGTAGACCAGGCGGGCACCGAGTGCCCCGTCGTGTTCTTGAACGATTGGGATCAAAGTCAACCGGAGCTGCTCTGGTATCTATCCCAGGGGCATCCCCAGGTCATCCGCCATGAGCGAGCGAATTGGAGCGAGCTTGCCCTAGGCGGGCGCGTCGTGTGCCTGCGGATAGCGCACGATAAGGCGCCGCCACAGCCCCATGAACTGCCGGCGCCGTGGCGGCTCAACCGGCACGACACCTATTCACGCCCGCTCGATTATCACATCGGCATCACGGAGATCCTCGAGGCGTTCGAGTTTCAGATTGATTCGCACAAGCGCTAACCCGTAAGCGGCGATTACGCGAGACAATCCTTCAGAACACGAATGCCGTGGGCGATGTCGGCGACGCGCTGCTCTTGATTGCCGACCTCGCGTTCAATGCACAACGGACCGCGATAGCCGACCTTTTTCAGTGTGTCCACGAACTTTTTGATGTTGACCTGCCCCTGGCCGAGCGGGACTTCCGCGCCCCAGGTTCCGGGGACCTTCGTGCGGATCGCATCCTTGACGTGCACACTGCGAATGTCGGGCCCGAGGATCTCGACGGCGCGGATCGGGTCGCCCATGTCGTAGAGGATCATGTTGGCCGGGTCGAAGTTGATCTTGAGGTTGGAGCATTTCAAATCGTCGAGTGTGCGCCGCAGCAAGTCAGCACTCTC
The DNA here is from genome assembly GCA_005799265.1 of Planctomycetia bacterium. Classification (GTDB taxonomy): domain Bacteria; phylum Planctomycetota; class Planctomycetia; order Gemmatales; family Gemmataceae; genus SIAQ01. The sequence continues at coordinate 5,088 of SYHD01000241.1, read as the reverse complement.
TTGTCCCGTTTCGAACGAGATCGTGATGTTCTTCTCCTTGCCGAGCTGGCTCACCTTGCCAAGCGTATCCAGGAACGGCTTGCGATCGGGATGCCCCGGCTCCGGCAAAAAGCCCGCGTGCAGCATCATGTCGCTCAAGCCCAGTTCGCGCGTGCGGTCGAGCGCCCACTTGAATCGTTCCAGACGCTCGGGGCGCGTCGCAGGATTGCCGAAGCCGCCGGAGTGCTCGATCGTCTTCGGCGTCGTGTAGTCTTCGCCGGGGAAGCCGAGCATCGTCCCGGTCAAGCGAAAGCCGGCGGCGAGGGCGGCCTTGGGCATGGTGTCGCCCTCGGCCCAGGCGGCGTGATGCGGATCGCCGCACGCGATCTGCACGACGTCGACGCCGAGGCGGTCGGTCAACCGCTTGAGTTCGGGAACGCTGGTGACTTGAAGGGACCAACTGCAAACGCCGATCGCGAGGGGGTCGATGGCCATTGGGGATCTCCGTGGATCATTGGTGCATTTGTCTAGCGTTCGCGCGGCGCCGCGCGAACGCCAAACGAATACAGGGTTTAACCCGGGGCAGGCTCGATGCGCACGCCGAGGGGCCCGAGGTTCTTGTTGCCGTGCGTCTCGTGAAAGGTCAGCATCTGTTCCAACTTAAGCTCGGCGACTTCCTTGGAGCCGGTCCAAACGACTGCCTGTCCGCTGCCGTGGGCGAGCATCATGAGTTGATAGGAGCGCTGCTCGTTGAAACCAAGGGCCTTTTGCAGGACTTCGATGACGAACTCCATGGAGTGATGGTCGTCGTTTTCGAGGATGACGTGGTAGGGCGGCAGCAGTCGCGTCCTTGTTTCGACTTCTTCACCTGGTTTTGTGGTGATGCCTGCGTCAACGCTCATCGCGCAGCCTCCTAAAGGGAAGACAATCGATGGGATTATGTAAAGGATAGCTGACGGATGTGAGAAAACCAAACGGAAAACGGCCGCACGCCGTTTAGCGCTCGCACAGAAGTGACGAGCAGGTTCGCGATTTGACCACGAGCGCCAAGCCGCAAGCGACGTGAATCAGCGCAGCCACGGCACGACTTCCGAAGTGAGAAACCATGGCAAACTCGTGCTTGTGTGGCTGCCGTTGCTGGTCCCATCGCGCAGCATACGCATGGTGAACGGGACCTGCACGAGGCGCTGGTAGAGTTGCCGATCCGCGTCGTTGAGGGTGTCGGGGATTGTGAATCCGGTTAACCCCGCGCTGTTGCCGTAGTAGCGATCGATGGTGCCGAACTTGCTCGTGCCCAGGCCAAGCAGCCAGCGATCGTTGCGCGAGTGAAAGGACACGACCTCGCGGCGCGTGGCCCGCAAGGCCGGGCGCAGATCAAACGCCGGCGACACCGCGGCGGACAGAAGAATGACGCGATCGACGCTGTTCGCGGGCAGTGCTTGCAGCGCATAGAGCACCAGCCCCGTGCCGCCGCTCTTGCCGATGATATAAATCGGGCGACTGGGATGCTTGGCGCGGTAGTCCTTGATGAGATTGGCGAGTTCTTCCGCCTTCTTGAGAATGTGCTGAGTGTCCTGCAGATCCAGGAGATATCGGCCAGTCCCATGCGTCCAGGTGAAGCGATGGACTTCATGAGGCAGGCCGACATGCTTGAAGGAGATGTTGGCGCTTTTACCGATGAGGTCCAGACCGCCGATGCCTTCGACGATGATGACGAGGCCAGGCTCGACGTCGGGCGGACTGGTGGTTCGTCGCTGTGCCCAAATCGTCATGGGGGCATCAATCAGCGTAAGGGCGGCCAGCAAACACACGCCGAATTTCCGTTTCCAGGACATGATCGAACTCCTTTTCACCGTACTCCTCACGCCGCCACAAGCGTGCGGCTGGGCGGCGCCGGCTCAGTCTTTTGGCTCGGCTCTGAGCCGTGCCACATCTGCGCAACGAGAATCGCCCACAACGGCAGCGTCACGAACAACGCGGCGCAGCGATCCTTCAGGATCTCCATCCCAGGAAGGTACGCGACGGCGATCGTCGCCACGAAGGCAAACAAACAAATCACCAACAGGCCCGGCAAGCGGATCGTCGTCCTGAACTGCCAGTGCTGAGCCATCAGGCACATGATCGCCGGCAGACAGAAGACCAGGTAATGCGAATGACAGATCGGGCTAAAGATCGTCATCAAGACGAGCAACGCGGCAAACGGTCGGGCCACACGCGCCGTGCCGCTAATCGTCTTCGTGCTTGGCCAAAGCGTCACGATCGTCATGCCAATGCCGAGCACAAGATACATGAGCTTGCCCCAGGCTGGCAGGTCGTCAGGCCGCTGGGCACGATCAGGATAGGTCCAGTTGTGCAAAGCGTTCTTGACGCCGATGGAATCCGTTGACACGATTTCGTCCCGCAGCGATTGATCGTCGCCGAGTTTTAGAAGCGGAGCGAAGAAGACCTTGGCATACGTCTCATAGTGGGCGATTGCCCTGGTCGGTCCGAATACGAGAGCGGGGATGAGTGCGAGGCCAACGAAGAGGCCGACGGCACAGCCGGACAGGCCACGGAGATCGCGTTTCCAGAGCGGATAAATGAGCAGATACACGGGGATGACCTTGATGCAAATCGCCAATGCGAGCCAGAGTCCCGCGCGAAAATTTTGGCCTCGCATCCAACCGGCCAGAGCGGCGGCGAGAATCGCCAGGATGAACACATTGACTTGCCCACGCATGAACGTGTGGAACATCGGCAGCGAACACGCAAGAGCGGGCCACAAACGCAGCGTCCACCAGCGCCGACAAAAGCGCGGCTGCCCGCGCACGGCCGGATCGTTGCTCGCTTGCTCGTAAGCGCTGGCCAAACAATGTGCCGCCGCGATCGCGCAGAAGACATTGATGAGAAAAAACAGGACAGCCGAGACTTCATAAGGGAGAAAACCGGCAGCGTCGGCGCCGGGGGGCGGATCCGCCAAGGGCGTCATCAGGATGGCGAACAGCGGCGGATAGATGTAGTGCCAGCCGTTCGCGCTGGTGACGGTGTACGGATCCGCGCCGACGCGAACCGCCCAGGCAGGGCGCAAGAAGCAATCCAGATCTCCCATGCGGCGCTCCAGGAACGCGGTGCGGTATTCCACCAGCACGCCGAACGCCGGGATCACGATAACGAACAAAAACAAGACGCCCGCTCTCTCGAGCCGCGTCAGTGGTAGGGTAGCAAGCATGATTCCATTCCTCACATTCCCTCGTTCCCAAACTACGCCTAGAAAGGTGGGAGATAGATAGCGAAGCGCGCGGCGGCTGTCCATACCGTTCGCCGGGCGAAAATTCCAGGAAAAACGCCCAACTTACGCAGATCGCGCCAAGGAACAACTGCCGAACATCATGTCGGACGGAGCCACCAGGCGGAAGCCCGCCGCCTCGACGGTGTCCAGGAACGACGGTTCGCTCAGCCAGCGCAGTTCGTTGACGCGTTGTTGCGTCAGGTCGTCCTCGGCCGTGCACGCGCGGCCAATCAGCGTCGGGTCATAGCGGCCCGGATGACACATCAACTCGACAACGTCGCCGGGCATTGCACGCAGCCAGCGCCTGAAGAACTCCGGGTCTTCGACGCATTCGGGATTGGCGATACCCGCCAACCAATCGCTGCCTGGAAAACCGTGGGCGTATTGGTAGCTGCTCAGGCGCCGACCAAGAATTCCGAGCAAAGCTCGTTTGAGGCGTGCACCGGGGACCTTCCGCCAGACCGACAAGGGCTCCTGAATCCGGCGCAGGTAGGGCCTGACCCGACGCTCCCCTAGCACACGCATGAGGATTTCGCCTATGGGACTTAAGAGCGCCAGATGCTGACGGAAATTGACGAACGTGGGAGGATAACCGACCAGCAAGATATAGCGTTGCAGCTGGTGCTGCAATTCCGTTTCGATGTCGTGCGGGTCGAACAGCCCAAAGAACCAGCGTCTGAGGAACGATTGCAGCGGCCAAAACGAACCGTCCGGTCGAACAAGACTGGGAACCTGGGCAGGCGGCGCAACGGGTGAATCCAGCGTAAGGTTGGGATGCCAACCAAGCTCAGGCACCGCGCCCATTTTACGCCAGCGTTTGACCGCATCGGCCGCATGGGGAGAGTTGACGAGCAACGTCGAACCCGTGACGATCCCCTGCGCCGCCAATTGTAGGATGCCGCTCGTCGTGTTTGGGCCAATGCCCAAGTCGTCAGCAATCACCAGAAGCAATCGCTCGCGTTTTCCGAGCATGGAGCCTCCGTACCCATTTTGCCGCTCGTGGCTGAGCATTTCCGTACTCGTTTGGACAATACATCCATCATCCGGCTTTGCACGCTCCCTGCCGCAGCCGATTTTGGCATTCAGCGAGCACGCGAATCCAGGCGGTTCCGATGTTAGTGAAAAATCGGGAGAAATGAAGAATGCGGAAGTTTGCAAGTTTGCCGAGCGTGAGCTAAGGTTCAACGAGCAAACGAAGTTGCCAGCTTTCGTGGCAACATCGGAGGCAAGCCGAAACGTCATTGTCTGGATCGCACGCCTTTCATCCTCGAAAGGGCAAACCCGTCGAAAGACGGCGACGCAAAGCGATGGGCCTTAACCTTCTGGGCCGAATTTCCTTTATCCCGTCTCCTTTTGGGAGAGGGTTGGGTGAGGGGATATTCGTAGGAAAGGTTGCCACGTTGCCGAAGGGATTGACCGGTGAAAATACCCGTCTGTCCCCGGATATCCCGCTTGCCCTCTCCTTTTGGGAGGGGGTAGGGTGAGGGTCATCCGCACGATCCAGAGACCGCTGCGGCAGTTACGCTCCGGCTTGCCTTGCTTTTTTTGCCCGTAGTCCGTGGCATGATTTCATCCGATGAGATCCATACTGCACGCGGTGGGGATCGGCACATTTCCAGATTCTGAAGCGTAAGTGACGTCGTGGCTGGCTCGTCGCCTACGCTTCAATCGCTGACGTTTTATTTCGACCGTGTTTGCTTTAGCCCTCAAATAAGCGAAGTCGTCTTGTCATTGCAACTATTTTTTGCCTGCGTGCGCGGGCGCACCGTCTCGGACCCGCAGCGCAGGTGACAGTGGATCAATCTCGGCGTCGGCAATCGTTGTTCTCTCTTTCTGCTCAT
>SYHD01000240.1 GCA_005799265.1 Planctomycetia bacterium | reverse complement strand
CCGCGCAGACCGGAGGCTTTGACGACGTCGATGACCTGCGTCGGCGTCATGTCGTTGAGTGCCCTGGCCACAGCTTGGTAACCGCCGTCAGCGCGATAGGCATCGAGCCAGGGACTGGCCTTGGCGAGGATGCGACGCAACAGGATGGGTTCGAAGGTTGGCATATTCGCATCCCCGTTTAGCGCTCGCAGGCAAACGCCGTTTGATTGCGGGCGCTAAACGAATCAATCAGGACAACTCCGCAATTAACGCATCCACGTGCTCCGGCGTCACACGATGCCGATGCTCGTCATTCACCATCACCGCGGGCGCGCCTTCACAGGCGCCGAGACATTCCGCGAATTCGAGCGTGATCTTGCCGTCCTTGGTCGTGCCGCCGGGCTCGACCTGCAGCTTCTGGCAGAAGGTCTCAAGCAATTCGTCGCCGCCGCGCAGGCCGCACGCCAGGCTGCGGCACACCCACAGGCGCGTCTTACCTAGCGGAGCGTTCTCTTCGCGGAAGAACTGGTAGAACGTCATCGTGTCGTGAACTTGGGCCGGGCTGAGATCGAGCATTGCCGCGATCTCGCGAATCGCTTCATGCGAGACGCAGCGCAGCGCATCATGGACGATGTGCAGCGCCGGCAACGTCACCGCCTGCTTGCTGGGATAGCGCGGGATGTACGCAAGGATCTGCCGGCGGATTTCTTCGGACAGATACGACATAGCACATTCCTGGTTTTCGTTTAGCGTTCACGTAGCGCCATGCGAGCGCTTAACGAATGACGAATTATCTATCCAACTCCGCCGCGATAATGTTCAAACTCCCCAACACCGCGACCACATCGCTCAACTGATGCCCCACGATCAAATACGGAAACACCGCGAAGTGAATGTACGACGGCGGCCGCGTCCGTGCTCGATACGCGACGCCGGTGCCGTCCGACACCACGTAAAACCCCAGCTCGCCGTTGGGCGACTCGATGCAGCCGTACACCTCATCGACCGGCGGCGACCACTGGCGATTCGGCATCACCAGCTCGAAGTGCTGGATCATGCTCTCGATCGAGCGATACACCGACGTCTGAGCCGGGAACACCGCCTTGCTCTCGACATCGACGTTGACCGCGCCGGCCGGCAGATTCTCGATCGCCGCGTCGATGATCTTCAGGCTCTCCAGCATCTCCTCCATGCGCACCTGATAGCGCGCATAGCTGTCCCCCTCTTGAGCGCAGATCACCTTGAAGGCGCTCTGGAAATCGCCATACGCGAGGTACGGCTCATCCTTGCGCAGATCGCGCACTACGCCGCTGGAGCGCGCGATCGGCCCCGTGCAGCTCAGGTCGATCGCCAACTCCTTCGACAAGACGCCGATGCCCTGCGTGCGTTCGAGAAAAATGCGATTGCGATTGAGCAGCCGGCACATGTCGGCGTGCGTCTTCGGAAACTCCTTGACGAACGTCCGCACTTGACGCACGAAATCGTCGGTCACGTCGAACAGCAACCCACCGACGCGTGTGTAGCTCGGATGAAAACGCTGGCCGGAGATCGTCTCGTAGATTTCGGCAATGACCTCGCGTTGCTGGAACCCGTAGAGAAACGCCGTGAAGGCGCCGAGATCGAGCGCTTGAGCCCCGGCGCAGAGCAGATGATCGCTGATGCGGGCCAGCTCCGCCAGGATGGTGCGGATGTACTTGCAGCGCGGCGTGAGCTCGATGCCCATCAGCTTTTCGATCGTAAGATGCCAGGCGATCTCGTTGGCGATCGGCGAGACGTAGTTCATGCGATCGACGATCGTGACATACTGGTTGAAGTCGAGGTCCTCGCCGAGCTTCTCGAAGCCCGAGTGGAGGAAGCCGATGTCGGGAACGGCCTTGACGACCGTTTCGCCGTCGAGCGTGAGAATGAGGCGCAGCGTCGTGTGCGTGGCGGGGTGTTGCGGACCGAAGTTGAGCGTCCACAGGTAGTCCTTGTCGGGACCTTCCGGCAATGTTGCTAGCGCTTCCAGGGGCATGTTCGCAAGGAGGAAGGATGAAGGATGAAGGATGAATTTTTTCATCCTTCATCCTTCATCCTTCCTCCTTCCTCCTCAACTTTCCGCGCGCGTGATAACCGGGAAATTATGCCGCTCGCCGCGCCCGCGCAGCGGATAATCCTTGCGTAGGGGAAAACTCGTAAACATCTCCGGCAACAGGATGCGGCGCAAATCAGGATGCCCCGCGAAGACGATGCCGTACATGTCGTAGACCTCGCGCTCCAGCCAGTTCGCCCCCTTCCAGAGGGAAAACGTCGACGGCAGCGTCAAGTCCGGTTCGTTGAGAAACGTCCGCACGTAAATCCGCTCGCCCGTCGTCATGTTCAGGAGCCCGTAGACGACGCCGAAACGATCGGTTGCGTTCGGGTACTTCAGATAGTCGGCCGCGGTCAGCTCGAACAGCATGTTGAAGCCGTATTGTTCCTTGAGCGTCTTGAGTACGTCATATGCCTGTGCGGGCGGCACATGCAGACGGCGATTGTCGCGGAATTCAGACGTGGAGACGTCCACGAACTTCGCTTTCACGGCGTCGGCGATGATGTCGAATGGCATGTTGCAATACCGATATTCGTTTAGCATTCGCACGGTGCCGCGCGAGCGCTAAACGGGGATTCTATCAATTCAAACTCACGCGCCGCGACTTCGCGAAATCGCCCGGCATCTCCACGTTCGCCAGCGGCCCCATGTGTTCGGTGCGTTTGCCGAACTCGACGCCTTGCAGCGTGCCGGTCGCCTTGATCTTGTCCTGCAGATCGATGATCGCCTGAATCAACTGCTCCGGCCGCGGCGGACACCCCGGCACATACATGTCGACAGGAATGAAGCGATCGATGCCCTGCACCACCGCATACGTGTCGAACACGCCGCCCGACGACGCGCACGCTCCCATCGAGACGCACCACTTCGGCTCCGGCATCTGCATCCAGATGCGCTGCAAGACGGGCAGCATCTTCATGACGACTCGCCCCGCGACGATCATCAGATCGCATTGCCGAGGGCTGAAGCGCATGACCTCGGCGCCAAAGCGAGCGATATCATGCTTGGAGGCGCCGGTCGCCATCAACTCGATGCCGCAGCACGCCGTCGCGAAGGGCATGGGCCAAAGGCTGTTGGCGCGCACCCAGTTCGCGAGCGGATTGAGCGGGGCGAGCATCACATCGGGAATCATCAACGCCATTTGAATACTCCCTTCTTCCAGTCGTAGAGATACGCCAGGACCAGGAGCAGAATGAACGTCAAAACACACAGGAAGACGTGCAGCTTGAGTTCAGCCGGAATCATGGGTTGGCCCGCGCTATCATTCTGGTAGGCGACGACCGCCCAGGGATAGAGAAACAAAAGCTCGACGTCGAACACGAGAAACATGATGGCGACGAGATAGAATTTGATGTCAAAACGTTGCCGGGCGTCGCCGATCGGGTCCATGCCGCTTTCGTAAGGGACCTGTTTGCCCTTGGTGTCGTGGCGCGGGCCAATGGTGTGTGCAATGAAGAGCGTCGAGACCGCGAAGACGATCAGAAGAGTAAGATACGCGAAGATCGGGTAGTAGGTGCTGAGGTCGAATTCGTCCATTTCGACACCGTTCGCGACATTGTGAAGTTTTTCACGAAGATCATTATATCAAATCTCCGCGAGAAGTAAGCGCGAGAGTCCCCGTTTAGCGTTCGCAGCACCACTCACAATGTTCATGTGCCGTATGGTTACGACCCTCTCGTCTGCCTCAATAGCCAGATCGCAATCGTCACAAATGAAACTGCCAATCCAATGAGGCCGATCGAATAGCTGACCATCAAAGCGAGCTCTTGATTATCGGCACGCATTCGTGCGGACAATAAGCCTCCAAGAATCAGCAGCATCGGGCCGGCCTGCCCCACAGATTTTTGCGGAGTCAAGAGCACAGCCCGCGCTTGTTGTCGATCTCCGAACCCCCCAAGCGCTGCCACTCCGTGAAGGATCAGCAACATGGGTAGACATAGCGCCGAAAATGTAAGGAGCGCCGTATAGAAGGGGTAATAGCTCTGCTGATAGTGCAGCTGCAGAAGCACAAGCCATAAGTACAACCCCCTATGGGTGGAGCAGTACAAAGCCGTCGCCAGAGCGGAAAAGAACATGCACATCCAAATTGCGGCCGATGTGCGCTCCTGCGTCGGAGTTCGCGTGGCTGGCCTCATGAGGTCTGCCGGCGGCGAAATTTGGGTTGCCGGAATGATGAAGTCTGCCGGCCGCGCACAGGAAGCGCAGACCTCCTTGTGCGCCTCCTCATCAGTTAGCGGCGCGTCGCAATTTGAGCATCGCGGCGCAAGCATTGGACGTTGCACCTCCGATAAACCGGACCAGGCAACCATCGATCTCAATCAATCCGTGAGAATGAGAACGCACGACGCTCTACCACAGCCGTGTCAATCCATACGCGTCAAACAGCGGGTCCTTCGACACGAGCGTCAACGCCTCGACCAATGCCGTCGCCGCAATCAGGCGGTCAAACGGATCCTTGTGGTGCAGCGGCAACGTCGTCAATGGCTCGATGTGTTGCGGTTCAATCGGCAGCAAATGGATGTCGTCATTGACTAACTCAGCAGGGTAGAGCGTTCCGAACGGAGCGGTCAAAGGGAGTTTGCCAAGACGATTTTTGAGCGCGATTTCCAGCAGGCTGATCGGTGACACCCAGCGTTCGTTCGCAGGATCTTCGATTGCTGACTTGGCGGCCGCGCTCAGTTTCAGATCGCCGTTCTGAAACCACAAAAGCGCGTGGGTATCAAGCAAGAGTTTCATTCCATGTACTCGCGCAGTTCTTCAAGCGGCTCATCAAAATCATCGGGGACGACGATCAAGCCCTTGAGCCGGCCCGCCTTGGGAATTCCCGTCACCGGCGGACGCGGGCGCGAAGGCGCGAACGGAACGGCAATCAGCCGGAACGTACAGCCGTTCTCTTGAATCTCGACGACCTCGCCGCAGCGTGCAGCCGTCAATAGCTCGGGCAGACGATTTTGGGCTTCGGGCATGGCAAGATGGATCATGATTCTTCTCTTAGCGACGAAATCTCGTTCCGCCATTATCTTACCAAACCAATCGCTCCCTCGGCTAAAATCGCACGAGCCGATGATCGATCTGATTCGCATCAAATCGCCCCAGGCCGAGCATGCCCGCCAGCGCGACGTGTTCCGGCTGCCGGCGATCGAATGGCTCGTTCACCAGCCCGTTGAGGCGTTGCTGATCGAGCAGCACCGCTGCGGTTCCGTACGGCGGCGTCATGGCGGCGAGCGCCGCTTGGTTCGCTGAGAGCCGCACACTTTGCCGCCCCTGGATCAGGCCCATTTGGCCGACGGGCAGCCAGCCGAGTTCGGCGCGTTTGCGATCGATGATCTCCCAGCCGACGTGGTCCATGGCGACGGGATCGGTCGCGAAGAAGATCGACTTGCGTAGCCACCAGCCCCAGGTGCGGTTCCAGTTGCCGGGGCCGCCCTCGTAGACGCCGATCAGGCCGTCGCAGATGTGCAGCGTCGCTTTTTCGAGGATGTGGCGTTGATTGACGGCCGTCGGGATGAAGGTGTTGCATTGGTTCGGCCCGCTCACCGCGCCGTCCATGCGATAGATGCCGGCGAGATGGCTGCGGGCGACGTTGTTATTCATGCCGTGTGACATGTTCTTGAGCGCGATGGTGATGCCTGCCGACTTGTGATCTTTCAGGTTCGGGATGGTGACGATCTTGTTGACCATGCGCGTGACGATCATCGACAGATGCGAACGATGTCGGCGATCGTCGCGGACGTTGTGCTCTGGGGCGGCGAAGCCCATCGACACGAAGACATCCGGATCGTAGCCGACGACATTGGCATCGCGCCCCGAGCCGGAGTTCTGCCCGTCGATCATCGTTTGTTCGCCGTCGTACTGGAATGCGGAGGCGTACCACTTGACGCCCTCCATGGGCCGCGTGCGCATCACGGCTTCGTAGCCGGCGTCGCGAAATTCGTTGGCGTAGCGCTCGAAGATGATGATGTTGCGCTTGGGCACGCCGCAGTACTCGTGCAGGCAGCGCACCGTCTCGGCCAAGATCTCCGGCGAGGAGATGACACCCGGCGCCGCGCTGACGCGGCCGCCTTCGCCCGGCTTCGCCTTGCGGCCCACGGGATTGACCTTGATGCCGACGATGTCATCGCGGCCGAAGAAGCGTTTCCAGGCGGAATCGACATCGCCGCCGCCGATGAGCCGGCACATGCCCGCGGCCATCATGGTGCGCACGACATTGCCATCGACGACGTAATCCTCGCTGATGGCGCCGGGATGCTGCACCTCGACGACGCGCCCCGGAAACGGCCCCGGCATCGCCAGCGTCGGCCGCGGCACTTCGACCGAGCGCCCCGTGAACGGCCAGTGGCGATAGGCGAGCCAGCCGAGTGGAACGCCCGCCGCCGCGCCGAGGAGGAAACCGCGTCGCGTGATGCCACCACATGGATAGTTCATGATTGCTCTCCCAGCGTGAGCTCGTTCAGCGCTCGCCCGGCGCCATGCGAGCGCTAAACGGCCAAGGGCTAGACTTGTACAAATGGATTCGTTTTCTTCTCAAAGCCGATCTTCGTCACTGGCCCGTGTCCCGGATAGACGACCGTATCGTCCGGCAACGTATACAACTTCGCCCGGATGCCCGCTTCGAGCCGTTTCATGCTCCCGCCAGGCATATCGCAGCGCCCGACGCTGCCGCGAAAGAGCACGTCGCCGCCGAATACCATGATCGTCCCGCTCCCCGCGTTAGCCGGACGCGCAAGCGACGGAGGGTCGGATCCGTCGCGTGCGCGTCCGGCTAACGCGCTCGAGGGGGAGGCGCGGACCACGAACACCACGTGCCCCGGCGAGTGTCCGGGAATCTCCAGTACTTCGAGCCGAAGCCCGGCGAACTCCAGCACATCGCCTTCGTTGACGGTCTGGTCGGCCGGCGGACTGATGATGGAGACGCCGAACGGAGCGCTCATGTTCAAGTTCGGATCGCTCAGCAGCGCCGTCTCGTTGACGCCGATGATCAGCGGCGCATCAGGGAAGCGCTGCTTTATCGCCTCGTTGCCGCCGATGTGATCGCCGTGCCCGTGCGTGTTCAAGATGGCCGCGACGCGCAGAGATTGCGCATCGAGAAACTCCAGGATCAGGTCGGGCTCAAGCCCCGGATCGATGACGAGTGTGTCGGTGCGACCCTCACGCCAGACGATGTACGTGTTCTCCTGGAACGGCATCGAAACGATGGTTTGTATTTGCAGCGCGGCAGTCATCACGTTCTCCCTCTGAAATTGATGATGCGAGAATTAGCGCCAGGAAGCAAGCGAAAAGAGACACGGGTTTACAGCCCCGATCGTTAAGGAGCGCGATGTCACCCCGCTCCTTAACGATGGCGGCTCGTAAGATCCGGCCATTCTTCTCTTGGCAGCGACCTCAAAGCGTGGCACAATGGTCGGCGGGAAGACTCCTCGGAGGCCCGTTCCATGTCGCGCGTTCTTTCGCTTGTTCTTCTGACCGCCATCGCGAGCAGCGTTCACGCCCAAGCACAGCCGGAACCGCTCGTTTTGCAAGTCAAGAAGAGCATCCACAAGGGGGTCGAATATCTCGTCAAGCAGCAGCTTGGCGACGGCAGCTGGGACCAGACGCAAGCCGCCGAGGACACCCTGAAAATCGACTTCAGCGGCGGTTCGACCGGGCTGGCCGTGCTCGCTCTGCTCAACTGCGAGGACGTCATCGATGATCCCGCCCTGGAAAAACGCCGTTTGCAAGCGATCAATGCTGGCATCAATCGCCTGCGCCAGATCAAGGGCAACACCGTGTACGTGCGCTCCTTGCAGACGATGGCTCTGGCCGAGGCGAAGGTCGATATTCCGGTCATCAAAGCCAACGTGAAATGGCTGATCGACGCGCGCGTGTTCCGCGACAAGCAATTTGTCGGCTGGGACTACCGTCCCAACGGCGTCGCCGCCGACGCCTCCAACACGCAGTACGCGATGCTCGCCCTCTGGTACGCCCGCCAGGTCCCCGGCGTCGAGGTGCCGCGCGAGGTCTGGCAGAGCATCCACGATCACTATCGCCGCACACAAAGTAAGAACGGCTATTGGATCTACTCCCCATTCTATGGCGACGTGCCCGAACTCACATCGCCATCAATCTCCATGACCATCGCGGGCCTGTGCGGGCTTTACATCGCCGGCAGCGAACTGGGCCGCGGCAACAAGTGCGGCGAATATCCTGACGATCGCCATATCGCCAAGGCGCTCGAATGGCTCAACGGCAACCCCGCCAAAAAGATCCCGTCAAAATTCACTTACGAACTCGAAAGCCGCACCTACTACCACCTCTACGGTCTGGAACGTGCCGGCCGACTCTCCGGCATGCGCTTCTTCGGCGAGCACGACTGGTATCGCGAAGGCTGCGAATTGCTCGTCAAAAAGCAAGACGCCAACGGCTCATGGCCCAAAGGCTCAGCGCATGATCGCTGGCCGCACGTCAACACCGCGTTCGCCTTGCTTTTCCTGTCGAAGGGCCGCACGCCCGTCGTCATCAGCAAGCTCGTACACGGCAATTGGCCGCGCCGCGAGGACGACACCGACTGGAACAACGATCGCAACGATCTGCGTCATCTGACCGAGTCTCTGCCGAAGACGGAGAATCCCCTCTTCGGCAAACGGCCGGTCGCCTGGCAGACCTACGACATCATGCGCGCTCTCTACGCGCGCGGTAATCAGCCCGGCGTGAAGGACGAGGACGCCGTCGTCGCCGACATGAGGCAAGCGCCGATCCTGTACATCACGGGGCACGAGACGCCGTTGCGCCGCTTGCAGGATCGCGAGAACGCCCTCATCAAACGCTTCGTGGACAACGGCGGCTTCCTCTTCGCGGAGGCGTGCTGCGGCGACAAGGACTTCGACGCGGGCATCAAGGAATGGGTTAAAGAAAATTGGCCCGGCCATGAATTGACGTATGTCGAATCAACCCATCCAGTATGGACGAGTTACCACACACTGAAGGCCGGCGATCCCTACAAACTGATGAGCCTGCAAGCCGGCTGCCGGACGATCATGCTCTACAGCCCTCAAGACCTATCGTGTCACTGGGAATCGAATCAAACCAGCCAGGGCGCCTCGAAACGCGCGTTCGAACTCGGCGCGAACATTATCGCCTACGGCACGGGCCGCACGCGTCCGCAGCCGCGCCTGACGCCGATCGACATTGCCGGCGCGATGGAAAAGACGCCGAAGCGGCCGAGCCAGCGCGGCTTCTTCCAGGTCGGGCAAATCTATCATCAGGGCGATTGGCAGCCGGCGCCCCGGGCAATGACCAATGTACTCGAACACGTTCACAAGGTCGCGGACCTCGATGTGATGCTCAAGACCGAACGAATCTTGCTGGGCGATCCGTCCACGGTCATCGGCACGAAGTTTCTCTACATGCACGGCCGCCAGGAGTTTCGCGTGGACGCCAAGCACCTGGAGGCGCTGCGTTTCACGTTGGAGAGCGGCGGCCTCTTGCTCGCGGACGCCTGCTGCGGCAGTGAGACGTTCGACAAGTCATTCCGCAAGTTTGCGCAGGATCTCTTTCCGAAGGAAAAGCTCGTGCTGCTCTCGACGGACCCTGATACGCGCGACCCGCTTTTCGGCGACAAGCTCAACGGCGAACTCTTGACCGCGGCGAACATCAAGTGCCGACCGAAGGTGAACGGCCCAATGCAAGCGATGGCGCCACACGTGGAGGGCATCCGCGTCAACGGTCGCTGGGCGGTGCTCTACAGCAAGTACGATCTGGGCTGCGCTCTGGAGCGAAACACGTCGCCCGATTGCGTCGGCTACGATCACGTGAGCGCTCTGAAGATTGCGACGGCAGCGGTGCTTTACAATGCGCGGCCATGATGTCAAAGCCCGATGCGTAAGGGAGGAATTTCGTGTATTCCTCGCATACGCTTCGGGCTTTGACAGACTGTGACGGGTATCATGATTGCAACTCTGGCGCACTCTACCGCGTCCCGACAGTAACGCACACAACTCGAAATCCAATCCGCCCGGGGCCACCGACTTGCCCAGACGGATGGCGGCACGCCGAGCGATTGTAGTTGGTCCGGGTCCACCAGGAGCCGCCGCGCACGACCCGGGCCTGGGGGGCAAACGCAGAGCCGATTTTGGGGCCTTGTGGATCTTCCTTGACTTTCAACTGGTAGTAGTCGGGGTCAAAGTAGTCCTGGCACCACTCCACCACGTTCCCGTGCATGTCGTACAGGCCCCAGGGATTCGGAGCATACGATCCCACTTTGGTCGTGCGGCCGGGCGGTTTGTCCTTGTCGTCGCCATGGCCAAAAAGCCCGACGTCGGGTCTACCGCCGCCGTCGCCGAAGTTCGCCTCCTTGAACCAGACTTTGGCGCCGGAATAGAAGAGCGTCGTGGTTCCCGCCCGGCAGGCATATTCCCATTCGGCCGAGGTCGGCAAACGATAGACGCGTCCGGCCTTCTTCTCCGCCTCCAGGTTTGATAGCTTCACGCAAAAGGCCTGAGCATCCTCCCAGGTGACTCCCTCGACCGGGAACTGGCGCGTGTCGAGGTCTTTCACCTTGTCCTTGTACGCGCCCGTGCTAGCGAAATAACTGGGGTTTTTGCCAGTCACCTTTTCATACTGTTCCTGAGTGACTTCGAATTTGCCGAAGTAGAAGGCCTTGGTGATCTTGACCCGATGCTGCGGCTTCTCCGAAGGCCAGTGATTGTATTTGGCCGAATCCGGCGTACCGATATCAAATTCGCCCGCGGGGATGAGCGCGAGCTCCAGGCCGATGCTGTTCGTGAGCGATTTGGCGGGCTGCCGTGCCGATGCCATGGTCATGCCGACCAGAACCAATGCCAGGAATGCAGACAGGTTGAATCCACACCTTGACAACATACGTTCCTTCTCCGATCTGGTCACGGCAGATTCGCCGGCCGCTTGCCTACCGTCAGCGTCAGTTGCCGGCGTACGCCGTCGCGCAGGATCTCGATCGTGATCGCGCGTCCGGGTTCGAGCTCGACCACGAGTTGGCGGAAATGGCGGATCGGCTCCACGCGATTCAGTGTGTCCTGGTTGATGCGCACAATGATGTCGCCCGTTTGAATGCCCGCATTGGCGGCAGCCTCGGCTTTGATGACGCTCTTGACGATGACGCCGCCGTCCTCCAACTTAAGCTTTTTGGCCTGCGGTGCGGGGAGCTCTTCCATCGCGATGCCCAAATAGCCGCGCGGGACTTCGCCGCTCGTGAGAAGCTGCTCGGTGATTTTCTTCGCGGTGTTGGACGGAATCGCGAAGCCGATACCCTGATTGACGCCGTTGTCCGAGGCGATGGCAACGTTGATGCCGATCACTCGGCCGAGCTGATCGAAGAGCGGTCCGCCGGAATTGCCGGGATTCATGGCGGCGTCGGTCTGCAGCAATTCGACCAGATCGAGCAGCGGCAATAGGCGTCCCTTGGCGCTGATGATGCCTTGCGTCACCGTCCAGCGATAGCCGAGCGGGCTGCCGATGGCCAGAGCCCAATCGCCGACGTGCACGTCCTTGTCGCTGTCGGCGAATTCGACGCTGTTGTGGGCCTCTTCCTTGACACGAGCAGGCAATTTCTCCGGCAAGCGGATGACGGCCAGATCGGTGATTGCGTCCATGACGACCGCGTCGGGATCGACGCCGATCGACTGTCCGCTGGCGAACGACACGCGCAGACGCTGGGCGCCACGAACAACGTGGTAGTTGGTCAGGATTACGCCCGGCTGGACGATCAAGCCCGAACCCGACGCAATGAGAATGTAGCGGCGCTCATTGTCGGGGTCGTAGATCAGGATCTTCTTGGCGAGCGCGTCCAGCTTCTCTTCTTTCGGTTCGCGATAGTGGGCAATGTTGACGACCTTTGGGGCCACCTTGCGCGCGACCTCGCGAAAGCCGAGCGAAATAAGCTGGGCGCGCTTGTCGAGCACGTCGAGCCGGCCGTCGGCGTGTTCGGCCTCGACGCGCAGCTCGGCGCGGCGCTTGTGGAAGAACGCCTCCGCGTCGGCCTGGGCGTCGAGCAAGCGCCAGTGAAATATCATGTATGGCGTCGCATAAAGTACGAGAAGAAACGCCGACATGAAGAAGAGGCAAGGCACAACCCAGTTCCACAGACCCGAGCTAACTGGATCGGCTGTGCGTGACGCAAGCGGTTCGGCCGGTAGCGCGACAGGCGAAGGCTGCGCGGTGATCGCATTCTCAAGTTGCGGCGCAGGGGGGGCAGGCTCCAGCACAGGGAAGAGGAGCTCGCCAGGCGGGGTTTCATCGGGCGCGGGATTGTTGGGGTTCATACGATCAATCCAGGCCGCTTCCGGTTTGGCGCTCGCGGGCGACGAACGCTGTCGCGGTTTGTTTGGAAGCACTAGGCGGCAAACACCTAAACTTCTTCCAGGAATCGGGCCGGGATCGCTTCCCAAAGCAGTTCGCGCGCGACCGGTTTGCCCGACAGCGTCTTCGCTTGCTGCTCCAAAAGATCGAGAAAGAGTTCCAGCGGCTGGACAATTTCGCAGCCGCGCATCTCGACTTCCTTGAGCAGCTCCGACGGCTTCGTGATGGCGGTCATGTCCATGACGATCATGCCCTGCTTCACATAGCCCGTACGGATGCCCTTGCGGCCGGTCTTCTCGTCCTTTTCCTCGTCACAGACCACGAGTACGTCATGCATCGTCGTGTACAGCGCGTCGAAGGCGATGAAGCGACAGCCGGCCTCGGCGGCGACTGCGGCCGCCGCCTTCTTGTCGCTGCTGGCGATGATGGCGTTGCCCTGATGCCGTTGAATTTCCTTGGCGATCATCCGCGACGAGCCGTTCAAGCCGGCCAGGACAATGAAGCGATCCTTGAACGGATTGTCGCTGGGATAGCGTTTCTTCAGTGCGTTCCGTAGGGCGTTGACCCAAACGACGCCCGAGAGGTGCATGCCGTGCCAGCCGTCGGGCTTGTGGACAATGATGTCCGCGGCGTTCGTCTCCTTGGCGGTGCCGCGCAGTTGCACGCCAATGTCGACGATCTCGGTTTGATGCTCGTCGTCGATGACCGCGCCGGCGAGCTTGACCGCCTCCATGATCTTGCCGAAGGTCTTCATGTTGCCGACCCCCGTCGGCAAACAGCGGATCGGCATGTTCTCATGCGCGAAGACGGCGTTAAGGACGGCGACGGTGATGAGTTCGCGATCGCCGAACCCCGTGACACCGATGAGCCGCGTCGTTTTTTGAATGTCCTGCAGGCGATAGATCGTCTTCAGGTCTTCAGCAATGGGCTGGCCCGGATACGCCTCGATGCCGCGCTCGAGGGCGGCGTACACCCACGGGGCGCCAATCTTGCGGCTCAAGATCGACAGCATGAGGCCCGGTTTGCCCAGCCCGACGACGACCGTGGGCACGACCGCCTTGGCCAGAATCTGCACGAGCGGCCACGCCTCTTCCGGCGTGCGCGCCAGAACGACGAGTTTGATCACGTCGGGGCGCTTGGTCTTGCATTCCTCGTAGATGTTCAGAATGTCGGTGGGCACTTCGCTCAGATTCGTATACGAGATAACGCGCTTGCTAGGTGGGAATGGGCGGATGTCGTCGGCGGCGTCCAGTTCGATCTCGACATAGTCGGCCTTGCTGATGATGCACTGTCGCAGAATCGCGAGGCGTTCGTCCTCGGTGCCGTCCCACTGGCCGCCGTCGCCGGGGCGGCGGCACGACATGATTATCGGCTTGGTGCGGGCGCCGATCATCTCGCCAATGTCGGGCGATTTGCCGAAGCGATCGAGCCGCAATTCAAGAACGTCGCCGAAGAGCTTGGCATTGACCATGTCCGCCATGGCCAGGCGGCGTGATTCTTGATTGATGGAGATGCAGATCATGGCAAGAAGGCAAAAATAAAAAGGAAAAAGGAAAAAGAAAAGAGGAAGGAATATGGCGGTTGATGGCTTTTCCTCTTTCCTTTTTACTCTTGCCTTGACGTGTTAATGTGCGGTCACAGGTTCGCTCAAGGGGGGCCATTCATGTTCGAGCCCCTCTTCTTCGATAGCGCGCAGTTGTTCCTCGCTGATCGAGAAATGCTCGGTCACGATTTCTTTCGATTTGCGCACATCCTGGACCGAATCTTGCGTGGCCACCAGGTGCGAGAAAATCTCCATTTTTTCTTCCGTGGAAAGACGTCGTCCGATCGTCATGAAAACACCTCTCGAAATAGGCAAACAACAAACCCAAGTGCTAAAGAAGATCTCATAGTGAGTCCTTCCAGCAACGAGGAAAAATTCACGCTTCCGCCGCCTGTTGGAGGGGGGGGCATTAGATCATAAATCTCTTCGATCCGCACCACTCCAATGTCGCGCACCGACACACGGCTTCACCAATTCAAGCGATTATCTTGATTATACAGCCCCACCACGCTTCCTTCCGAAAACTCCTGGATTTGTTGGATTCACTTCGCTTATGCTAACTACCTTCCCCGGAACAACCGTTGAAGGAACACCAGTTGT
>SYHD01000239.1 GCA_005799265.1 Planctomycetia bacterium | reverse complement strand
CTTCATGCGCGGCCGCACGCTCAATCATTCGGCCATCATCCTCGACGAAGGACAGAACACGACCGTGCCGCAGATGAAAATGTTTCTGACGCGCATGGGGCACGGCTCCAAGATAATCGTCACCGGCGACATCACGCAGATCGATTTGCCGCGCAACATGCGCAGCGGCTTGATCGACGCGATCCATCGCCTCGACAACCTGGAGCACGTCGGCATCATTTACCTGAACGAACACGACATCGTACGGCACCCGTTGGTTCAAAAGATCGTCAAGGCCTACGAGGAAGACAAGCCTCGAAGGAGAAGCTGAATTGCAGATTGTTTCGTTTAGCTGCGGGTCGAAGACCCGTGCGGTTCTGCGAACCGCGGCTAAACGCAATCGGCAGAAATCCTCCCCCCATGTTCGCACCCCTCAAGAAAATTCCGCGTCTTTTGCAATGGGACGGCCGTACGCGCTCGTCGCGCCAGGAAGAACCACTGCTACGGCAACTTGCCCACAAGCGAACGCTCGTACGCCTCGGCGCGGCATGGCTGACGACGGGCTTGGTGACCGCGCTGGCGATTTGGTGGGGTACACCAATGCGCTATCGCGCCGGCGAGGTTTACCCACACGATCTGCGCGCACGCGTCGAATTCGCCGTCATCAACCACGTTGAATTGATCAATCAGGGCCCCCAGCGCGATGTCGGCCACGAAAAAGCGGACCATTCGGATCGCCCCGCCATCGAGCGCTATCCGCGCGGAATGTTGCTGGTTCCGCGCGGCGAGCCGATCGGGGAACGGCAACTCGACCTCCTTCGTGAAGAGCATCGGGCCCATCTCGATAGCCTGACGACGCGCGACCACTGGTATCGCGGCGTGTCGCTGTTCATCATCTTGAGCTTGCTGACCGCGGTCGTGGCCATGTACGTGGCGCGCTTCCAGTTGGGCCTCGCACAAAGCTTGCCAATGATTACCGGCGTGTGCATCTTGATTGGCGTGACGATTGGTCTAAGCATGGTCTTGAGTCAGCCGCCGTGGAACGCGATGCTGGTGCCGTTAACGTTCACGGCGCTGGTGTTGACGCTTGCCTACAATCCGCAATTCGCATTGCTAATGACTTTCGCCCTGGAGCTTGCCCTGTGCGTGGTGCTGGGCGGCAATGTCGATCTCGTCATCGTCCACATGGGCGGCATGGCGACGGCGATTCTGTCGCTCCGTCATGTCCGTACGCGCACCCAGCTCGTGCAAGTAGCGGCCGCAGCGGGCGCGGCATACTTCGCCACCACGATCGCGATGGGTTTATTGTCCGAGCAACTCTGGTCGGTAATGCTGACCGACGCCTTGCGCCGCTTTCTGTGGGGCGCCATGTCGGGATTTATTCTGACGGGACTATTGCCTATTATTGAACGCGCCTTCAACTTCGTCACGGACATCAGCTTGCTGGAATTGGCAGATGGCTCGCATCCGTTATTGCAAGAGCTCGTTCGCCGCGCGCCAGGGACTTACACGCATAGCATGACCATGGCGACATTGGCCGAGGCCGCCGCCGACGCCATCGGCGCCAATCCGCTCTTGGCACGCGTCGGCAGCTACTTTCACGATGTCGGCAAGATGCTCAAGCCTGATTACTTCATCGAAAACCAGTCCGGCGAAAACCGCCACGACGCCCTCGAACCCGCCCTGTCGACGCTCGTCATCATCGGCCACGTCAAGGACGGCATCGCCCTGGCCCAGCAGTATCATCTGCCCAGGCCGATCATCGACGCAATCGCCCAGCATCACGGCACCACGCTGGTCGAGTATTTCTACCGGGAGGCGATGCGGCTGCACGAAGTGAATGGCCAATCGAGCGCCGATCTCGAAAGCTGCTTTCGCTACCCCGGCCCAAAACCGCACTCGCGCGAGCTCGGCATCCTGATGCTCGCCGACGCCGTCGAGAGCACGAGCCGCTCCCTGGCAAACCCGACGCCGAACAGCCTACGCAAACTCGTTCACGATTTGCTGATGAAGCGCCTGCTCGACGGCCAATTCGAGGAGAGCGGCCTGACGCTGACGGAACTGCACGCGATCGAGGAGGCACTCTCGAAATCGCTGATCGCCCTCTTTCATGCGCGCATCAAGTACCCGGAAGCGGAGCCAGTGGCACGGGCGGCGTGATTCGAACCGCGATTTTAAGTGCCTGGCAAGCGCTCGGAAAGTCAATAATATCAACGGTTAGAAACTTCGGGAGTGTCTGCACATCTGGTGATGGCCCTGGTCTTCAAAACCAGTGGGGGGTTTGAACAAAGCTCTCAGTGGGTTCGATTCCCATACACTCCCGCTTATTGGCTTGTGTCACGCGACGCAAGCCTTTTTTGTCTGGTCAAGAATCCGCAAAACGAATTCTCTTGCACGGCTTCCAGTGCGACAATTCCAGTGCCTTCAAAAGAAACTCCGCTTTGAGTTTGGCCCATTTGGCAAACGCCGGTGTCCCGCCCGCGCCGGCCAGCACCATCATCATCGCGATGACCACAACGCTGACCAAGGGGATGTTTCCGTTCGACACACTAACGTGGATGCTCCAATTCGTCAGAGTGATAGACTACCTTGTCCAGGCACACATGCTAAATCTTCGCCATCGCTCGTTCCACGTGAGTCGTAACAAGAGACGACACGAAGATCGATATTGGAACCGATCAAGCAGGCCGCAAACCCACCCAGATCGGGCAAAGTACGTGCTGGCCCTCGGCGTCTCCCATTCGTAATACCGTGCCGACGCTTGATACAGCACCGCACCAAGCATTGCCGCTTTCCTGCGAATAGTGACAATAAAGGCAGTCAATCCTACTCACGCACAACGAGGATGCCATGGCCGACTCCTTTCAAAGCAGAACGTCTCTCACCGTCGATAACGCCATCTACACGATCTATCGGCTTGACGCCGTCTACAAGAAATATCCACAGGCGGCCCGGCTGCCGTTTTCGCTCAAGATCTTGCTGGAGAACTTGCTCCGCACCGAAGACGGGGTGAATGTGCGTGCGGACGACATCGCGGCTCTCGCACAGTGGGACGCCAAGGCGGAGCCGAACAAGGAGATCGCGTTTACCGTGGCGCGCG
>SYHD01000238.1 GCA_005799265.1 Planctomycetia bacterium | reverse complement strand
TCCCCCTCACCCCCGGCCCCTCTCCCCCTGAGTACAGGGGGAGAGGGGAGGTGAACGGTAACCATTATTTGACGAACCCGTAAATAAAACGGAGGCAAAACACCAGATATCGAGAAGATTCCGTCACGTTACTTCTTCTCACGTTTCCAGGTCTGGAGGCGATTGCCGCTTCCCGGCGTCGAAGTGAAATCTTTCGGGCGTTCTTTATCCGCAGGAGCGATGCAGATTTTGTAATCATCGCCTGAGAGTTCATAGATGGCCAAGAATGTCTTTCCCTTGTCCGGGCCTTCCGTGACCTTGATATCTTTCGTCTTGGGCTTCTTGGCGGAATCAAATGAGTACGTACCCTTGAGGCCGAGGGTGGCTGAAGATTCCTGCGACAGGGAAAATTTGGTTCCCATGAATGTAAGCTTGGTACCTTTCCCGGCAGATTCCGTTTTGCCATCTCGTTCGGTTGAAATCAGGACCCACGTTCCTTCAAACGATTGCAATTCCTTCTTGGCGCCGTCCCCTGCGCCGCCACGAGCGACAACAAAAAAACCGAGCGTAACGACCATTACTAGCGTGAACCTGCGCATCGTAGTTCTCCTGTGTTGGGTAGGAGCGTTCGGAAGAACACTCATCCCAGTGACGTTATGGTTCAGGCTGAATTGGACAATATCGTTGCTCAAATATGTGTCTGGTGCTTGGTCACACCTAAGAATTCGGGTTGTAAGACGAGTCGCCTGAACAATACCGGCCAACACGAGCCGTTCTTGGCGACCAAGCCGCCCCACGTCTTGGCCTTTCTCTAATTTTCCGTCTGACTTGCCTGACGGCAAACAAGGCCTGCGAACGACAACCGCCATCACCGACGCGGTCACCGTCATTTTTCGCTTCGAGCAGGCCAACGTTGGGATCAATCTGGCCCATGGCGTCCCAAGAAAATCGAAAGAAAGGATTGGGCTGTATGCGTTTGCGCCAAGTTCGGCCGATCGTGTTTGAAGAGCCCGATCAATCCCTTGTTGCCATGCGTAAAGCCAAATTTTGCTGGCGAATCTTTTTTGCGGAACCGGCAGCGATATTCGGTGTTAATTGAGGGAGGTTTGTGGGAGCATTCCTGATTGGCCGCCTTGGCAGACCAGATGAAACTATTTTTGTCGCGGGCTTTTACCACTCACCAGCGCTCGAATTGATCGTTGACCTGCCCCTGAAACTTGGGTTCTCGCCGCCGGACCTACGGGCTTATCCGGCGGAAAACGTTGTTTCCCCCCTTTTTACTCTCTGGAGGCTACTATGGTTCGTTGGCTGATGGTTCCGTTCGTATGTGCGATTTGTCTCATTCTCGTGGCGGAAGGAACCGGCCAGGACAAGAAGAAAAAGGCGACCTCAATCACGGGCGCCGTGACCGCAGTGGATGCCTCCAAGGATTCCAAGGACTCAGGCACGATCATCGTCAAAACGCCAGAAAAGAAGAAGAAAGATGTCGTCACCGCCGAGGCCAAGGAACACAAGATCGAAGTGACGAAAGAGACGAAGATCGAAAAGGCGCCGGCCAAGAAAGATGAAAAAGCCACCCCCGCGACTTTTGCCGATCTGGACAAGGGGCAAAACGTGACCGTGGCAGTTGATGCGGGCAAGGCCCTGAGCATCCTTATTCTTGCCAAGAAGAAGTAAAGCAAGAACGCCATGCTGGCGGCGCACCGCGCCGTCTAATTGAAACGCCCTGCGCGTACCGCGCGCAGGGCGTTTTTTCGTCGACTGCGCTCCACGCAGCGCTGGTCACGCTAGTTCTTCTTGTTCTCCATCACCTTGATCCGGAGGTTCTTGAAGTCGATGGCATGACCTTCCGCTTCAAATCCGATCGTGCCTTTCTTGGCCTTGAATGTGTCGATTTCCCAGGCCAGGCTGCCGTTGACTTTGAGCGAAGCCTTGCTGCCGATACAGATGACTTCCCAATCGTTCCACTCGCCGGGGGCTTTGTGCAGCTTGGGGACGCCCTTCGTATCCTTGGTGTTGCTCATGAGCTGCCCGCAATTTTGCTGCTGCATTTGGATCTGATTGTTGCCGCGTATGAAGAGGCCACTGTTGTAGCCCTTCTTCGCGGGTCGCCACTCCAGGCGCAGGACAAAGTCCTCGAAGCTGTCCGTCGTGAACAGATGGCTGCCGCCTCCGGTCAACATCAGTAGGCCGCCCTCGATTTTCCAGCTCTTGGGCGTTTTGTCGCTGGTTTTCCAGCCAGCGAAACTCTTACCGTCGAAGAGAGAGCGGAAGCCCTCTTTCTTTTCGGCCTCGGCAAGTTCCTGAGCGGCCGACGCTTCGGCGCTGGCCGTCGCAGGCCGGTCGGCCAGAGCGGCCGCTCCCATGAAGACAAACCCCATGACGAACGGGAAAAATCGTATCATCGCAATGTACTCCTTGGGTCGCGGGCGCTGCAACAATTTCATCTCGGACGAGTCTACGTTAGCAACTGATGCCATGTCGCTCCAGCTATCCGCCGGCGCCGATGTCCACTAGCGGCCAGGCGGCGTCTTCTTCCTCGTTCATGTGAAACACGGGCAGAGTCTCGATGTCGTCGCCGATCATGCGGGCTTGCCAATCCTGATGGCAGCGCGGGCAGTCGAAGCGAACGATCGATACGGTTGATGCGAAGCCTAACTGCAGGACGGGATACGGCGTGGCCCTCAGGCGGCCTCTCCAGTTGCAGCCGGCGTGCGGACAGTTCACAAGGATACGGGTCATGATCGGGAACTCCTTGTGGCGAAGAAAGGGTTGATGACAGGAGTAGGATAAACTCCATCAGCAGGGATTACAATGGTGGATCGACCATTATGCGATAGGAGGGGCGATTCCGCATTGTTGCATGCGTCAGGATTGCCAATCTTTAGCCGACCCGCAAAGCTTCTCAAGCTCCAAGGGTGGAGTACGCTGGGTACGAGCAACGGTAGATGCCGCCGACGTTCGTGAGCTTGTAGGGCTTGGAGCCGGAGCCTTGCATTTCGATCGATGCGCCATCGTCGAGGTCGGGCATTGGAGGGTTTCCCGTCGTCTGATTCAGCGCGGAGCCATGGCGTGCTGCCGATCGACAATAGTCCCTCGGCGTGCAAGAACAAGCAATTCGCCCTTGCGCGGAAATCGGTGCGTCCGATCCACCACCTCGACGTCGGCCGGCAGCCACGGCTTCAGTTCAGAATACTGGGCCTCAATAGTGACCAGGTAGCTCGGAACTTCCTGCTGGCACAGGAATTCCCCGGCCGCCGCAGGCGTGGCGAAGTTCTCCAGCCGCTGGCCCAAATAAAAGACCATCGTCGGCCGAAACTGACAGAAACAGCCGACACGGATCGGGCGATCCGCATTGTCACGGCACAATTTCTGGGCAATCGTTTGCGGCGTCTGAAACTGATCGATCAACGGGGCGCCGAAATTCCACAAACCAACCAAAATGGCAAGGGCGGCGACGGCAATCACGGCACTCGCTGCGCCGCGTTGACGTTCCCCAAGCTTGAGAACAACAACCGCGCCGATGGCGGTCGGCAGAGCGAGGAGCCCCAGCCAGCCTGCGGCTGGCAACAAGGTGGGATTCAACCGCATGCGATCGGCAAGAGTTTGTCCATTGAAATCCCACCAACAGACAACGGGCAATCCAATCAAGAACACCAGGCTCTGGAGCAGGAGCAGAATCCAAGTACCGTTCATCCAACGGCTGCCAATGACTCCTGGGCTGGTCAGCCACGCATCCACGCAGCGTCCGACGATCAATGCCAAGGCGGGATAAGCGGGGAGCACATAGTTGGACAATTTCGTGCGCGCCAAGGAAAAAATTACCAGATAGACCAGAGCCCAACAAGTGACGAACGTAATCGCCGGACGTTCCCGATCGGCGCTGCGCAGCCGTTGCCACCAGACGAGTCCAGCGGGAACGGCCAGAATCGACCAGGGAATCATGCCGAGCAGGCAACTGACGACGTAATAGTAGAATGGGCCCGAATGACTCTCCATCGCCCTCGTAGCGCGGCCTAAGTGATGCACGCCAATGAACTCGCGGAGAAACTCCCCGTTAGTCGCCACGCCTACCTGGTAATACCACGGTCCGGCAACCGTCAGAATGACCACCATGCCGGTCAGCGGGCGCATCCGCCAGATCGTGCCGAAGAAATTGACCGGACCAAAGCCATCGAGCCACGAACGAGGCCGCGGCGTCCGACAGAGCATCACCAACCCGATCACCGCCATCGGAAACAGAAAACCAATCGGCCCCTTGGTCAACGCACCGAGTCCCATCGCGACATAAGCGGCGGCCCAGGTACGCCAGCGAACTTCGCCCCGAGCACTTCCCGGCGCTGCCTGATCTGCGCCGGCTGGCAGCGCCGCGCGGGCCCAGAGATAGAGAGCCAGTAATGCAAAAAAAGTCAGATAACTGTCAGACGTCGCAGACCTGGCAACCACGGAGAACATCAGGCAGCTCGCCATCACTAGGCCGGCGAATAAGCCGGTGGTTGGACTGAAAAGCCGACGGCCCAGTCGATAGGTGAGCCCTGCGGTCGCCACACCAAAGAGCGCTGAGCCGATCCGGGCCCCGAATTCGCCAACTCCAAACAACGAAAACCCGCCCATCATCATCCAATACATGAAGGGCGGCTTGTGGCCAAATAAATCCTGATTGAACGTCGGCACGACCAGATCGCCGCGGGCGTACATCTCGGCGGCAGCGGTGGCGTAAAATCCCTCATCCTCGTCCCAGAAGCGGGTTCGGCCCAGGCCAGGGAGCATGACGAGCACCGCCGTTAGCAGCACGACGGCCAGACGCCAATCGCCTCCAAACGGAGCGCGGACGGGACACGGGCCATCCACCTGGAGATTCGTCTCGCTTGTCGGACCCGAGGACATTCCTGCCTCCTGAAAAAGACCGCCTTTGAGAATTTACATACGGGTGCTGGGTAGGGGGGCTCACCGTGCATCAATGGCAATCGATAACCACTCCCACATTATCCCAATGGGGATGGCTGCGTAATCTGGAAAAACATTTAGTGCGTCTTAGCCCATACCTCGCCATTCCATGCAAATTGCGCATATTGGTTATTTCGGCTTTTTATCATGTCAAACATCAGGGCGGAAAATAGCGGAATTATTTTGTCGCTGAGCGGCTCGCCGACGAACCCATTGACTTTGTACTGCCGTTCTTGTATATTAGTTACAACTAACTTGTCGATCGAGCGCCGCCTCAATTTTGAACGCAACCATTGCCTTCGATCAACTCGGCTGATTCCCTCGGTGCGCGGCCGCGCTGTCCGGTCGTTCGCGCTTCACGTTGGAGCCTGCATGATTACTCTGGAAAACGTCAGCAAATCCTACGATGGAGGAAAGACTTTCTCCGTCAAGAACGTCAGCATTCACCTCCCGCCAGGCAAACTGCTCGCACTCCTGGGCGGCTCCGGGTGCGGCAAGACCACCACTCTCAAGATGATTAATCGTCTCAACGATCACACTTCCGGCCGCATCGTCGTCAACGGCGCGGACGTGATGCGCATTGATCCCGTTGCGTTGCGCCGCTCGATCGGCTACGTCTTTCAAGGCAGCGGCTTGTTTCCGCACCTGACCGTCGCGCAGAACATCGCCGTGGTGCCGAAGCTGCTCGACTGGCCGAAAGAGCGCATCCTGAAACGCACCGAAGCGTTGCTCGACATGGTGCGTCTGCCGGCGCAGGAATTTCGCGATCGCTTGCCGCGCCAGCTTTCGGGAGGGCAGCAGCAGCGCGTCGGCTTTGCACGGGCGCTTGCCGCCGAGCAGAAAGTAATCTTGCTCGATGAACCGTTCGGCGCCCTCGACCCCAAGACGCGCTTCGAGCTGCGCGGCGACTTCATGAAACTTCGCCGCGCCCTCGACTTGACCGCAGTGATGGTGACACACGATATGCTCGAGGCGCTCCTGTCGGCGGACTTGATCGCCGTCATGAAGGAGGGCCGACTGCTGCAGATGGGCACGCCCCATGAACTGCGCACGAAACCGGCGGATCCGTACGTAAGCGAGTTGATCGACGGCCCGATGCGCGAGATGAAGGACCTCAAAGACCGAATCGACGACGAGAAAGGCAGCCGCGCGTGAGTGAAGAACTACAGCTCCTGTTCAGGAACCTGCCGGATTATCTCGGCTGGCACATGATGCTGTCGACTGCCGCCCTGGGAATTGGCATGCTCATCAGCATCCCGCTCGGCGTCTGGGCCAGCCGGCGCCCGCTGATCGCCGAGTACCTGCTCGCCATCGCGGGCATCCTGCAAACGGTGCCGACGCTGGCCCTGCTCGCGATCATGGTGCCAATCCTGCACACGATCGGCTTCATGCCGGCCTTCATCGCGCTGACCTTGTACAGCTTTTTGCCGATCCTCGCCAACACCGTTACCGGCATTCGCGGCGTGGATCCCACGTTGGCCGAAGCGGCGCGCGGCCTCGGCATGAACAACTGGCAGATGCTCATCCGCGTGCAACTGCCGCTGGCCGCCCCCGTTATTCTCTCCGGCATCCGTACAGCCACCGTGCTCGTCGTCGGCACGGCAACTCTCGCCACGCCCGTCGGCGGCAAAAGCCTCGGTAACTACATCTTCTCCGGCCTCAACATGAACGACACCCAGGCGGTGATGTTCGGCTGCATCTTCACGGCTCTGCTCGCCATCGTCTTGGACCAGCTGGTGCACCTCTTGGAACTCGCCCAAGCCCGGCACAGCAAGCGTCTCGCCTGGATCGCCGCTGCGGGGCTCGCGGTTGCCGTCGGCGGCGCCTTATTTTCGCCGGTCGTGAACGCCTTCACGGCGCGCCCGCCGGTCGTGGCCAGCGCCCCATTCACCGAGCAATTCATCCTCTCCGAGATCATCCGTGCCAAGCTCAAGGAGGCCGACAGCGACATCGATCAGCGCCAGGGCATGGGCGAGACCATCCAGTTTCTCGGCCTCAAGCACAACCAGATCGACTGCGCCATCAACTACACCGGCAACGTCTGGGCCACGCTCATGCAGCGCCGGGATGTCATCGGCGAGCAGGAAACGTACGAGCAAACCGTCGCATTCCTCAAGGAGAAATACGACGTCGAATGCCTCGGCAAGCTCGGCTTCCAGAATAACTATGTGCTGGCCATGGACGAGAAGCTGGCCCAGTCGCGCGGCATCGTCAGCATCGGCGATCTCGCCAAGCACAGCGATTTGATCTACGGCGACGACATGATGTTCTTCGATCGCAACGAATGGAAACGCGTGCAAGAGCTGTACAAGATCAAGCTGCCCGATCGGCACAAGGAATCGATGGATCCCACGATCTTGTACAAGGCGCTCGAGGAGAAGCGCGTACACGTCATCACCGCGTACAGCAGCGACGGCCGCATCAAGGCGATGAAGCTGCGCGTGCTCAGCGATCCTCTGTCGGCGATTCCGAAATACGACGCGATCCTCTTGCTTTCGCGCCGCGGCGCCGAGAACCCGAAGTTGCGTCAGGCCTTGATACCGCTCGTCGGCAAAATTTCCCAGCACGCCATCGAGACCGCGAATCTGAGCGTGGACCGCGACGAAGCGGCGCCGCGCACGGCCGCCCTGCAACTACTCGCGAAGCTGAAGTGAGATTCCGCGACATCGGCGCCAAGTTCATGAAGGACGGCCAGATTCCCGGCACGATCATGCCGAACTTGCATTCGTTTAGCGCTCGCAATCTCGCCTGCAATCGCGTGGGATACAGCGAGCGCTAAACGGGGACCCGATTGCCGCGCACGAATACCGCCGCGACGCTGCCCGGAAACATCATCCCCTCGAATGGGCTCCAGCCGCATTTCGTCTTCAGATCCTCGCGACGAATCGTCGTCGGCGTCTTCAGATCGAGCACGGTCAGCGAGGCGACGTAGCCCGGCAGCAGGCGGCCCCACTTCTCCGCGCGATACGGATTGACGAAGGTCCCCGGATTCGCCGAACAAATCGCCGCGATTCGCTCGGGCGTGAAACCTTGTTCGACGATCAGCCACGTGACGAATTGGCCGTAGGTGTCCAGATGCGGCTGCCCGGAGACTCCGCGTTCCTTCTCGACGAGCGTGTGCGGAGCGTGATCGGTCGCGAGATAGTCGGCCGTGCCATCGCGCAGCGCTTCGAGCATTGCGGCACGGTCGCCGGGGGAACGCAGCGGCGGGTTCATCTGCATCCACGGGCGATTGCTCGGTGTGATCTGGGCGGTGTCGAAGAACACGTGATGCGGCGTCACCTCCGCAGTTACGCTTAGGCCCCTCGCCTTGGCGGCACGAATGAGCGGCAAGCCTTCGCCGGCCGAGTAATGGCACAGCTTGCCGGTGAGGCGATATTTCTCGATCATCGCCAGCGCGAATCGCGTCGCGCTCAGCTCGCATTCGGGCGGCCGCCGTTCTTCGTGCGTCGCCGCGCCCTTGTGTTTTTCTAGGAGAATTGGATCCTCGCAATGAAAGCTCACCGCGCGGCCAACGTAGTTTGACAGCGTCAGATCGAGTTGTTCCAGCGTGGAAAAGAACAGATCGCCCACGCTGGGACCCATGTACGCTTTGTAGGGAACATTCCGTATGAGCGGCTTCGTCCCCGGCCCGATGCCCGCGTACAGCGTGAAGACGACCGGCAGGTTTTGCCCGGCGAGCAGCGATTCCTTGACGGCATAGGTCACATCGTCAATCGGCGCTGCGGGATTGTTCGGCATATCGGCGACGTGCAGGATGCCGCCGTGCAGCGCGGCCGACGATGCGCACGCAAACGTCTCCTTGTGCGTTTCCTTTTGCGTGACGTCCTCGCGCGCATGGATGTGGATATCGCCCATGCCGGCGAAGATGAGGCAATTCGCGCCGAATACGTGTGTCGCCGGACCGAGGTTGGCGCCGACGGCCGTGATGACGCCGTTATCGATGGCGATCTGGCCGCGGCGCACGCCGTCGATGTCGGCGAGGGTTCCTTCGATGATTGGCATAAATTTCTGTGTTCGTTTAGCGCTCAAAGGGCACCGCGCGCGCACAACGTATTCATCCTTATTTGTCGTCCTCGACTTCGCGCCGCAATCGATCCAACTCCATCCGTAGCTCACGCACCACGGGCGCATAGTCGGCCTCGACGTAGACGTTGCGCATCTGCTGCGGGTCCTTTTGGCGATCGAACAACTCCCATTCGGGATTGAGCGTCACATCCTTCGCGCCTTTCATGCCGAGCGCTTTGCCGTAGTAGTGGATGAGCGTGTAGCGATCGGTGCGCACACCGTAATGAGCCGGTACGTTGTGCGAGCCGTCCAGGTGCATCCAGTAGCGATAGTAGCTCGACTTACGCCAATCCGGCGGCGTCTTGTCCTCCAGGTTGGCTTTGTAGCTTCGGCCCTGCATGGACTTGGGAATGTCCCCGCCGGCGATGTCGAGAAACGTCGGCGCATGATCGAGATTAAGGATGATGTCGTTGTTGACGCTCCCCGCCTTGGTCTGCCCCGGCCAGCGGATGATGAGCGGCGTCGTGATCGCGGGTTCGTACATGAGCCGTTTGTCGTAGAAGCCGTGCTCGCCGAGGAAGAAGCCCTGGTCGGACGTGTAGATGATGATCGTGTCCTCGGCGAGGCCGTTTTCTTCGAGGAACGCCATGATGCGGCCCACGTTGTCATCAACCGCGGCGACACACGAGAGATAACGCTTGAGATAATGCTGATAGCCCCACTTGCGTAGCTCGTCGCCGCTCATGTTTTTCGGGATCGGCATCTCCAGATCACGTTGGCTAAAATCCTGGCCGATGCGCATGCGGATCAGGCTCACTTGCTTGGCCCGTCCCTTGTAGTCATCGAGCAGCGTTTCGGGTTCGGGGATCTTGACGTCCTTGTAGAGGTCCTTGAAGCGCGGCGCCGGATCCCACGGGCGATGCGGCGCCTTGAACTGGCAGAAGAGCATGAACGGCTTGTCCTTGTCACGTTTTTTCAACCATTCCAGCGCCAGATCGGTGATGACGTCCTCGGAGTAGCCGCCGGGGAACTCCTTGAGCTCCTTCTTTTTCGCTCCCATCATTTTGAGTTTCGGGTTGATGTATACGCCCTGGCCGGGCAGGACGCTCCAGTGGTCCATGCCGGTCGGGTCGATGGTGAGATGCCATTTGCCGAAGAGGGCGGTCTGATAGCCCAGCCTGCGCATGAGATGCGCGATGTGGATGCGTGCCGGATCGAGCGCGTCGTTGAGCGTGTAGACGCCGTTCTTGTGGCTGTATTGGCTCGTCAGAATGGCGGCCCGGCTCGGCGTGCAGATCGAGTTGGTCACGACCGAGTTGGTGAAACGCATGCCTTGCTTGGCGAGCTTGTCGAGGTTCGGCGTCTTGACCACGCCCTTGAGCCAGGAGTTGTAAGCACCGATGGCCGCGTTGGCGTGATCGTCGCTCATGATGTAGATGATGTTGGGCGGTTTCTTTTTGCCCTGGGCGTGCGCCATCGTGGGGAACGCAAGCGCACCCAAAATCGCGACGGTCGTCAAGCGCATCAACATGAAACAATCCTCCGTTGTTTAGCCCCGCCTCGCAGAGGCGGGCGTGCGCGGCGCCCCGGTATCCGCCCGCCTCTGCGAGGCGGGGCTAAACGAAATCACCAGTGCATCACGAACCCGCCGTCAACGTTCACGCACTGCCCCGTGATGTTGCGGCCATGCGTCGACGCGAGATACACCGCCATTGCCGCCATTTCCTCGGGCGTCTGCCATTGGCCGAGGGGCACGACCTTTTGAATTTTATCACCGGCCCAGTCGTCGTAGGCTTGCTTCTTGTCCGCAGGCTGCATAACATTCCAGGCGGCCCAGATCGACTGGTTGAGTTCGGTCTTCACCATGCCGGGGCAAAGGGCGTTGACGCGAACGTGATAGGGCGCGAGATCCTTGGCGGCGCATTGCATGAAGTTGATGAGAGCCGCCTTCGACGCGCTATACGGGGGATCGGTTTGCGAGCCGATCTGCCCCGCCACCGATGCGATCAACAGCATCGATCCCGTCTTCGCCTGGAGGAAATTTGGCGTGAAGGCATGCACGACGTTGACCGCCCCTTGCACGTTGATCGCCATGACACGCGGCCAATCGCTCGGCTCCAGGTTCCAGTACGGGAAGCCGAACTTGCCCGAACCGACGCCGACGGCGAAGACGAGATGATCGACGCGCTGGCACTGAGCGGCGACCTTTTTCATGGCGTCGAAATTTGTGACATCGCCGACGATGCCGCTGGCGTTGGCGAGCGATTGAGCGGATTCGGCGACGACAGGATCGCGATCGACGAGGACGACCTTGGCCCCTTCCTGAGCAAAAGCGCGTGCGATGGCGAGTCCGATGCCGCGTGCGGCGCCGACGATGACGGCGGTTTGATTTTTCAGATCGAGGTTCATGGTTCGTCATCCACATCGTTTAGCCGCGGGTCGAAGACCCGCGCGGTTCTGTGAACTGCGGCTAAACGAATCAGCGATAATCTTCACGGATTGGCTCGAAGATGTCGAGAACTTTCACGATTTCTTCGAGGGCGACAACGCGATGCTTGACGTTGCCGGGGATGCGATACATGTCCCCTTTGCCGAGGATTTTTTCTTCGCCGCCGATGAAGAAACGCGCTCGCCCTTCGAGCATCATGCCGACTTGCTCATGGGGATGGCTGTGCTCCGCGACGATCGAGCCCGGTTGTAATTCGACGTACGACATCATCATCTTTTCGCACGCGCAGGTGGCGATGTTGACTCCGGGGAAGATCGTTTTGCGAGTACACTCGTCGGCAGTGGGGAAGTACATGCTCATGAGAATGAACTCCATGACCGCATGTTTAGCCGCAGGTCGCAGACCCGCGCGGGTCTACGACCCGCGGCTAAACAACAAAACCCCGGCGCGATGGCCGAGGTTTGTTGTATGCGCGGATTGTCAATTGGATCAGCGTCCGAACATGGCCGGCGACGCCATTTGATAGTGCATCTCCGTGCTGGCGCGGACGAGCAACGTCCTGGTCGGAGCATAGAAGATGATCGAGCCGGGGCCGTTAGGCTGCCAGTAGTTGGGATCGGTCGTCATCATGATGAGCTGGATGAGCTGCTGGGCGTTCTGCGCCATCTGCATCTGCTGCATTTGCTGGCCGAACATGGGGCCGTACATCATCGCCATTTGCTGATTCGGCGCGATGAGGTCATCGATCTGATAGGCGCGAACGACGGTGTGCTCGCTGGCGCGCTTTGGCGTCATGACCTGGATGTTGCCTTCCTTGATGATGTAGGTGAGTCCTTTTTGGCCGAGCACGGTCTTGAGGATGGTGCGAACGGTTGCCTTGTTGATTTTGAGGTTGATCGGATCGTCGTAATCGAGATTGAGGTCGCGTTCGGAATTCGGGTCAACGAGCAGGCTCAGGCCAGTCTTTTCTTCCAGGTGCTGAAGGACTGCCTTGAAGCGGTCGCCATCGTAGCTGACGGTCAGCGTCGAGTTGAGCGTTTGGAGCAGTTTCTTTTCGCGCTCCGTGAGCTGCGGGCTAACCTGCTTCTTGCGATATTCGCTCAGTTGTTTCCAGTAAGGCGGGAATGCGATGCCGCTCTCACCCGGAATGGGCGAGAATTTCTCGACGCCAAGCATGAGATCGAGATTCCCTTTTTCACGCTGACGGATGAGGTCGGCGTGCAGCTGAGCCGCAGCCCTGGGTTGGTTCATGAAGTCCTTGGCAACCGTACTTGGGCTCCGGGACGGCGGATCGACGGCGATGGGCCGAGTGATCTTGGGTGGCTCGCGCAATGGTCGTAGATCGTCGGCCACCTTCTTGGCTTGAGCGCCTTGATTGACATCGCGCATGCGAATTTGCAGTTGGGAGACGAGCGGAGCGCGTTCGCTTTCGAGCAGATCGCGCGAGTCCTTGACTTCACGCAGCATGTTTTCCAGAAGAAAACCGGCATCGCGCGTGTCCAGCTTGCGCGAACGCTCGACGGCGTCCTTGACTTGGCCCTGGAGTTTTTGCACGGCGATTTGCCTGCGTGCCCGGATCGCCTCCAGATCACCGGCGCTGCTGACGCCGATTGCAACCACCAGAGCAGCCAAACCAGCCATAATGACGCGTAACATGCTTCCGGCTCCTCTCATTTGAGAAGGAAACCATTCTTCCCCATTGAGTTATGTTATCCTTCCGTTGAGGACAACGCTAGAGAAAAATGCTCGCTTTAGGCAAAGAGGGTGTACGACATGGTTTGCATCTGAGGGTTTGGGTTTGGTATGCTTGTGGCCGAAGTTCCTTGACACAGCAATGAGTTCGGACACCCCGCGAGAAAGGAGCCAGGGATGGCCAGGAAAAAAAAGGTTCTGCCAGCGTCGGTTGCACAGGTTCAGCCTTACAT
>SYHD01000237.1 GCA_005799265.1 Planctomycetia bacterium | reverse complement strand
GGCCCAAATGCAGGCAACCCTTCCCCCCCCGCCCTGTGGGAGCGGGGCGGGGGGTGAGGGCTCGTTTGCAACATACGCCCGCGTCATCGCCTTCACCGGCTCCGGCGGCGTCGGCAAAAGCACGCTCATTGGCAAGCTCATCTCCGTGGTGCGCGCCCAGGGCCATAAGGTCGCAGTCCTCGCCTGTGATCCGCAAAGCCCGCTCTCAGGCGGCGCGCTCTTGGGCGATCGCTTCCGGATGGGCAGCACGACGGACGACGGTGTCTTCATCCGAAGCCTCGCCGCCCTGAGTGGACACGGCGCCTTGGCCGATCATCTCGACGTCATGATCCGCCTCCTGGAAGCGTTCGGGTTCGACGTGATATTCCTCGAAACCGTAGGCTCCGGGCAAGGCGATGTGGAAGTACGCGAATTTTCCGATGTGGTCGCGCTCTTGCTGCAGCCGGAGAGCGGCGACGACGTGCAATGGGAGAAAGCAGGCATCCTGGAATGTGCCGACGTCGTGATCGTACACAAGGCCGACCTGCCGACCGCGGATCAGACGGCTGCTCAGGTGCAAGCGGCGCTCGATCTGTCGCCAGCGCGCCATGTGCCGGTCGTGCGTGTCTCCACGAAAGCGAACCGGGGGCACGCGGAACTGTGGCAGACGATTGAATCGCTGCCGCTGCGCCGAAAAAACACCACGGCAGCGCGGCAGCTTTTCCAACTTGCGCTGGGCGCGCTGGAAGAGAACTTCCGCGCCGCCGAGAAGCAACACGATCCAGAATTGCTCAAACTGGCGGACGCCTGGCAGCGCGGCGCGCTTTCCCTAGCCGAAGCCGCGGCAACGCTCATGCACCTGTTGACGCTCCGTAGTGCCGACGTGAAGCCGGTCAATTGACGCTGAACTCCGGCGGAAAACGGCGCTGAACGGCTTCATCAATCAGCTTCTTGCCTTCCATGAAATCATGCAACTTGCGCAAACGCGCTTCGACGTCCGCTTCCTCCAATAGTGCTTGCTTGAAGTCGGCGTCGAGTGGCAAGGCGAACGCGATGATGTCACACAAGGCGCCGAGCGGCACATCGCTGTGCAGCAGCTTGCGGAACTGCTCGACCGCCTCGCCCTGGTTTGGAAACCAGGCCGGCGCCTTCTCGATCAAGGTGCGCCGCCAATGGTCGCAATGCTCGTCGGCCAACGCGACCTCATCCACGGGCGTGCCGCGCGCGATGCGATACAGCTTCTCCGTCGTGAGCTCCTTGACGATGCGAATCCGTGCCACGCCGCGCAGGAGGATGTTGAAACACCCGTCGTCAAGCTGTTGTTCGGCGACGATTCGGCCGACGCAAGCGACCGTGTGCAGCGCCGGCGCAGCGCCGGGGTTGTTCTCCCAACCAGGCCGAGGAAGCACCAGCGCGATCAGCCGATCATCGTCGAGCGCGTCCCTCGTCATCTGCCGATAGCGCGGCTCGAAAATGTGCAACGGCTGCATCACGTGTGGGAACAGCACAAGGTTCGGCAGCGGGAAAAGCCGTGCTATGCCGTTGAATGTCGCTTCGTTCATCGTCAATCTTTCGCTTACGCTTCGGCGTCGTCTTCGAGGAACGCTTCCGGCTCAGGCCAGGCTCCGGGCTCTGGATTCAGTTCCATCGTCGGGATCAATTCCTCGCGGA
Organism: Planctomycetia bacterium; assembly: GCA_005799265.1. Taxonomy (GTDB): domain Bacteria; phylum Planctomycetota; class Planctomycetia; order Gemmatales; family Gemmataceae; genus SIAQ01. The sequence goes on along the minus strand of SYHD01000237.1, from coordinate 7,264 downwards.
TGACCACGGCACGCGTCGGCTCCGGCTGGCTCAGCAATTCCGCGAAACAGCGATCCATCTGGCCCCAGAATGCATCCTGATCCAACCCCAGGAATGGCGTACCGTAGCGCTTCATGTAATCGCCGCTCGAGCGATACAGCTTAAGGGCGCCGCGGACGTTGCCGTTGCAAAAATGGCACAGCCCGACCGCGGCCTGGATCAACCCTTGATAGAATCGCTTCTCCGGGCCAAACGTCTCCATCCACAGCGACTCCCACACCTCGTGAGCCTCGAAGAAGTCGCCGCGATTGAAGAGCACGATGCCCGCCAAGTAGCGTGGATCGTATTGGTTGGCGTCGGCGTTCATAGGATTATTATATGCTGTTTCCCACGCCGCTTGCGGCTTAGCGCGCACGCTAAGCCGCGAGCGAGAGACAAAAGATGTTCTCCCGGCGGCTGCCCCTGAGCGACCTGATTGACCTGTGCCGAATCCTGCGTCACAACCTCGGCGCGGGGCTGACGTTGCACCGCGTCATGGAGCAACAGGCGGATCGCGGCCGACGTTCCTTCCGCGCCATCGCGGGGCGCATCAGCGTGGCGATCCAGAGCGGCAGCAGTCTGTCGCGCGCGCTGGACGACGAGAAGGACGCCTTTCCCGTGCTGTTCCTGGCGATGGTCCGACTCGGCGAATCAACTGGAAACATGCCAGAGATCTTCGGTGAACTGGAACGCTACTATGAATTGGAACTGCAACTGCGGCGGCAGTTTCGCAGCCAGATGTTTCTGCCGATCGCGCAGTTCGTTGCCGCGGTGGCGATCATCGCGGGGGTAATCTACATCCTCGGCCTGATCGCATCGCTCAATCCGGGCGCCAAACCGATGCTGACGATGTTCGGCCTGTCCGGCGCTCCGGGCGCCCTGGCGTTTCTCGGCGTCGTCTTCGGCACGCTCTTCAGTGCCTGGTCGGCCTACTTCATCCTGTCGCGCATGGGCCAACAGAAAGCGTGGATGGACCGAATCCTCCTGGCGACGCCCGCGCTCGGCCCGTGCTTGCGCGCCCTCATCATGAGCCGCTTCACGCTTGCTATGCACCTGACGCTCGACACCGGCCTGTCGATCACGAAGGCGTTGCGTCTCAGCCTGGAAGCGACCGGCAACGCCTATTTCACGTCGCGCGCCGACGCCGTCGTGCAGGCGCTCAAGAACGGCCAACAACTTCACGAGGCCCTCCAGACTAGCGGGCTTTTCAGCGATGATTTCATGGAGATGGTCGTCAGCTCCGAAGAAAGCGGCCGCGTGCCGGAGATGATGAAGCAGCAATCGCAGTATTATCACGAGGAAACAGCGCGCAAGATGAAAACGCTTACGACGGTCGCGGGCCTCGGCGTCTGGATGTGCGTGGCCGGATTCATCATCTGGGCCATCTTCAGCCTGGCAGGCATCTACTTGAATGCGATCAAGATGTGATCGGCCATCATAGAAGGGCGACGAATTCGTCGCTGGTCATGCCCGCTGCGTCGATTTGTGATTTCAGCAAGCCCTTGCCGAGAGTTTTGCCTTTGTGAACCGGAATGGAGAGGTGGTAGGGATGCCCTTGTTTCTTGAGGATATGATGGCTGCCGCTGATTCGGTCCAAAATGAAACCGGCACGCTTGAAGGCGCGCACAGCGTCTTCACCGGAAATTGCCGGGAGTTTAGGCATGGACGTTGATCCATCGTTTGTCGCCGGGAGTCTCATCCGAGCGTGAATCCTTCCAAGGAATCGACATGCCGGAATCCTTGTAGGACTCCAAGACTCCCTTGACTGCTTCCGTGACGTTGGCGATGGCCTCGTCTTTGGTGTCGCCGCAGCTACCAGTTCCTGGAAGATTGAGGACGATTGCGGAATAACTGCCGTCCTCTTCAGTCGCGATCAGAACGTGGATGGCGTACGTTTCCTCAGATTCCCGCCCGCTTTCGAGGTTCGCGCTGGAGCGCTCGCATTGGCTCACATTGATATGATCCGATCCCATGTTGGGCCTCCCTAATTTGTCACTTCCTGGTATTTGATGATACCGACAATGCAGTGAAGTGGGAAGCTCGACATGAGCGCCGGCCAACGTGAGCAAGAAAAGGAAGGCCGCACAACCAATCGCCAGCCTCGGAATCTATGGCGCCGCCCGTACGATCAACGCCGATTCGTACAGCCCCATCGGCCGGCGCTCGATCAAACGTAGATGCGCGGGCAGATGACGTGCCAGCGTCCCGGGCGAATTGTGATGGCCGAACAGCACCACCGTGCGCGGATGCTTGTCCAACTCTGTGACCAATGCGTCAATTTCCTTGCTGCGATACGCGCGGAAATCGCTGCGCCCCGTGGCAAACGCGACCGAATCGACATGACGCGGAAAGCACACGACGGGCGTCGCCGGATCGCCGCAGCGTTCGCGCATCGCCGCGGCGTCGGCCATCGGTGAACGCTGCCGCGCGTAGGCGGGGACCAGCACGCCGTTGACAAACGCTTGCACGAGCCAAAACGACGCAATTAGACCGATGACCCAGCGCGAACGACACCGATCGGTCCGCGCGACGAAGCAGCCCAACGCCAGACACAACGGCGGAAACGCCGGCAGAATGTACGTCGGCAATTTGCTTCCTGCCAACGAAAAAAAGAAGACGCACCACAGCCCCACGAGCAACAGATATCCCATGGCCGGGCAGCGCTTTTGCGAATCATCGGTTCGCGTTGAGGTCAAGAATCGCATCAAAGGCCAGGCAAGCAGCGTAATCGGCAAGAGACCGCTTAACAAGTACGGCGCGTAAAACCACACGGGTTGCACGTGATCGAACGGCTCGACGAAACGCTGGATGTTGTGCTGCAAGAGAAAGTAGCGCCCAAATTCAGGACGCTGCACGCAAACGGCGGCATACCACGGCAGGTTGACGGCGAGAATGATCGCGACAAACACCAGCCAGAGCCGTGGCATACGATTCCAATCGTGTGACTCTGTCGCCGAAGCATCCACACGATTGGAATCGTATGCCACGGGATTCAGCCAGCGTTGCACGACCAGCGGCGGCACGACAAGCAGTAACGCAACGGGCCCTTTCGTCAAGACGCCCAACGCGCACGCCAATGCCGCGACCAGCCACCAACCGCGCCGGGGCTGCCGATCCGCGCAAGCATGATACCCCGCCAGCCATGCGAGCGTGATCCAAAGAGTCAACAGTCCGTCCAGCACGAGGAGCCGGCCGACGCCCAGGAAAAACGGCGACACGATCAACAGCAGCGCGCCCCAGAACGCCGACCGCTCGCCAACCAAGCGTCTGCCAATGCCAAATACGAGGAGGACGCTCGTATGGATCGCCAGCGCCGGAATCAAGCGTGCCGCCCATTCGTGATAACCAAACAGAGAATAAGACAACATCACCAGCCAATAGAACAGCGGTGGCTTGTCGAGATACGGTTCGCCTTGAAGCACCGGAACCAACCATTCGCCACGTTCGAGCATTTCGCGCGGGATCTGAGCGTAGCGTCCTTCGTCCGGCTCGAAGAGGTGAAACGACATGCACGGATACAGAATCGCCGCCGTCAGAACGAAGATGATCGCGAACGGCCGCCAACGCCATGCCGTGGACTCGGAACACGGCCCAGGAAACAGCACGCCGGTCCAGACAAATGGCAGCCAGCCGAGCAAATGTGTCGGCGTCTCCACCGTCGCGACCTTGACGGCGGATTCCTGGGTCCAGCGCGGCATTCGCTCGACTTGCACCACCGGCGTAGCCTCCTTGCCTTGCGTCAGTCCCGTCAGGTTGCCACAAATGCCTATCACGTGTCAATGGCGGTTACTACCTTGCAAAAGCGCCCCGTAGTCGGATACATTACCTGTATCCTGCCAGATTTCGTCAAGTGATTGAGGTCTTCCAAGGAGCCGTGTGCCATGTCACGAATCCGTCCGCGCTGCATCGGCGTCATCTGTTGCATACTCTTGCCAACCGTTCTCGTCGCACAGGAGCCGCGCAAGATCGAATTCAATCGAGACATCCGGCCCATTCTCTCGAACAACTGCTTCGTATGCCACGGGCCGGACAACAACCTGCGCAAGGCGAAGCTGCGGCTCGACGACGAGAAGGATGCACACGCCAAAGTCATCGTCAAGGGAGAGCCTCTCGTCAGCGACATATTCACACGGCTCATAACGGACGAGGCAGGCAAGAAGATGCCGCCGGCGAAGTCGATGAAGGCGCTTACGAAGGCGGAGATTCAACTCATTCACGACTGGATCGAACAAGGCGCGAAGTACGAATCACACTGGTCGCTGATTCCGCCGCGCAAACACGAATTGCCGAAGGTGAAGACCGCCGCGTGGATGAAGAACGACATCGATCGCTTCGTCCTCGCTCGGCTTGAACAGGAAGGGCTGCAACCCTCGGCGGAGGCTGATGCGCGTACGTTGATTCGGCGGTTGTACTTCGATTTAATTGGGTTGCCTCCCTCGCCCGAAGAGGTGGAAGCTTTCGTCAGAGAGTATGCGAGCGCTAAGCCGCAAGCGGCGTATGAGAAGGTCGTAGATAAATTGCTCAAGTCGCAACACTTCGGCGAAAGGATGGCGGTACACTGGCTCGACATCGTCCGCTACGCCGACACTGCGGGCTATCACAGCGACAACAATCGCGACGTGTGGATGTATCGCAACTGGGTCATCAACGCCTTTAACGCGAACATGCCATACGGGCAGTTCGCCAGGGAACAGATCGCCGGCGACCTGCTGCCAAACTCGAACAACGATCAGAAGATCGCCTCGGGCCACAATCGTCTGTTGCAGACGACTGAGGAAGGGGGCAGTCAGCCGAAGGAATATACGGCCAAGTACGCCTCCGACCGCGTCCGAAATTTCTCGACCGCCTGGCTCGGCCTGACGCTGGGCTGCACCGAGTGTCACGACCACAAGTACGATCCGTTCACGACCAAGGAGTTCTACAAGCTCGCGGCATTCTTCGCGGACATTCAAGAGACGGCGGTCGGCCGGCAATCGCAAACGCCGATCATGACGGGCGCCCACCAAGAGCAGGTGAAGAAACTCGACGAGCGGATTGCCTCGCTGCAAAAGGAAATCGCCGCCTTGCCGAAGGAGGAAGTGAAGGCCGCCCAGCAAAAACTCGCCGCGGTGCAGAAAACAAAGGCTGAGTTCCTCAAGAATGTCCCGGGCACATTGATTTCGACGGCAGGCACTCCGCGCATGATCCGCCTCCTGAAACGCGGCAACTGGCTCGACGACTCGGGCGAAGTCGTGATGCCTGACGTGCCGGCTTCGCTTCCGACCATGAAGATCGAGAAAGAGAAGAAGCGTGCGACACGCCTCGATCTCGCGAATTGGCTCGTCGATGCCGACAATCCGCTGACGGCGCGCGTGTTCGTCAATCGCCTGTGGCTGCTTTATTTCGGCCAGGGCATCGTCAAAACGGCGGACGACTTCGGCGCCCTCGGCACTTGGCCCACCCACCCCGAGTTGCTCGATTGGCTAGCCCTCGATTTCCAGGCGAACGGCGGCGACATCAAGCATTCCATCAAGCAGATCGTGATGTCGGCGTCATATCGCCAATCGTCGAAGGGAACGCCGCAACTGCGCCAGCGCGATCCGTACAACCAGCTCCTCGCGCGCCAGGGCCGATTCCGCCTCGACGCCGAATTCGTGCGCGACAACGCGCTGGCGATCAGCGGCCTTCTAGTTGACAAGGTCGGCGGTCCCAGCGTGAAGCCGTATCAACCCGCCGGCTACTGGCGCTACCTCAATTTCCCCGTGCGCGAATGGGCCAACGACAAGGGCGAAAGCCAATATCGCCGCGGCCTCTACACCTGGTGGCAACGCACGTTTTTGCAACCGAGCCTGCTCGCCTTCGACGCCTCGACGCGCGAGGAATGCACGGTCGAACGCCCGCGCTCGAACACACCGCAGCAAGCCCTGGTGCTGTTGAACGACCCGACCTATGTGGAAGCGTCGCGCGTCTTCGCCGAGCGCGTCGTCCGCAGCGCCAAGAAGACGCCGGACCGCATCAACCTCGCGTTCCAGTTTGCACTGCAGCGCGACGCCAGCGCGATCGAGCTCGACGTCCTCACGAATCTGTACGAGAAGCATCGCAAGCACTACGACGTGAACGCCAAGGACGCCCAGGCCATCCTCGGCGTCGGTTACACGCCGGCGTCGAAGGAGCTCGCGCCGGCGGAACTGGCGGCGTGGACGTCGGTGACGCGGGCAATACTGAATTTGCATGAGACGATTAACAGGAATTAGGAGAACATCATGGTAACACTGAACATTAGCATTCCCGACGAGTTGAAATCCTTCGTGGACTCGAAGATCGGCTCTGGGCGATTCAAGGACGCAAGTGCCTACCTTCAATTGCTCATCGCGGAGGCGATGGAAACACAGGAGGAAGGCTTCAGCGAAGAGCAGCGTGAACGAATCGACCGGATGCTTCTGGAATCGACGGATTCCTTCGACCGCGGCGAGTATGCGCCGCTTCGACCCGGCGAATTCGAAGAGGTGGCCCAGCGTGTGATCGAACAGCACCAGGGAAAACAAGCATCATGAGCGTTGCTGTCTTCCGGTCGACTGAGTCCATTTGCGATATCGAGAACATCGCTCGCTATTTCCTGGACCAGAAGACACAGGCGACGGCGCTCAAGTTTGCCAGAGGGGTAACAAAGACGCTGGACATTCTGGCATTGTTCCCCGAAATGGGCGCGCCCTGGGAATCGGAAAGGACGCGATTGCAAGGTGTTCGTTTTCAGAATGTGCGCGGATTCAAGAACTACCTGATTTTCTACCGCTTGACCGAGCCAGGTTTGTACGTGGAGCGCATCGTAGACGGACGTCGAGATTTGGAGCAAATTCTGTGAGACGGGGTAGCATAGCCATGACGCGACCGAATTCCAATGAAGAGATGAGCGACAAACCGCGATTCAAACGGTTCCCGGTGAAGGCACAGTCTTTTGGCGCATTCGACTATCTTCATTATCGTCTTCCTCAATACGGGTTTCTTCTTGCACAAAGCGTAGCGATTCAAATGTCGCGAAGGGCTTCGAGAACCCGAGTTCTACACGTTCCCACTATCATTTATTCGACAACATCACAACACGACGACTTCATGAGGAAAAGTGCTGACAAGAGGTCTGGATATCGAAAGCAATAAGAACGATCTTGGATTCGAGCAGATCGCTCGCGACTTGAATATTCCTTACCTGAGAAAATAAGATGAGGGGTCCGAAATGCTAAACTGTCAAACCCGCCGCACCTTCCTGCGC
>SYHD01000236.1 GCA_005799265.1 Planctomycetia bacterium | reverse complement strand
CGGCTGGGATTGTCCAAGTTTTGACGTGACAGGTTATTATACATGACATCTGCGTAGCCACCGATCGTGGCCTTCGGCGCGCTTAAGAAAGGTTTGGCATAGATCAGTTTGCAACGCCAATCTCGACAAGATCAAGTCGGGCTTGACGAGCAAGATTCTTGGCACGCTTGACGAGATGAAGCGCAAGGAGTTCGACGCTTACGTCGGCTTCTACAAGGAGCTCGGCGTCTTCCTGCGCGAGGGGGCGTATCAGGATTTCGAGAACAAAAAGAAGCTCGCCGATCTGCTGTTGTTCGAATCGACGAAGACGGATGCTGGCAAGTTGACCTCGTTCGCGGATTACCTCGAGCGCATGCCGGGCGATCAGACGGAGATCTACTATCTGTCGGGCGATAGCCGCGAGGTGCTGGAGCAATCGCCGCTCTTGGAGAGCTTCAAGGCCAAGAGCTGGGAAGTGCTGCTGTTGACTGATCCCGCTGACGAGATCGTCGTCGATTCGCTGCGTGAATATAAGGGCAAACATCTGAAAGCGATCGACAAGGCCGGCGTCGAGCAGGCGAATCTCGCGGACGAGACGAAGACGCGCTTTCAGCCGTTGTGCGCATATCTCAAGGAGAAGCTCGCCGACATTGCCGACGCCCGCTTGACGACGCGCCTGAAGGAGAGCGCCGTCTGTCTGGTCGCGGACGAGCACGCCATGAGCGCGAGCATGGAGCGCTTCTTCGCACGCATGCAGCGCGATCAGCCGCTGCCCGCGAGCAAGCGCATTCTTGAAGTCAATCCCGAACACCCGCTCGTCGCCGCGTTGGAGAAGTTGCTTGCCAAGGACAAGAGCGATCCGCGCTTGGAGAAGTACGCGCGGCTGCTTTACGATCAGGCGGTGATATTGGAAGGCTCAAAGGTGAAGGACCCGCTGGCGCTGTCGCAGCGCATCAACGAAATATTGTTGCGAGACGCGGGTGCGTGAGTCGCTCTTGACGGAATCGCAGGCGCTCCTATTGTGGTTCCCCTGGGTCGAGGTGCATTCGGCCCACGAAGGGAGCGCAGGATGGACAATCTTCTTCGCAGGTTTTTCCTTGTTATCGTCGGCCTGGCCTGCCTGGCTTCGCTCGGCTGCGTACACGTGCCGTATTGCCTGCCGGAGATCAAGCGTGTCGCCGCGGTCCAGGTGCCTTGGCCGAGCGATGACGTGCACGTCTTTCGCGTTGATGGAACCGAAAAATCGACCTCGTGGCAGGGCATTGGCTGCGGTCACCCATACCGAGTCAACCAAACGGACGAGTTGACGCGTTTGCAGCCTTCCGCTCACAAGACCATTGCATCCCAATGGACCACCGGCGTTGAACGTGGTTGGGTCACAGTCGGCATCGTGGGCCGGGGCTATGAATCGACCAAGCACATCGTCGCCGTGCGTTTTTATCGCCCTGGATATGAAACGATCGAAGTCAAACCGGGAGAGGAACAGAAGGAATTCGACTGGAAGCCCGTTGCCGACCTCGCCGGTCAGGAAGCAGCAGTCCATTGTTTGATTGGCTCAACCGGATTTCCCTACCACAACCATGGCTACCGCACCTACTCGGCTGGGCCAGGCAACCATGCGCCCGCGCAGCGCGAGGCGTTGCACTTCTGCGCCGACGAGTACGAGCGTATCGCCTTCTTCGTAACCGACAACGATCCCGACGCCGACGCCACGCGGACGCGTCTCGACGAGAAAGCCAAGAGCCTGCGCGCGCTTGCCGATGGCAAGGCAGCGAACTGACGCAAGGAGCATACGAATCACTCCATGACTTCGACGTCGAGCTGTCCCCCTTCGGGCAGATCGCGAATCTTGGCCGCGAGCTGCGCCAGGAACCGTCGGCGCTCCTCGCTTGACACCGCAGCGACGTTCACGCCCGCCTCGGCCTCCTCCATGCAGAACGGCGGCCAGGCGGCGAGCATTTGGCCCGGCTGCAAATGGCCGCCATCGCGCTGAAACTTCAAGAGCGGGTGCAGGCCCAAGTTGTCGCCGGGATCTTCTTGCACGTCCTTCATGAACTGCGCGAACTTTACTTCGAGCGATTCCAGCTCACCCGTCTCACCAAAGAGCCGCCACACTTCGCCGCCGCGGAGCAGGAATTGATCGCCCAGACAATCCTCACCGAACGGTACGTCGTCGGGCTTCACGTCGGGATAGAGCCGATGAAACGCGTTCGGGCCGAGCCAGGCGTCGCGCAGCGAGTGCCAGGCCGGCGCGAGACAGGCGCCGCGCACATGCAGCCCGCCGTGGTAGTGGATGAAGCCGTTGGTCTGCTGCAAAAGCGTCGCCAGTGCCTTCGGCAATTTCGCGAGCATTTCCGGATCGTCGATCGCCGGGCCGGTGTAGGTGATGTGATCGGTTTTCATGGCTTGCTCCCCGTTTAGCCGCGGGTCGTAGACCCGCGCGGATCTGCGATCCGTGGCCAAACGACTTTCATTTCGTGCCGCCATCCGATACCATATAGCGCGGACGCCAAATTCCCATGCCATGAATCGAGACCCCTATGCAATACCCTCGCATGTACCGCCTGCGGCAAAAGTTCCCGCGGCCGCTCGTCGACAACATCCCCGCCGCTGTGCGCGACACTCTCACGAAGCTCAACCTCGGCACGAAGATCAAGCGCGGCCAAACGGTCGCCCTCACTGGCGGCAGCCGCGGCATCGCTAATATTGCGCTTATCCTCAAAAGCGCCGTGCAGCACCTGCGCGATCTCGGCGCCCAACCATTCATCGTGCCGGCCATGGGCAGCCACGGCGGCGCCACGGCCGAGGGGCAGGTCGAAGTCCTGCACAGCTACGGCATCACCGAGGAATTCTGCGGCTGCCCCATCCGCTCGTCGATGGACGTCATCCAGCTCGGCACCACGCCCGAAGGCTGGCCCGTCTTCCTCGACAAGAACGCGTCCTCGGCCGACCACATCGGCGTCGTCGCGCGCGTCAAACCCCACACCAGCTATCACGGCCCCATCGAGAGCGGCCTCCTGAAGATGATGATGATCGGCCTCGGCAAAAAGCACGGCGCCGCCCACTATCACCGCGTCCTCCTCGAACAGGCCTACGATCCGGTCGTCCGCGCCGTCTCCAAAGTCATGCGCGGCAAGGCCCCCATCGCGTTCGGCCTGGCCACGATCGAAAACGGCTACGACGAAACCGCCCATATCGAAGCGTGCCTGCCCAACGATTTCGAGCCGGTTGAAGAACGCCTGCTCGTGAAAGCGAAGGAATGGCTCGGCCGACTCCCCTTCCACGAAGCCGACCTGCTCATCATCGACGAAATCGGCAAGGACATCTCCGGCAGCGGCATGGACACCAACGTCGTCGGACGCAAACGGGCGCTCCGCTCGGAGACTATCGGCAATCAGCCCAACATGCGTTTCATCTACCTGCGCGGCCTGACCGAGCACACGCACGGCAATGCTTGCGGCATCGGCTTCGCGGACTTCTGCACGACGCGCCTCGTGAAGGGTATGGACTACCACGCCACGCGCATCAATTGCGTGACGAGCGGCTACCCCGAAGGCGCCAACATCAGCGTCCACTTCGACAGCGACCGCGAGGTGCTCGACGCCGCCTTGTCGATCATCGGCAGCCGCAACCCAGAGCAGGCCCGCGTGATGCACATCAAGAACACGCTGATGCTCGCGGAGGTCGAGGTGTCGGAGTCGTGCATGAAGGACCTGAAGCCGATGACGCAATTCGACGTGCTGAAAGGGCCTTACGACGTCGCGTTCGACGGGCAAGGGAATTTGGCGGGGGTGTAAAAATTTCGCGATTCGGGTTAGTCATCGTAGTGGTAGCGGCAAGCAATCAAGATCACCGCGCCGTCCTTCACCGTGTACACGAGACGATGTTCGTCGTTGATACGCCGCGACCAGTATCCCGATAAGTCGCCCTTGAGAGCCTCCGGCTTGCCGATTCCCTCAAACGGCGTTCGCAGAATGTCCAGGACCAACTGGTTGATGCGTTTGACCAGCTTGCGGTCATGCTGCACAAACCATTGATAATCTTTCCATGCCGAGGGCGTAAAAGTCAGGTTCATTCTGGGTGCAACTGCCGTTCCGCCGCCTTGCCCGCGTCCGCCTCTGCAATGGAGCGACGCAAGTGCGCCGCATTCGCCGGGTTCGACAGAAGATAGAGGGTCTCTTTCCAGGAATTGAATTCATCCAAAGGCATGACCACGACCTGGCCGCCTCCATCCGCGACCACAATTCGCGGCTCTGCATCAGCCAACACCTGTTCGACGAGGCGCGGCAAGTTTCGCTTGGCGTCTTTGAGCGTGATGGCTTGCATGGCAAACTCCGTGATTTCCCGCTATTCATCGCTAATCATTGTATCAAGATCTCTGTTTCGCCCCAACCGACGATTCCGCTTCCGGTAGAATTGTCCGTCCGATTATCCTGGCATCTCATGTCAACCCATCCCCTCCACATCTACCTCAATGAATGCCGCGCCCGCAAGGCGACTGGAGCCAACACCGCCGAAACCAGCCTTTTCGTTGTCATCGCTTGATCGGGGCGTTACTTAATTTGAATCCTCTTGATTGCTGAATCCACAATTTTAGAGGCGCATTACGATTCATCATTGACTGGCCCTGACATCAGCAGCCACATTTTCAAGAAATTGTGAATTTGGTCGGAGTCGAGCCGATTGGCTTGCAAATTAAACGTGACTCGCGACTCGATTGGAAGAATGTACAGCTCGTGGTAATCGGCGCGCAAAAGGGACCCACCCCCCACGCTAAAATCGGCGTCCAATCTGGACCCACCCCAGCCGCTTCCGTTCCAATAAGGCCCGTCGCCTGGGCAATTTTGGAAACGGAGGCAAAGGATGCTGACGGTGTT
>SYHD01000235.1 GCA_005799265.1 Planctomycetia bacterium | reverse complement strand
GGAGTGCCCGAACCGCCGCAGACGGTCCCATAGGGCGCCCGCCAGGTGTAGCGACTGTCGACGCCGGTGCCCCAACCCGAGCGCGTGGGCATCTCGGCACGCCAGACGGGCCGGGCCTTGGTGAGATCGTCGATGAGCGAAACGGTGCTGTCGGCTGCGCGATTGGCCAGGTGCGGGCCGTGATAGCTCGGCCAATCGACGCCGGGCGCGAACGGCTGCGCGGCCCGAAGCGCTTTCTCATCGATGAGCATTCCGCGGACTGAGCCGCTGGTCTTCTTGCCGCCGGCGATTTCGCTCGTCCAGGTGCCGGCGAAACCATCCTTCGACTTCTTGGCGTCGATGGTCATGGTGACCTGCGCCAGAAGTTGCATCGGCGCCCAGATGCTGACCTGCCGCAGTTCGATGGTCCCCGAGAGCGAATCGCCTGTGACGGCGAGGCTGTGTTTGTCGATCACCATGCGGTATGTTCCCGTCTTGTTCACGCCGCCCGGAACGTCGTCGCCGACAAACCAGGCGACCGTGGACTTGCCGCCGCGCATGCCGACGAAGGCACGCGCTGGCTCGCCGCCGTCAAACGTTAGCCAGAGATGCTGATACTCACCCGGACCTGGCCGATGAACCTCCGGCTTCCCAGGCGGCTGTGCGTTCGCCGTCCCGCCCGCCCAGCCGAGCCAAATCAGCGAGATGACCACAAGTGTGATTCTCGTCATGACAATTTCTCCCAGTGGTCTAATCGAAACGCACCTGATGCAAACGATACTCTCCAGCGCCAGCGATGTAAAGCGTGCGGCCGTCGCCCGACAGCGCCAGGCTCGCGATGTTGCGCGGCACGTCCAGGATCATGGCGGCGACTTCTTTGCCGTCCGGGCTGATCACCGCGACGGCCGCTCCGGAGGTGTGTGACTCGGCGCCGCCGATGTAGAAATACCCGTTGCTATCGATGGCAAGACCTTGCACGCGGCCAATCCAGCCGACCAGCGAGGGGTCGCCGTCTTTTGGAGCCGGCAGATCCTTGAACATCGGCTTCAAGTCCTTCGTCGCGAAGAAGGGCTGCCCCTTGCCGAGCGTTCCATCGACGGCAACGGGAAAACGCCACACCGCCCGGCGATCCTTATCGGGGAGCTTTGAAGTAACGTAGAGCCAATCCTGCTTCGGCGACAGGGCGATGCCGAATGTATGCCCGATGCGTGGTTGGTGCACGGTCACCTTGCCGTCCGGCGTGCGCGAGCGGGTGCCGCCGTCAGGAAATCCGGACCAGTAGATCGTGCCGTTCTTGTGCACCGCCAGGGCATGGGGTGTGCCCGCCTCGCCTGCCCCGACCAGCACGTCGAGTTTGTCGTCGTCCTGAATTCGGACGATGTGATGGACGTCGATCTTTTCGGAGACGAGCACCTTGCCCTTGGGATCGAATGCGACGCCGAACGGTTGCGTCATCTTGCGCAGCGTTTCGAACTTGCCGGACGACCGAAGCACGACGAGTCGCTTTTCCTTACGTTCCGCGATGATCAACCCCATGTCGCTCCAGGCCATTCCCGAAGCGAGAAGCAGCGGACTATCCGGCACCTCGCGGGCGCGATAAACACCACGCGGCATAGGGGCGCGCGGTTTGTCATTCGGTTGAGCCGTGATGACATCGACGAACAGAATGAGGATGAGGATTCGCAGGATGTAACACATGAACACGATCCCATAAACAGCGCGTTACGCGGACACGCCCATTCACGGCGAGGGGGCCGGCATCCGCCGTAGAATCAACATGTTCGCGCTGCCGTCGGAGCCGAACTGGCGCGGCGGCTGACGCAGGGCCTGATTCTCCACCGCGTCTTTCGCCCAGCCTCCTTCGAGATAGACAACCATCAGGAGGTCATCGCCGAAAAACGTGTACAAGCTCGGCGATCGTCCGTTGTTCAGTTCGATGCCATACTTGAAATCGAGGTCGATGCGGCCGCGCCTGCCTTGCGGCGGCAGCAACTTCCAGGTCGCTTCCTGCCCCGGCTTGATCTTGGCGTTGAACAATTGGCGTTTGAAAAACTCGTTCGCGGTGAACAAGACATTTCCCTGGGGACGGGTACGGGCGCAATTGGCGTCGTCGAGTTCCCCGAGCACGGCCCAGGTTCCGATGAACCGTTTTGCGTCAGCCGCCGGGTCCGGTTTCGTCGCCGCGGAGACCGGTTTCCGCTGGCAAATGAGCAGCACATCGGCCGGCGCGGCTCCGCTGTAGGTGCCGTTGCGGTTGCCCTTGTATTTAGCGACCTCGACCAGCAGCAGCAGAACGTCGTTGTCGGTGATGCGCCAGCGGGCGGCAAGCTTGACATCCTGCTTGGGACAGAGACTGCCGCGCACTGCGGTTGTGAGTTCATTGGGGTCCGCCTTCGCCTTAGGCGTGTCAACAGCCTTCGCTCGGTAACACGTCGCATCCAGGAGCGGTGCGTCCGGTTTTTCCGCGTTGTGCCAGATGATGCGGTCGACCGAGACGGTGACCTTGGAGCCGGTGCCTTTGTCGGCTGCGATGTTCTTGTTGTTTTGGTGAGCCGCCAGGACGTACCAGTCGCCCTGGGCATCCTTTGAAAATGGGGGCGAGCCGGCCCCAACGTTGGGACAGATAAGAGCGGCCATTGTCATTGCCGAGACCGAGAGAAACCGGAGGTTCATTGTCATTTCCTTCGGGAGGGAGAAGTCTAGATCTCGCGCCGAGCCAACGCAATTCGCTGATTCGTCCGCCCGGCCGAACGGTGCTTGGAGCGGCGTGGTCGCCGACACAAACAGCGTTAGTCCGACTGACTCTGTGCCGGTCAAATCCGATCTCATGATGGCCCCGGCTCGCCTCGCCGTGTCACTCGGGAAGCTCTTTGATGTAGATGTTCTTGAACCAGAGCGGATTGCCGTGGTGCTGCAGCACGATTGGCCCTTCCGCCTTCTTGCTTTTGGCGAACATTTTGTCGGTCTTCTCCACGACCGTTTCGCCATTGAGTTTCACGGTGATGTACTGTTTTTCCACGGTGATCTCGAAGTGGTTCCATTCGCCGATCTTCTTGTCGGCATTTTTGAGGGCCTTGACACCGTGGTTCCACAGGCCGCCGGAACCTTCCTTATTGTCCCAGATCTGGACCTGGGCCTGGCCGCGCGGAAAAATGCCGCTGTCGCCGCCTTTTTCGATCTTCCAATCGACGTGCAGGATGAAGTTCTTGAAATCCTTCCGATCGGTGGCGAGATCGCCTGCCTTGCCGTCGTAGACGATGACCCCATCGACGACTTTCCAGTTGGGTTGCTTGCCCTTCCAGCCGGTCAGATCCTTGCCGTTGAACAGGGCCTTGAATCCGGCAGGCGGCGTGTTGTCTCCTCCCGCAAGGACTGGGCCAAGGCAAAGTGCCCCGAGCACCAGACCCAGCATGCAACGAAACGGCTTCATGACGGTTTTCTCCAAATGTGGCGATGCCTGGTCTTTGACACGACTGTTGGGACGTACTGGAAGGAGAGTTAGATCACCTCAGCACTTTCGGATTCCATATCACTTCTTGTAATCAGCTTCGTTCTTCTCGGCGGCCCAGAACAACGCCCGTGTCAGCATGACGCGAACGCTCTCGTGGGCCTCAATGTCGCGAGGATCGTGGACCGTGTAGACGGTCCGTTGTTTTGTCTTCTTGTTGACCCGGCACCATGTCTGCGGTTCTTTCGAGTCCTTCATCTCAATCAGAACGGTGACGTCGTCGGCGACGATCTTGTGCTTGTAGCCGCGGTCGGTGAGAGCAAACTTCGTCAGGTCCGGCAGCCCTCTCACGATCGGGTGATCGGTGGAACCTTCCTTGATCTGCTGCGTGCCGCCGTGGTGCCCGGCGTACTCGCCGCCGAAGATCGCCCCGCCGTACTTGCCCACGTTCTCGATCCCTGGCACGGTGACGCCCTTGGGCAGTTTCAGGCCCATCGCGTGATGCGATCGCCGGCCGCCCACCACCGGTTTCGTGGTCAGTAACTTCAAGAGCGATTCGGACTGCTGCTCGTTGACCGAAACATGCGTCAAGGCCGTGAAGACCACATCGGCATCGAGCGCCTTATGAAGATTGGGTATCGCGGGGGGCTTGGCGTAGTACGCTTTGCGTTCCGCTTCCGGCGTATCCTTGTTTGGCTGCGGCACGGCGGGCTCGATCCAGGTGATTTCGACGCGGTAGCGGTCTTCCAGCCACTTCCGCCACGCCTCCAGCCCGGCCTTCCGGTCCCACGGCTCGATCGGAATGAGCATGGCGACTTTGAGCGGCGCCTTTTCTTGCGTGAACCCCCTTTGAGAGAACGCAAGCAAACAACAAATGATCATTGCGTAACGCATCATTGGCTCCTTTCAGGTGACATACTGTATGCGGCTCATTAGCTCAGGCCATTCAACAGCCCTGTGCTGTCGCCCAGGCGTGGGGTGGCGGCGCCGGCGCGGTCGAGCATGGCGAGCCAGAGGTTGGTCAATGGTGTGTTTTGCGGGTAGCGAATGTGACGCCCCGTGCGAATCGAGCCGCCGCCTTTGCCAGCCAGGATGATTGGCAAGTCAAAATGGTCGTGCCGGTTGCCGTCGCCCAATGCGCAACCGTAAGCGATCATGCAGTTGTCGAGCAGCGTTCCCTCGCCTTCACGAATATCCTTGAGGCGCTGGAGGATGTAGGCCAACTGAG
Source organism: Planctomycetia bacterium (assembly GCA_005799265.1). Taxonomy (GTDB): domain Bacteria; phylum Planctomycetota; class Planctomycetia; order Gemmatales; family Gemmataceae; genus SIAQ01. Next base: position 6,579 of record SYHD01000235.1, on the reverse strand, counting down.
TGACGTGGTGGTGTTCAATCCGCAAGATGCTCCGCACCATGTCGTCGCGGTTGTTGTGGTGCGACAGGTCGTGGTGGGCGCTATTGATACCGATCTCCGGATATGAGCGATTGCTACCTTCGGAATCGATGACAAAGGAGCAGATACGCGTGACGTCCGTTTGGAAGGCGAGCGCCATGAGGTCGCCGAGCAGGCGAGCGTAATCGGCCAGGCTCGCCGGAATACGTTCCTCGGGACGAGCGGCGCCGGCGGGCAAGCGCGGGGCGGGCAGCGCCTCGACCCTCGCGATGCGCTGTTCGATGTCGCGGATCGACGTGAGGTACTCATCGACCCGATGCCGATCTTCTGTACTGACTTGATTGTGCAGAGCGCTGGCTTCGTCCCGCACGGTGTCGAGAATACTACGGCGCGTGGCGTTGCGTTCACGATCGTTGGCTTGTGACGCGAAAAGGCGGTCGAAAATGGCGCGCGGCGAGCCTTCCGCGGGAATCGGCTGGGTGGGAGAACGCCATGACATCGTGCTGGAAACGACGCACGGATAGCCGTCGCAAGTGGGTCGGCCGCTGCGATTGCAACTCATCTCCAGCGAAGGCAGACGCGTCAGGTGGCCGATGCGGGAGGCGGCGAGTTGGTCGGCGGAAATGCCGCAGCGCAGAATTTTTTGCGGATGCACGCCCGTGAGAAACGCACCCATGGCCGGGGCGTGATTACCGCCGTCGCTAAACGGTCGGCCTTGCAGAGCGGCCAAGCCCGACAGCACGTTGATGTCGTGGCGCAGATTCGCCAACGGCGCCAGTGTCGGCGGCAGTTCAAAGCGTTCACCCTCGGCGCGAGGCGTCCACTGGCTCATCTGCACGCCATTGGGCACATACAAAAACGCCATGCGCACGGGGTGCCTCACGGTGCTGCCCGACGCCAGGCTGCGCGGCGCCATCGCCTCGAGCCAGGGCAAGGCGATTGTCGCCCCCAGCCCGCGCAGGGCCGTGCGACGTGAAAGCGGACGATTGTGAATCGTGTTCATTTTTTCTCCTTGCCAGCCCCACGCTGATAACGAAACGGGGCGCTGCGGATCACTTCACGAATCAAAGTTTGGAAACGGTAGCCGTCTTTGGCGAGCGTCAAAACGATGGCATCGGTTGTCGGCACATCATTTTCGTCGAGACCTCGGCCGAGCGCGTAGATCAACATTTTTTCGGTCAGGCAGCGGGCGAAGGCGTCCTTCTTTTCCACAAGGACCTTGCGCAGGCCTGCACCTCCCTGGAACTTTCGGCCATCCGGCAGTTCGATTTGATCGTCGATCGCCTTTCGGCCATCCTTATCGCGAAACTTGCCGAGCATGTCGAACTTTTCCAGAGCGAAGCCCAGAGGATCGATCTTGGCGTGGCACGCGGCGCATTCGGTCTTGGATCGGTGCAATTCCAGGCGGGTACGCAACGGCAGCCCGTCCTTGATCTTGCCGCCGGCTTCTTCGAGCGGCGGCACATTGGGGGGCGGCGGTGGCGGCGGTGAAGCGAGAATGTTATCCAAAATCCACATTCCGCGTTTGACCGGCGAGGTACGGTCCGGCGAACTCGTCATGGTCAACACGCTGGCGTGCGTCAGAATCCCGCCGCGCGGGCCGTCCGGCGGTAGGCTTAGCTTCACGTAGGCGTAAGCCGGAATCACCACGTCCGACGGCTTGTCCTTGGCGAAGTTCCCCAAACCGTAATGGCGGGCGAGGCGCTCGTTGACGAAGGTATACTGGCCATCGAGAAAATCGGTAATCGGGCGATTTTCGCGCAGCACGGCGTCGAAGAACAGGATCGATTCGCGCGTCATGGCTTGCCGCATCAGGATGTCGAACTGTTCTCCGCGATTGACTCGATCCATGCCCGTGATGGCGAGCCACTGCGTCGCAAAGTTTTCGACGAACGCGTCCGACTTCGCGTCAGCCAACATGCGGGCCACCTGGGCGTCGAGATTCTTCGCCAGCGTTCCTTTGGCCGCCTGGTCGAGCAACTCGTCATCGGGCATGCTGCTCCACAGGAAATATGACAGACGACTCGCCAAGTGATGCTCGGAAATCGGCTGTGGTCCCGCTGGTGAAGTTCGATTGTCCAGCTCGAAACGAAACAAGAAATTCGGCGACACCAGGATGGCTTGCAGCGCCGTGCCTATCGCTTGCTCAAAGGCCTGACCGGCCTGGCGCGAACGTTGGTAAAGCTTCACATAGCGAGCCGTTTCCACAGTGGAAGCGGGCCGGCGAAATGCTCGGCTGACGAATCGTGCCAGGATTTCCTTGGCCTGTTCGTCGGATTTGGCTTTGGGATCGCAGGCCAGGATACGACGTTGGCCTTCCGCCGGATGAGTCGTGGGGCCGACGAGATCGAATTTGTACAACTCCAGTCCCGCGTAGTTCTCCTTGTTCTGACCATCGACCCGATGGGGCAACGACGACTTCTTCGTCTCGGTGTCGCGCGCCGGATTGAGCATTGCCAGACTGACTCGCCGCTTGCCCTTGGTTAATACGAGCGGCACCTCCAGCTTGGTGGTGTTGCCTTTGGCGGGAATCGCGAACCTGAGCCGTTCTACTTCCTTGCCGTCGATAAGCAGGGCCATTTTGATCGGCGGAATTTCCTTGGTGGTCGGGCGACCTTCGACTCGCAGCACGTAGTCGCCGTCGGCCGCGAGACGATACTCCGTGACAAGCGGTTCCGAAGTGAACAGAAAAACGCGGTAAGGCCGATTGGTTCCCTTGTTAATGAACTGATCGAAACCGAAACGTACGGTCGGCGACACGGGTTTGTCCGTAACGATGGTCCGCGCCACAATCGCTTCAGCAGCGTCGAGGTAGCGTTCCATCAGCAGGGGGGACAATGTCAGTGCTTCGGCAATGTTGTCAAAACCATGGCTGGGGTCGTCGGGTGGAAAGTTTTCGGCAGGCTCGAATTCGATCAGACAGAGATCGCGAATCGTGTTGTTGTACTCGGTGCGATTGAGACGGCGAATCGGAATACGCCCCGGATCGATCGGCTTACCGACGTCCGCCTTGCGAAAAACACCGCGAATCCTGTCGGCAAACTCTTCGCGCTCGTCCGGTGTCGGTTGCGGGACGCTGCGCGGCGGCATCTCCCCGTTCTTGACGTGGCGAATCGCGGCCAACCACAATTTGCGCGAGCCTACCAGCGACTCCTCCGTCGCGAATCGGCTCAGATCGACTTCCCCTTTCTTTTTGGTTGAGTCATGGCACGAAACGCAGTACTTCCGCACGAACGGCAATGCCGGGTTCCCTTCCCCGGCGCCGGCACGTTCGCCTGCGATAAACAAAACCAACAAGATGGTGGTGCGGTTCATGATGGTGCACCTATCTGCGGCATTTCGTCGCTTTGAATTTTTCGCCATAGCAGCACATCGCGTTCAAACGTCGGCTCGGATGCGCGCACGCTCTGGGTGGCAACCAGCAAGGCGGCGAGGAGTATCACGCGGCTACTCACCAGCCTCAGTTTTCCAGCAGCAGGCATCCGCTGACTCCATTGGGAGGGGAGTTCTTGGTAGGCGTTTCAAACTTTCGATGGCGAAGACTCGCATTACGAGGCGACCATTTGGCATGGCTACATGGATGATACCGAAAATTGCATGCAGTGCCAATCCATTATTGAACAGCAAATGCCAGAAAAGGTTCCGGTCTGCAAACACACTACTTATCCGCGGCCCAAACCTTGAGAATGCCTTTGCTGCCGGCGACGAGGCGCGTGCCGTCGGGGCTGAAGGCGACCGACATGACGAGATCGGCATGTCCGCGAAGGGTAGCCAGCTCCTTGCCAGAATGGGCATTCCAGATGATGACGGTGCCGTCTTCGCTTGCGGATGCGATGCGTTTGCTGTCTGGGCTGAAGGCGATCGCGGTCACGTCGTCGGTGTGGCCGCGTAGGGTCAACAGGTTCTTGCCAGTATCGGCATCCCAGATGCGAATGGTATCGTCCATGCTGCTGGACGCGACGAGCTTGCCGTCGGGGCTGAAGGCAACGGAAGTGACCGTCGCTTCGTGATCCGTTAGGGTCGTCAGTTCTTTGCCGGTGCTGGCATCCCAGATTTTTACGTTGTTCTCACCGTCGCCCGAGACGATGCGTTTTCCGTCGGGGCTATAGGCGACGGAAGTGATGTCGTATTCGTTGTCGGGATCGAGGGTGCGGATTTCCTTTCCGGCGTGAGAGTCCCAGATCTTCATCGTGTCGTCGGCGCTGCCGGAGACGATGCGTTTTCCGTCGAGGTTGAAGGCGACGGAAGTGATGCTCTCTTTGTGGCCGCGCAGGGTGAAGAGTTCCTTGCCGCCTGGGAGTCCCCAAATTTTGATCGTCTTGTTCCAATGGCCTGATGCCAGGTAATTGCCGTCGCGGCTGACCGCGAGCGCCGTCACGCTCTTGCCATCGGCACGTAAAGTCAATTTCTCTTTGCCGGTGTGAGCGTCCCAGATTTTCAGCGTATCATCGCCGCTTCCGGAAATGATGAGTTTGCCGTCAGGGCTGAAGGCGACGGCGGATACCCAGCGATCATGGCCACGCAGAGTAAGTAAGGATTGGTCGTCTTGCCCCTTCTCTTGCTGATTGGCACTTCGGCCAGCGAAGCCAGCTGAGATGAAGCTGGCAAGGACGCAGGCGCCAAGTGTGAGAACTCTTCGCGTTGTCATGATTCGAATTCCTGGCAGGACGGAACCAAGGGCTGGCAGCGGGGTTCAATACATTGTACGATATTCTGCATGCACTTGTCCGCCCGCCACGTTGAAAAAGACCCGGGGATTTGCGCGAGTCTATCATGAAAACCCTTAAAGCCAGGGTGGAAATCCTCCATCGCGACCGCGAGTCGGTGCGTCGTTGCAGATGGGCTCGTTTCGGGACCGGCTTTGGATGCGTTGTTCTTGTGCTGTTCCATGCTGGCCAGGCGGCGGCGCAGGACGATACCCTTCAGAAAATGATCGGGCCATTTCTCAAGCAACATTGTCACTCGTGCCACGGGCCCAAGAAACAGGAATCGCGGCTTCGGCTCGATGAAGTCACCGGCGTACAGATCGGCAACCGGAACCTGTGGACGATGGTGCATGAACGTCTCTCCGCCGGTGAGATGCCGCCGAAAGATCACCCGCAGCCGACCGAGGAGCAAAAGAACCAAGTCCTGAAATGGATCGCCGAACAGCAGCGGGCCCTCGGCGCTGGGGGGACGCGACGGCTCAATCGGCGCGAGCTTTCCGCCGCCCTTCGCGATGTGACCGGCATGGCGGTCGATTTCTCGCAGGCGTTGCCGGGCGATGGCACCGTCGGCGGTTTCGACACCGGCGCCGACGCATTGCAAGAGGCGTCCGATGCGGTCGCGCAATGGCTCGCCATCACACGCCGGGCGGTCGACGGCATTCGTTTTCTGGAGCCAGCCAAAGGCAAAACCTGGTCGGCAAACCTGCGCGGTGTGCCGGAAGTCAAAAAGGGCCAAGACGCCTGGAAGAAGATTTTCGACGAATGGAAGAACGACAACCTACTCGTCAAAGGCCGGACGCAAGGCAAAGCGGGCATGGGATTGCTCCTCGAACCCCGGGCAGTCGGGGATCGCGACACGTTGAACATCGTCGTCCCGGTAACTCCAGATCGCCAGAGCGCCTTTCGCTTGACCCTGGTCGTCTCGGCAATGAAGCCCATGGACGGCGTTCCCAATCCGCGTCTCTGGGTGACCATCGGCGGCAGGGACATTGACTTTCGCGAGATCACCGGCACGCTGGATCAACCCCAGCGTCTCGTCTACGACGTGCATCTGGGCGATCTGGTCGTGCAGACCAAGGGCGTGAGCATTCACCTCAGCAACAAGGTCGAGATTCCGTACGCGATCAAGGGCTACGAGAACGAAGACCGGACCAATCCAAAGGACAAAGATCCACCCAAGGGCGGGACCGGATTGTTCCGCCCGCTCTTCGACCGCAAGATTCCGCCCGAACAGCAACCCGCTCCGCATGTGGTCTTGCAATGCATCGACATCGAACCGGACGTCGTCATCGCCTGGCCGCCGGCGGAGTGGAAAGCGAACGTCGGCGAAATCAAGGACAACTCGGATTCCGCCAAGCGTTTGCTCGGCCTCTGGATGGATCGAGCTTATAGACGGCCGGTGACCGATGCCGAGCAGACTCCGTTCTTGAAGCTGTACGAGAAGCTGCGCACGCAGAAGCTGTCCTTCGATGACGCCTTGCGTGCCGCGTTTCAGTCGGTGCTGATGAGCGCCCCGTTCCGGTATCAGTCATCTCCGGGACATTCCGATGGCATGGTCGCCCAGCACGCCATCGCGTCGCGCCTGAGTTTCATGCTCATCGGTGGTCCGCCCGACGCCGAGCTGCGTCGTCTGGCGGCGGCCGGCAAGCTGCGCGAGCCGGCGGTGCTCGATGCCCAGGTCGATCGTCTGCTCGCCGATCCGCGCAGCCAGGCCTTCATCAGGCCGTTCGTCATGCAGTGGCTGGAGATGGAGCAGCCGATCACCATCGCGCAGGATCACATAGCCAAACAGGATTTCCGTTTCGCGCGCTACTACAAGGTGTCGATGCGCGAGGAAACGATCGCTTACATCGGG
>SYHD01000234.1 GCA_005799265.1 Planctomycetia bacterium | reverse complement strand
GGCGATCACGCCGCCGAGATCGCGCAGGCGAAGCTGGCGGGCGATCTCCTTGGCGGCTTGTAGGTTCATCTGATACGCGGTTTCCTCGGCGTTGTTGTTGCCCGCGCGGAAACTGCCGCTGTTGACGTCGATGGCGACGAGCGCTTCGGTCTGATCGATGACGATCGAGCCTCCGTGGGGAAGCGAGATTTTCCGCTCCTGGATGCGGCCGATTTCCGCCTCGATACCGTGCTTGTGAAACATCGGCACCGAGCCGTCGTAGAACTTGATGCGGTCCGCGTAGCGCGGCATGACCGCTTCCATGAACTCCTTGGCGGCCTCGAAGGCGCCCTGCTCATCGACCCAAATCGTGTCGATGTCGTCGGTGAAGATGTCGCGGATCGTGCGCGTGACCATGTCGCTCTCGCGATAGATCTCGCACGGGGACTTTTGCTTCTGGATGCGCTTGGCGACGACCTGCCACAGACGCGACAGGTACGCCAGATCACTTTGCAGTTCCTTGCGGTTGCGGTCCTGCCCGGCGGTGCGGATGATGAAGCCGAGGCCGCGCGGTGGTTTGAGCTCATTCATGATCTCGCGCAGACGGCGGCGGGTTTCATCGTCGTCGATCTTGCGCGAGACGCCGATACGGTTGAGACCGGGCATGAGCACCAAATACCGGCCGGCGATGCTGATGTAGGTGGACAGAGTCGGACCCTTGGTGCCGATGCCCTCCTTGATGACCTGGACGAGGACTTCCTGGCCGCGTTTGAAGATGTCTTCGATGTTGGGTTTGGGCCGGCCGAAGGGGGGACGCCCGCCGCCGCCCATGCGTCGGCCTTGATCGCGCCCACCGCCGCGATCGTCGCGGCCGCGCGGCGGGCCCCGGCGATCGTCCCGGCCACGCCCACCGCCGCGGTGATCGTCACGGCCACGCGGACCGCGATCGTCGCGCCCACGTCCACCCCGGCCACGCTCGCGCGGCACGTATTCCTCGATGTCGCTGAAGTCGTCTTCGCCCTCGGTTGGAGGCGGTCCTTCGTGACCGATCTCGGTCACGGCGATTTCTTCCTCCTCCATGGCTTTTTCTTCTTCGACCAACTCCTCGAAGCTCTCGGACGGTTCGATCTTCGGAATCGCGGGGGCCATCGGTTCCGAGGTGATCTCCTCCGATTCGCCCTCCGGCTCGATGAACTCTTCTTCCTGAACGATAATGTCGTCCACCGAATCCGCGAGCGGCGGCGGCTCATACCGGAACGGATCGCGTGGCGCCGTGGGCGCTGACGGCGGCGTGAGGGGCGCTTTGGAAAAGCTGAGATCATCGTCGCTCAGATCGGCGGGGCGAGGCTGAATGGGTGTCAACGGCGGATCCTCTTCGCCTGTACGGCGCTCGCTGGAATCCATCGGCCGCGGTTTCGGTCCCTCATCGGATGCCGGCGGCGAATCTTGCGCGGGCTTGCGCGGCTTGCGTCCGCGTCCACTGGACCTGCCGCGCGACCGGCGTTGGCCTCGGCGCTTCGGTTTCTCTTCCTCGCCTGCGCCGCCAGCCTCGGCAACGGGCGCATCGCTTTCGGTGGGTTCATCGTTCGGCGCCGCGGCGGACGGCGCGGAATCGTCGAAAGATGCGCCAGGTAATTCGTCCTCGAGCGGCAACTCGGGATCATCGCTCATCTCGTCAGCCGGCTCGAAGGGCGCGAGGGTTTCCTCCGTCGTACTTTCAGGTTCGAGCTGCGCAGAGGGATCCTGATAGACGTCTTCCTCGTCGTAGATTTCTTCGACGATGATGTCTTGCCCCTCGGCCGAGTGCATGTCGTCCGGTGGTTGGATGAAGCTCGACGGCGCGGGCACAACGGGGCTTTCCGCCGATTCCTCCTCGAAGCGCGGCTCCTGACGCGGCGGACGCTGATCTCGCCGCGGGGCGTCGTAGTCGTCGCGCGGGCGTTGGGATCGGCCACGGCCACGATCGCCGCGATCGCCGCGATCACCACGATCACCACGATCACCACGGTCGCCGCGCCGGCCGTGCCGATCTTCGAGTTCCTTGTAGTAAGCCGGCTCGACATCCGAGACGTGCAAGAAACCGTTGCGGCCCACGCCGAAATCGACAAAGGCGGCCTGGATGCTCGGTTCGATGTTGACGACGCGGCCCTTGTAGATGTTGCCCACGTAGCTCTCGGCGCTGGCCCGTTCGACGTAAAGTTCTTCGAGCACGCCGTTCTCGATGATGGCGATGCGAATTTCCTCCGATTGGAGGCAATTGATGAGCATTTCTTTCTTCATGTTTTCCTTTCAAGAGAATCTCAAACCCGCCATGATTGGCGGGCACATTATTAGGAGTCGAACGACATGGGATTGTCCATGATCGCGGTTGGGCGCATCGCGACAGGCATCGGTTCATCGTTCGTGTTTATTTCATGCGTGGCCGCACGGAGGATGGGTGGTCCGCTCGTGCCGGGGGGGAGTTCGTCGCAGAGTTCCAGATCGGTACGTTCGATCACGGCGCCTGCTTCGAGCAAAGCGCTCAGGCCGAGCTCGGCCAGGATCTCTTCGGGGCGCGCGGCGCCGTAGGGGGTGATCCACAACGCCATCGTGAGGCGGTCGCGGTGTGGGTGCAATTCATCGACGAACGGGCGCACGTTGATGCGGCGCGGCTGCGGTCGTTTGCGCTCGGCCCAGCATTCGTTACGCGCCATGAGCGCCGCGCAGCTCTCGGACAAACCATCGATGGGTTCGGGCAGAGAAAGTGCATACATCGCTCGGCGCACGCGCGCGGAGGTCTTGATGTCGATGGCGCGGACGCTGTGGATTTCAAGTCCAGGCGGACATTGGCGCGTGAGCCGGTCTTGCACTTCGTCTGCTGAAAGGGGCAAAGCGACTTCGATTTCGAGGACTTCGTTCACCCCCGCGACACCCAGGGCGAGCGAGAGCGCAAAGGCCATCTTGGGTCGTGGATTGAAGCCTTGGGAGGTCGACAGCGTGAGGTCGGCGCGGCGGAACATGCGCTCGAAGACGTGCATCAGATCGTGATGGCTGACGAGCCGCAGATCGCCCGCTTTGGCGAAGCGGACGCGGAACTTCCAGCGCGGAGGGGGTTGGATCGAATGCAATGGCGTGTCAGACGGCATGCCGAGTACTGCCCCACGTGGGGGAACCACGGTCGAAATGCGCGCCGAAGAGCAAAGCGCGACAGCCGACCAGGATCCGTGGTAACGGAATCCTCGGCGGAGTGGAAGTGATGAAGGGTGGGGCGCCTTGATCGTCGGCGCTTCTCTGCGAACGCTAGGCCGCAAGCGGCCTGGAAACAGATGATCCCTTCTCCCTCAGTTCACGACGACTTCCGGGAGGACTCGGCGGGTTTGTTCCCGCAAGTAATTGTTCACATCGCGAGCGGTTTCAAACCGCAGCGCTTCCTGGGCGACTGTCTTGGCTTCCTCAACGGTGATCGACCGGATGATTTTCTTGATCTCCGGAATGTTCTGGGGCGTCATGCTCAGTTGCCGCAGCCCCAGACCCAAAAGCAAAATCGTATAAATGGGATCGCCGCTCATTTCGCCGCACACGCAGACTTCAGCGCCGTGCTTGGTCGCCGCGCGAATGATATGGTCGATCAGCCGCAGGATCGAGGGGTCGCCCGCCGTGTAGAGGGAGGCGACGTGCTCATTGGTACGATCCGCTGCCAAGGTATACTGTATCAGATCATTCGTGCCAATGGAAAGGAAATTTACCTCTTTCGCCATTTCCTCGGCCATCAGCGCCGCCGAGGGGACTTCGATCATGGTGCCGATGGGGATCTTGCGATTGAAGTCGATACGTTCCTCTTCGAGCTCTTCCTTAACGTCGCCGAGTATCATCTTGCATTGGCGTAACTCCATGAGAGTGCTTATCATGGGGAACATGACGCGCAGGTTGCCGTGCGGGCTGGCGCGCAGGATGGCGCGGAGCTGCGTCTTGAACAAGACGAGGTTACGCAGGCACAAACGTACACTGCGCATGCCGAGACAAGGGTTTTTCTCATCCAGATAGATATCCGCTTGATTGAATAGTTTGTCGGCGCCGAGATCCATCGTGCGAATGACGACCGGTTTGTCGGGGCCGATGGCTCGTAGGACGGCCATGTAGGCTTCGTATTGCTCGCTCTCGTTGGGATCGCGCGTTTTGTTGAGATAGAGAAACTCGGTGCGATACAGGCCGATGCCGTCGCCGCCGCGGTCGGTACAGTGGCCAGACTCCTGGGGGAATTCGATGTTGCCCAAGAGCACGGCACGGACGCCGTCCTTGGTTTCGGCGGGTAACTCGCGCAGCTCATCGAGGCGTTTGGCGAAGTTGCCGAACTGGCGCTGCAGCACCAAGTAGCGTTCGCGCGTTTCCTCGTCGGGGTTGAGGATGACGACGCCGCGGTTGCCGTCAACGATGACTTCATCGCCGCCGGAGACATCCATGAGCGTGCGGCCCAGCCCGACGACGGCGGGGATTTCCAGGACGCCGGCCATGATCGCGGTGTGGCTGGCTTTGCCGCCCGCCTCGGTGGCGAAAGCGTAGACCATGCGCGGATTGAGATTGGCGGTCTGGCTTGGCGTCAGATCGTGCGCCAACAAGATAATCGGCTCTTGCAGGTTTTGCAGCGGGTCACCCCCCTGCTCGCCGACGAGGTGGCTCAGGATCGACTTCTCGATGTCGAACAGATCCGACGCCCGCGTGCTGAAGAGCGGCTGATTCAACGCCTCCAGCGCCTTGGCGTGCCGGCGCATCGTGCGGCTGACGGCATATTCGGCGCCGTAGTTTTGCTGCGCGATGAGCCGTTCGATCTCACCCACCAGCTCGGCATCCTCGATCAACAGCGCATGGGCGGCGAATATCGCGCCGTATTGTTTGCCAAGCTTCTCGCTGATGGCGTCGCGGTTGGCATGCGCGTCAGCCACGGCCTCGCGCAAGGCTTTGCGCAGGCGTTCGATTTCCTGGTCGATCTGTGACTTTTTGATGGTGCGATGGGGAATGCGCGTCCCTTCCGTCTCGACCACGAACGCGGGGCCGATGGCGACGCCGGGGGAAACAGGAATTCCGCGCTTGATTTCCATGTGGGGCTTCGGGCCGCTTACGGCTTATTGTTCCTCGTCATAGTTGCGTTGAAAGACCGACACAAGGGCCTGAATCGCTTCGGCGGCACGCGGGCCGGTCACTTCGACAATCAACTCCGTCCCCTCAATGGCGACGAGCCCCATGAGCGACAGGATACTCTTGCCGTTGACGGGCGCCATGCCGAGGCGCGTCACCGTGACGGCGCAAGGGAACCGATTCGCTGCTTCCACGAACGCCGCCATCGGACGCATGTGGAACCCCTGCGGATTGGTGACGGACACGGTCTGCCGAATCGAGTCCTTCATGATTTTCTGGCGCTCGGCCGTTTGCGGTTTGGGTCGTTGGTTACGCACCATGACTGCAAATGAGGTCCCAGATCTGCTGCGGATTGGCAGCTTGCCGCAGCGACTGCACGAATTTCTTGTCTTTCAAACAGCGTGAGACTCCTTCGAGCGCACGGAGATGTTCGCTCGGGCGCTCCTGCGGCGAAATCAACATCACCAGGACATGCACGGGATCGTTATCGACGCTGTCGAACGGCACGCCCGCCGGAGAGATTGCAACCGCGCCGACAAGGCGATCGACGCTGGCGTGCTTGGCGTGCGGGATTGCCACGCCATCGCCAATGCCCGTGGAGCTCAGCAGCTCGCGCTTGAGAATAGCCCGGACGACGTCATCGGATTCAATGCTCTTGAAGTAGCCGGCCAGGCGAAGGTTTTCGATCATCTCGCGAATGACCGCTTCCTCTTGCCCGGCGGCAAGGTTCGCGGAGATCGCTTCGCGGACGATGAATTCAGACATGCGCATGGGATATCTCCGTGTTTGCCCCGCTCACTTCGCCGAAACGCACGACTATTTCTCGTCGGCCTCGTCCTCTTTCAACGGACTCGATACGTCGCCAGCGGCGCGCGCGCCCTTGTGATTCTGGACCTTCTCCTTGTACTTGCGGATTTGGCTCTCCAGCCGATCGAGCACCTGATCCACCGCCGTCAGGAGTTCCTTGTTGTGAGCGCTGGCGACGAAATCGTGCTTGTGCTCCGCCGAGACGAGAAACTCGACGAACTTGTCGCCGTCCTTGGTGTCCACCGTCACCTCGATCATCATGATCCGATCGAAATAGTGGAGCAGCTTGCCGGCCTTGTCGCGAATGTGTTGCTGGGTTTCTTCGTTCAGATGGCCGTGGCGAGTCGATATCTTGATCTGCATGGATCACGCTCCTTGGCTGGCGTTGCCGGGCTCGGCAGAGCTGTGGATTCCCGCCGAACGCCCACGGATAACCAATTTTAGTCCGCCGTGCCGCTTTCTTCAATGGGGGATCGCCCACGTAAATCACTGGCATCCGCCGCGTGACGCGTTACAATAGGCTCCAACTCAAGCGAGGATCAAGTCTCCAGCGAAAGGAAGACCCGTCATGCAAACCCGCAAACAGGTGACCGTATTCCTCGAAAACAAGCCCGGACGCTTGGCCCACGTCCTCGCTGGCCTGGCCCAGTCCAAGATCAATATCGTCGCCCTCTCCGTCATGGATCGGCACGAGCACGGCGTCTTGCGTCTCGTCACCGAAGACGAGGCCGCCACCGCCAAGACCCTGCACACGATGAACGCCCATTTCACCGAGAGCGATGTGCTTGCCGTCGAATTGAAGAACCAGCCCGGCGCCCTCGCCCATATCTGCGAACGTCTCGCGGAGGAGCACATCGCCATCGAGTACGCCTATTGCAGCTCCGGCGGCCGCAACGGCAGAGTCTTTGGCATCTTCAAGGTCTCCAATCTCGAGAAAGCCCAGCGCATCCTTGGCGAAGGCGTCAAGAACCAGCGCAAGCTCGTAAGACCCACCCTGCGCGATCAGCGCTCGTATAAGAAATAACTACTATTCGCTGCTTGCGGCTTAGCGCTCGCGCAGAAGGGCCAGTGATCCCGGCGGTTCTACGCGAGTGCTAAACCGCAAGCGACCAACTTGAGTTCCCGATGGTTCCGTCCCCCCGCATCGTTATCATCGGCGCCGGCATCTCCGGCCTTTCGCTGGCGTTTCGCTTGCAACAACGCATGCCGGACGCCGCGATCACGCTCCTGGAACGAACCGAGCGCCCCGGCGGCACGACCTGGACCCTGCGCGAGAACGGCTTTCTCGTCGAGGCCGGCCCCAACGGCTTCCTCGACACCAAGCCGACGACGCTCGGACTGACGCACGATCTCGGCCTGGGCCCGCAACTCGTTCAAGCGACCGAAGCGGCCGCGAAGAATCGCTACCTCTTCTTCGGCGATCGTCTCAAGCAACTCCCCGACGGATTGACGTCGTTCCTGCGCACCGATCTCTTGAGCTGGCGCGGCAAACTCTCGTTCGTCTGGGAACGCTTTCGCACCAAGCGCGTCCAAACGAGCGATGAATCGATCGACGCCTTCGCGCGGCGCCGCGCCGGCAACGAAGCGGCGGACGTTTTCGCCGACGCGCTCGTGACTGGGATCTACGCCGGTGATCCCAAGCTCTTAAGCCTTGCTGCGTGCTTTCCACGCATCGCCGAGTTGGAGCGCGCGTACGGCAGCGTCATCAAGGGTTTTTTCGCAATCGCAAAGAAGCGCCGCGCCGACGCCAAGGCGAAGGGCGTCCCCTACGAACGCCCCGGCAAGATGTGGACCCTCGGAGGCGGCCTGCGCGTGCTCATCGAGACATTGGCCGGGCAGCTCAGGCAACCACCCACGTTTGGCGTCAACGTGCGTTCGCTCGTCAAATCGGGCGATCCGAAGAAACCTCTATGGCGCGTGCAGGCCGACGGACGCGACCGCTGGGATGCCGATGCCGTCGTATTGACGTGCCCCGCGCATCAGCAGAGCGAGCTGCTCGCCGAACTGGACGCACCCATCGCGCAGGCCGTCGGCGCCATCGCATACAACCGCGTCGCCGTCGTTGCCCTTGGTTTTCGCAAGAGCGACGTGCCGACGCCGCTTGACGGGTTCGGCTTCATCAGTCCGGAAAACACGCGCCGTGATCTCTTGGGCGTGCAGTGGTGCTCGTCGATCTACCCTGAGCGCGCGCCCAACGATTGCGTGCTCTTGCGGGCGATGTGCGGCGGCTGGCGACGGCCGGAGATCGTCGATTGGGACGACAACCGCCTGCTCGAAGCCGTGCGCGCCGAGTTGAAGCTCGCCCTGGGCATCACCGCCGCGCCGATTTTTTACAAGATCGTCCGCTGGGACAAGGCCATTCCGCAATATCACCTCGGCCATCTCGAACGCGTCGCTCACATCGACAGCCGACTCGTGCAACATCCAGGTCTGTGGCTCGCCGGCAACGCCTATCGCGGCGTCGCGCTCAACGATTGCACGGAACAGGCAGGCCTCGTCGCGGCGAAAGTGTGCGACTACTTGCATGCGCCCTGATCGCCGCAACCTCCGATTGAAATAGTGCGGTGATTCATGTTAGTCTGCCACTTGCGGCTTAGCGTTCGGACGTGAATACGCGAATGCTAAGCCGCAAGCGGCAATCGTGCGTCACGGAGGATGCCTTGGGACACGCGAGATGGTACGCCTGGTGGTTGGCGCGTTCGCGCTGGGAACGCCTCGCGATCGCGGCCTGGGGCACGATTCTGCTCTTTGTCAGCGTGCGCGTCTTCATTTCGCCCGAAAAAAAGACCGTCTATCCGATGCTCAGTGCGTCCGCCAATCTCTGGTGGCACGCGGACGAGCTTTACGAACCCTTTCGCCGTCCCGACGTGCAGCCAGGCTACCGCTACAGCCCGACGTGCGCGATCCTGATGACGCCGTTCGGCTGGCTGCCCGATTCGCTCGGCGGCGTGCTCTGGCGGCTTCTCAGCGTCGCGGCCATGCTCGGCGCGTTGCGCTGGTTCGAGCGCAGCGTATTGCCGCAAGCCGCGTCGGCTGAGCTTTTTGCCTGGCTTTCCCTGGCAACGATCCCACTCGCCTTGCACAGCATTAACAATGGGCAGGCGAACATCCTCGTGATCGCGTACATGCTGGCGTCGGTCGCCGCCGTCGCCGATCGCCGCTGGACCCTGGCGAGCGTCCTCATCGCGGCGGCGTTCATCTGCAAGCTCTATCCGCTCGCGCTCGGCATGGTGCTGATCTTACTCTACCCGCGCCAGCTTCTTGGCCGTGCCGCCGTCGCGCTGGCGGCGAGCCTCTTGCTGCCGTTCTTGTGCCAGCATCCGGATTATGTGCTCGGCCAATACGCGAAATGGATCGCACTTTTAGGCGCCGAAGATCGCACGTCCATACCCCTGAGGGAAATGTATCGCGATCTGTGGCTGCTGATTCATCTCTACGACTTGCCCGTCAGCCGAACCGCCTATCATGTGCTGCAAGTCTTGGCAGGGGCGGCCGTCGCGGGTTTGTGCTGGCATCGGCGGCAATTAGGCTGGTCGACGCGGGCCCTCTTGACATCAAGCTCGGCCCTCGCCATCGCGTGGATGATGCTGCTCGGCCCCGCGACCGAATCGTGCAGCTTCGTGCTGCTTGCGCCGTCTCTAGCCTGGTCGATCGTCGATGCCGCGCACGCACGTTGGCGGCCTCGCAACGCGCTGCTTTGGAGCAGTTGCGTCCTGTTCGTTCTTTCGGTCATCCTCGGCGGATTCAGCGAGACCGTGTGGATCCACGGGTATGGTATCCACGCCTGGGCGACGCTGTTTTACGTCGGCTATTTGCTTGGTGAACCGCGTTCTGAGCCCGTGCGGACGACTGAGAATTCGGTCGATTGGCAGGCTCGTCTCATGGCGGGAATTGCCGTGCCAGCCGCGGTTAGTAGTGAAAAATGAGGAGACCGGAGCGCGAAAATCGCCTTTCATCGCTGCTCTTTCCGGCGTACCATATCCTCATGCGAAACACCCCCCTCAAAGACGCCGTCCTTCGTTTCTTGCCGCGCGTGCAGACGCCGGCGCAGTACCTCGGCGGCGAGCTCAACAGCATCGTCAAGGATCATCGCAAGGTGCGAGGCAAACTGTGCCTGGCGTTTCCGGATGCGTACACGCTCGGCATGTCGCATCACGGGCTGCAAGTGCTATACACGATCATGAACAACGATCCGCAGTGGGCGTGCGAACGCGCGTTCACGCCGTGGATCGATTTCGAGGCCGAACTGCGCCGCGCCAATCTGCCGCTCTATAGCCTGGAGACGTTCACGCCGCTGTGCAAATTCGACATCGTCGGTTTCAGCCTGCAGTACGAAGTCTGCTACACGAACGTACTGACGATGCTCGATCTCGGCGGCATCCCGCTGCACGCCAAGGATCGCACCCTGCGCGATCCGCTCGTCATCGCCGGCGGCCCGGGGGCGCAAAACCCGGAGTTGCTGGCGCCGTTCGTCGATCTCTTCATCATCGGCGACGGGGAGGAAAGCTTGCCGTGGGTGATGGAGAAGTGGATGAGCCTCAAGGAATCGTTTAGCCGGCGTTCGCAGAACGCCGAGGGCGCGGCGCCCGGCCGCCTCTGCGAGGCGGGGCTAAACGGGGGTGTCCGCGCCGAAATGCTGGCGGAACTCGTCGGCCAGACGACCTGGGCGTACGCGCCGCAGTTCTACGAGCCCGAATATCACTCGGACGGCACTATAGCGGCGGTCAATCGCACGCGCAGCGATGTCCCACGTGAGGTGCGCGCGTGTACCATCGAGCAAGACTTCGACGCCATCCCGCTGCCGACGAAGCCCGTGGTGCCGTTCGTCGAGACGCCGCACGATCGCATCGCCCTCGAGATCATGCGCGGCTGCCCCTGGCAATGCCGCTTCTGTCAGTCGACCGTCATCAAGCGGCCGTTGCGCGTGCGGTCCGTCGAGACGATCGTACAGGCGGCCCTCGACAGCTATCGCAACACGGGGCATAGGGAAATTAGCTTGCTTAGTCTCTCGACCAGCGATTATCCCTACTTCGAGGAGCTGGTCAACCGCATGCACGAGGTGTTCATGCCGCTCGGCGTCAGCATCTCGCTGCCGAGCTTGCGCGTCAATCATCAGCTCAAGAGTTTGCCGAAGCTGATGAAGGGCGTGCGCAAATCGGGTCTGACGCTGGCGCCGGAGGTGGCACGCGACGACATGCGCGAACAGATCCGCAAGCCGATCAAGAACGAGGACCTCTACGAAGGCTGCCGCGCCGCGTTCCAGGCAGGCTGGCAGCGCGTCAAGCTCTACTTCCTGATCGGGCTGCCCGGCGAACGCCAAGTCGATCTTGACGGCATCCTCGAACAGTCGGAGACGATCTCGCGCATCGGCAAAGAAGTGCGCGGCCGTTTCGTCGAGGTGACGACGTCGGTGTCGAACTTCATTCCGAAACCGCACACGCCGTATCAATGGAACGGCATGCAGACGCGCGAGTATCTGCACTGGGCGGGGCAATATCTGCGCCGCAATTGCCGGCTCAAGAGCGTCAAGATCAAACAGCATGACATCAATCTGAGCCTGCTCGAAGGCGTGCTGACGCGCGGCGATCGCCGGGTGGCGGTCGCGCTTGAAGAAGCATGGCGGCGCGGCTGCCGACTCGACGGCTGGAGCGAATGCTTCCAGCCGGAGATCTGGTGGCAGACCTTCGCGGACCTCGGCATCGACACGGCGTTCTACTCGCAGCGTCATCGGCCGATGGAGGAAGTGCTGCCGTGGGACCACATCAACGTGAAGAAAGGGCGCGAGTATCTGGAGAAAGAGCAAAATCGCAGCCTGGTGCAGTTGCAGGTGATGGCGGAGGCGACGTGAGAAATGGCCAGAACGGGACCGCCGAATGGAGTACCGTTGGCGCAGCGTCTTGTGATGACGAGAGATGACAAGACGATAGGATTGATAGATACGTCACCCTCCATCTGCTATGCTATACTGGTGTTGTGCACATTCTCCCAAACTGCGAGAATTCCGGTAGTGTCTCAGTTTCGCACGACCATCGTAGACCTCACGCTCCGCGTGAGGATTCCTCACGCGGAGCGTGAGGTCTACGGTCGAAACTGAGACACTACCAGAATTCCAGTCCCCCAGGACGAATCCCATGCAGCTGGGAATTACTGGCCAAGCGGAAAGACGACCTGATTCCGGCCCAGGCGCCAAGTCGAGGGCACATGCCAGAGGAACGCATGGAAAATCGACCGCCTTCCCCCAAGAAGGTCGGCGACGGTGAACGAGCCAAGGGCAAGGCGCCTCCCCCCGATCTGGAGACGCGCCTCTTGGACGATCCGTCCACGCCCGATGAACACGACCCACTCTGGAATGAACTCGGTTCGACGCGCGTCATGGGGCAGGACGAAAAGTCCGACGATGGGGAACTCTCCGCGCCCGCCAACCTTACGCCCGTATCTCCTTCGCCTGTCCTCGGCAAGGACGTGGTCACGCTGGGCGATTACAAGTTACTCAAAAAGGTGGGCGAAGGCGCCATGGGGGTGGTCTACAAGGCCAGGCAACTCACCTCCAACCGTGTCGTTGCGCTCAAGGTCCTCTTCCCGCACATTGCCAACAATCCCAAGCTGGTCAAGCGATTCTACCGCGAAGGCCGGGTCATGGGCATGAAGCTGGATCATCCGAACATCATCTCGGCCTACGCTGTCGACGAGTTTGAAGGCTGGCACTTCGTCGCGATGGAGTACGTTTCGGGCCAGAGCGCCCAGAAATGTCTGGAGCAGCTGGGTCGATTGCCAGTCGAAGATTCAGTGCGCATCGTCATTGACTGCGCCAAGGCGCTGGCCTACGCCCATGGGCTAGAGATAGTACATCGCGACATCAAGCCCGACAACATCATGCTGACGAAGACCGGCATGGTGAAAGTCGCCGATCTAGGCATGGTCAAGACGCATGACGACGACATGTCGCTGACGCAGACCGGTCACGCCGTCGGTACCCCCTGGTACATGCCGCTCGAACAGGCGCGCAACGCCAAATCGATCGACGGCCGTTCCGACATCTACGCGCTGGGTTGCACCTTATACGCCTTCTTGACGGGTCGGCCCCCGTTCCATGACGAGGCCCTCGCCGATGTCATCCGCGCCAAGGAACGGGGCACGTTTCCGCCCGCGCGCCAAGTGAATGACAACGTCCCGGAACGGCTCGATCTCATTCTTGCCAAGATGACCGCCAAGACTCCGGAGAAGCGTTACCAGCGTTGTGAAGACTTGATCAAAGACCTCGAAAGCCTGAATCTGGCCAGCACTACGCTCTCCTTCATCGCGACGGCCGAATCGGGAGCGGCGCATGCGAAAGCCGAGACAGCGAAGGTGGAGCATACGAAGGCGGTCGATCGCAGCGAGCAGGCCGGCTACAGTCCGCCCGGCGAAACAGCCCCCTCGAACGTGGATGCGAACATCTGGTACGTACAAAAAAAAGGGCCCGACGGCACGCCGATCCTCCGCAAGTGCACCACTTCAGAGTTGCAGAGGTTGCTCGAGAGCGACGCCATCTCGCCCAACGTCCGCGTCAGCCATAGCCCGACCGAAGGCTTCCGCTCGGCGGCGACGTTCAAGGAATTCCAGGGAACGGCATTGAGCAAGATGACCAAGAAGGCCGCCGACAAGCAAGGCGCCAGGTATCGCCAGCAGTACAAGAAGCTGGAAGAAGAAGAGCGCCAACGCGAGCTGCAGGATGTCGTCAAGAAAGAAGACGACGCTCGCCGCGCCAGCCTTCGCTATTGGGCGGGCGTCGCGCTCGTGGTGGTGCCGCTTGTCGGCGCCGTCATCCTCCTCGTCTACGGAATTATTTGGCTGGCGCGCAATTTCCTCCAGTGATTCTAGCCGACCGTTCACGACGTCGTCGCCCCTTCGGACGCCGAGGTCACCGTCCGCGCATACTTCGCCAGTACGCCGCGCTTTTCGCGCGGCGGCGGTTGCGTCCAGGCGGCCCTGCGTTTCGTCCATTCATCGGAACTGAGTGCGACCGAGACTTCTTTCTTGTCAGCGTCTATCGTTACCACGTCGCCGTTCTTCAACAGCGCGATCGGGCCGCCGACCCATGCTTCGGGGGCGACGTGACCTACGACGAGGCCGCGCGAGCCGCCGGAGAATCGCCCATCAGTGATGAGTCCGACGTGTTCGCCGAGTCCTTGCCCGGACAGGGCCGCGGTGACGGACAGCATTTCGCGCATGCCGGGTCCGCCGACAGGGCCCTCGCCGCGGACGACGACGATGTCGCCGGCCTTGATGTCGCGCGCTTGCAAGGCCGCGAAGCACGCTTCCTCGCCGTCGAACACCTTGGCCGGGCCGCTGATCTTCCGCAATTTCAGGCCCGCGACCTTCGCCACCGCGCCTTCCGGCGCGAGGTTCCCCTTGAGAATGATGATGTGCCCGGTCGGATGCATCGGCGCGGCCACAGGCTTGATGACTTTCTGTTCGCGCGCATAGATGCTCGGCACGTCGCGCAGATTTTCCGCGAGCGTCTTGCCGGTGACAGTCAGGCAATCGCCGTGCAGATAGCCGGCGTCGAGAAGGGCGCGCATGACCGCGGGGGTGCCGCCGACCTTGTGCAAGTCGAACATCACGTGCTTGCCCGCAGGCTTGAGATCGGCGAGATCGGGAACCTTGTCGCCGAGCCGATCGAAGTCCGCGAGCGTCCAGGCCACCTCGGCCTCGCGGGCAATCGCCATCAAGTGCAAGACCGCGTTGGTCGAGCCGCCGAGCGCCAGCACGACGGTGTAGGCGTTTTCGAGCGCGCGGCGCGTGATGATGTCGCGCGGCCTGATCCCCATCTCAATGAGCTGGACCAGATATTTCCCCGACAAGAATGTCTCTCTATCCTTGGCGGCGGAGACGGCGGGATAGCTGGCGTCGTAAGGGAGCGACATGCCCATCGCCTCGATCGCGGAACTCATGGTGTTGGCGGTATACATGCCGCCGCACGAGCCGGCCCCGGGGCACGCCTCGCATTCGACCTTGTGCACTCCCTCGGCACTGAGCTTGTGGGCCTGATATTGGCCGACCGCCTCGAAGATCGACACGATATCGATGTCGTTGCCCGTCTCGCCGACGCCGGGCAGGATGGAGCCGCCGTAGACGAAGATGCTCGGTACGTTGAGCCGGGCGATGGCCATGAGGCAGCCGGGCATGTTTTTGTCGCAACCGCCGATGGCGAGGACGCCGTCGTGATTCATGCCGCCGGCGACAACTTCGATCGAGTCGGCGATGACCTCGCGTGAGACGAGGGAATAGCGCATGCCCTGATGGCCCATCATGATGCCGTCCGAGGCGGTCGGCGCGCCGAAGGTCTGCCCGACGCCGCCGGCCGCGCGGATGCCCTCGATCGCCTTCTGCGCCAGCCGATTGAGATGGGCATTGCACGGCGTAATGTCGGAGTGCAGGTTGGCGACGCCGATCATGGGTTTCGTGAAGTCGTCATCGTGAAAGCCGACGGCGCGCAGCATGGCGCGATTGGGCGCCCGGCCCATGCCTTCGGTGGTGGTCAGGCTCTTGCGTTTTTCGGACATGAAAAATCTCCCATGTATGATGCTGGCGGCCATTGCAACGTGTTAGCCGGACGCGCACGCAACGGACATGAAAAAATCCGTCGCTTGCGCGTCCGGCTAACGGAGCGATTCGACACTTGTCGGGCGCGTCAAGTAGGTAACCCGTCACGCTCAGGTTATGTCGGCGTCCGCGCGCAGTCCAGCAGCCGCCGCATGATTTGGGAAGCGCTGACGGGAACTGGCCACCGCCTCTTTCCAAGTTGTGCTGACACGGGTAGTCTAATTTCAGCAGCTCTTCCCGAATCTGGAGACCTCGATCATGCGAAAGAAACTATTGGCGTTGAGTCTGGCCATCGTCGGTGCGGCGATCGTGTGTAACGCCGCCTGGGCCCTAATCGCCGCGCCGCCGCCTGGGCCGGTCCGCATCGTCAATTCCGATGCGGTCTTCGTCGGCCGCGTCACCGCGATCGAACCGCAAGATGTCGATGCGAAACAGTTCCCCGGCGCCAAGCAGACCGTGAAATATCGTATCGCGGTCGTGACGATCAGTCAGACGATCCGCGGCCTGAAGGATGAGAAAACGATCCGCGTCGGCTTTGTGCCGCCGGTCCCGCCCAAGCCGGGCGTGCCAATCACTGGCGGAGGCAACCGCTCGCCGCAGCTTCAAGCGGGGCAGGATGGCCTCTTCATGATTACCAAGCATGCCGAGGGTAAGTTCTATCAGGCGCCGGGTTTCGGCTACTTCGTCGCCGCCCAAGACAAGAATTTCGCGGACGAGGTCAAGTTGGCCAAAAAGGTCGTGGTCATCCTGGCCGATCCGCTAACGGCGCTGAAATCCAAAGATTCCGAAGAACGACTGCTGGCCGCTTCCATTCAGATCGGCAAACACCGCACCCAGAAGCCTCCCTTCAATAACAAGCAGGAACCGATAGACGCCGACGAAAGCAAGCTGATTCTCGACGCGCTGTTAGCGTCGAAATGGCAGCCCGGCCGATTCGGCGATCCGGCCAATGCTTACCAGATCTTCGCGCAAATCGGTATTGGGCCTCAGGACGGCTGGAAGTCTCCTGCGAAGGTCAAAGACATCGATGAGATTCGTCAGTCCGTTCTGGCATGGCTGCGCGACCACCCCGGCTACCGCATCAAGCGCTTCTTGACGCAGGGCGAGAAACAGTAGCCGTTCTTCAGATTTTCTCCTAAGTTCTTGCAGCGCCTACGCAAACGGCAATAAAAAAGCGTGCTCCCAGTCGGAGCACGCTTGTTCTTTTTCAGGATTGACGATGGGGTATTGCCTCGACCGAGGCGGAAATGTCATCGTCAGCAATTGGCCGACGAGGTCGTCCTGGACGCCCCGACTGAATAGCTTGCACTCGGGAAGCCAACTTGGTACCTGCCAAAGTAATTCGAACTGTTGGTGTAAGCAGTCTCCGTTTGTGCCACCACCACCTGGGCATCCGCGTACTTGGTGAGGTAGTGGATCATGTTGCCGTCGGTCATATCACCATCATGCCAAAACGCTTGCGCCTGGCCGCTTCGATCGCTGAGGACCAAACCGACGTTGCCGCTGATGCCGAAAGCCTGGGACGTCTTCTTGCCATCGGCTGTGTCGGCGTCGATATAGACGCAAACGTATTGCTCGGCCAAAAGCTTCTCGATTTGCGGATCCGGGCTATTCGTTCGCAGGATCTTCGTCCAACCGTTGGCGCCGGTGCCAAATACGATGGCCAGCGGCCGTTTTTGGCTGATCGCCTTTAGCCGAGCCTGGGCATAGGTGGCGGGTGCCGGATAGTAGCTGGATAGGACGACGGGGGCGATTTTCTCGGTGGGTTTGACGTCCGCCTTTACATCCAGGTATTCTGTGTGCTTGACGACGACGTTGATGTCTGAATACCTGGCGAGAGAGCGGGCCATTTCGTCGCTGGTCATATCCCCTTGATGCCAAAATGCTTGTGAGTCGCCGCTGCGATCGCTGATAACCAGACCAGCGCGAGCATTGATCTTAAACGCCTGCGCCATCGTCTTTCCCGCAGCCGTTTCGATGTCCAGATAGACGCAAACGTAATGGTCGGCCAATAGCCTGTCAACCTGAACGGCGTGGCTATCCGTGCGCAGGAATCTCGTCCAACCATTGGTTCCCGAGCCGATCACGACAGCGAGTGGCTTCCTTTGGTTGATCGCGTGCTGCTGAGCTTGGCCATAATCGCTCTCCCAAGAGGCAGTGGGGGCGCACGAGAGGAGGGCGATTGTCAAATAGCAGTGCATCCAGGATCCTCCGTATTTTGCAACAAACTTGCACCCTTCACCACGAAGGGCTTTCAGGGGGGGTATAGTTAGCAGAAGTGAATGAACCCGGCTATGTCAATTTATCCATATTATGCAATTTTCCGATTGTGCTGAAAATTACTTATTGACGCTTGTTTCCTGATTTAATAGAATTTTGTACAAATGTATATTATTTGTCGGCGGTCGCCTATCCCACCCGACGCTTGAGGTCTACGTCAAGACCCCCGCGAAAAGTCAGAGAGACGCTCGCCCATAATTTGGGATGAATGAGTCAATCAGCTAGAACGCGACGAATTGGGAAATCGTTTTCGCGACGAATCTTATCCGAGATGTGCCGCCAAGGTGTTGGCCACTCCGTCGCGAAAGGATACCGTAGGCTGAAACCCTAGCTCTTTGCGGGCGCGCTCGATGCTGGCCTGGGAAACGCGTACGTCGCCAGCTCGCAGTGGTTGATGGATGGGTTGGATCCGCAGGCCGAGCAGATCGTTCAGGTGTTGGACCAGCTCGAGGATCGTCACGCTCTTGCCGTTGCCGATGTTGTAGACTCGGCCAACGGCGCCCGTCACGTTTGCGGCCAGCCGCAGCGCCTGGATCACGTCGGCAACGTAAATGAAGTCGCGCGATTGTGTTCCGTCGCCGAATATCGTC
The DNA here is from genome assembly GCA_005799265.1 of Planctomycetia bacterium. Lineage (GTDB taxonomy): Bacteria > Planctomycetota > Planctomycetia > Gemmatales > Gemmataceae > SIAQ01. The sequence continues at coordinate 24,579 of SYHD01000234.1, read as the reverse complement.
GGCGTCTTGCCGGCTTTCATGGCCGCGATGAAAAGCGCGATGACGCCCGAATAGGGACTGCGCGCATCCTGGCGCGGGCCGAACACGTTGAAGAAACGCAATCGCACGGTCTCGAGCCCATAGACCGCGGTGAACGCCGAACAGTAGTGCTCACTAGCAAGCTTGGCGGCCGCGTAGGGGGAGAGGGGCATCAGCGCGTCGTCTTCGGAACGCACGTCGCCGGGCTGATCACCATATGCGCTGGAGCTGCCTGCGAAAACGACGCGACGCACACCGCAACGGCGGGCCGCATCGAGCACTTGCAGAGTGCCGGTCGCGCAAATATCGTGCGAAAGGATCGGCGTCTCGACGCTCTTCGTCACCGAGGCGATCGCCGCCAGGTGATAGACGACCTCACAGTCGGCGACCGCTTTACGCACAACGTCCGCGTCGGCAACGCTGCCGTGGATCAGCTCGATCCGATGCGCGGCTTGGGTTAGATTGGCGCGATTGCCGTAGCTGAGGTCGTCGAGAACGCGGACCGTCTCCCCGTTCGCAAGGAGCGCGTCCACAAGATGCGAGCCGATGAACCCCGCTCCGCCGGTAACCAGGCATCGTGGCACGTTCGTTCTCCCGGAATTGGAATTCGAGCCATGTGTGACCATTATTCTAGTGACCATCTTGGCGCGTCGGCGAAGAGTGGCCGCGTTTTGGATGGACAAAGAAGAGCCTGGCGCAAAACACGATCTGCGAACTGTACAAATACTCCGGGGCGATGCGCGTCCCGCAACGGTTCGGTGGTGTCTGAGTTCGTCGCCTTTCGCGGAGCGAAAAGCGACCATACCACAAACGGAGACGCCACCAAACTTTCACGAGATTTCTCTACCCAATTGCCCGCCCCCTGCTACATTGATACCCGCATTCGCCGGGATCGCCCCGACGCCGGCGGCGGGCATCCTTGTCTCCTCGGAATGGCAGGAACTCTCCATCATGCATCGTGAAGTCTTGAGCTTGATCCTCGGCGGCGGACGCGGTACCCGCCTTTACCCGCTGACTATGCTGCGCAGCAAGCCGGCGGTCCCCATCGGCGGTAAATATCGCCTGATCGACATCCCGATCTCCAACTGCATCAACAGCGAGCTCAATCGCATTTACGTGCTGACCCAGTTTCTCAGCGTCAGTTTGCATCGCCATATCCTCAATACGTACAAATTCGATCCGTTCTCGAAGGGTTTCGTCGAAATCCTGGCTGCCCAGCAAACCAACGAAGCATCCGATTGGTACCAAGGCACGGCCGACGCCGTCCGGCAGAACATCCGCTACGTCCACGAGGATCCGTGCCGTGACGTGCTGATCTTGTCGGGCGATCAGCTTTATCGCATGGACTTTCGCCAACTTCTGGAAACGCATCGCCAGACCGACGCGGAGGTGACCATCGCCGTCATGCCGGTGCGCGAGGAGCAAACCTCGCAACTCGGCCTCCTGCACGCCGACGACACCGGGCGCGTCAACGGCTTCGTCGAAAAGCCGCAGACGCCCGACAAGCTCGAACCGATGCGCATGTCCGAGGCGTGGATGGAAACGCGGGGCGTCCCGTGCAACGGCCGGCCATTCCTGGCGAGCATGGGCATCTATCTCTTCCATCGCGACGCTCTCATCCAGCTCTTGAACGAACCCCCGCTGGCCACCGATTTCGGCAAAGATATCTTCCCGCGCAGCCTCAACACGCGCCGCATCCATGCCCACCTCTTCGACAACTACTGGGAAGACGTCGGCACCGTGAAGTCGTATCACGAGGCAAACCTTGCCTTGACTGCCGAGCATCCCCCGTTCGTCTTTCACGCGCCGGAAGGGCTGATTTACACGCGCATGCGCTATCTGCCCGCTTCGCGCATCAACGCGGCCGTGCTCGATCACGCCCTGATCTCCGATGGCTGCGCCATCAACTCGGGGACCAAGATCACGCGCAGCGTCATCGGCATTCGCACTCAGATCGGCAAGAACGTGTCCATCAAGAACAGCGTCATCATCGGCGCCGACCGCTATGAGACCGCCCTTGAAAAATCGGAGAACCAGCGCCGCGGCCTGCCCAACGTCGGCATCGGCGACAATTCGGTGATCGACAACGCCATCCTCGACAAGGACGCCCGCGTCGGCGCCAACGTACATCTCTTCAACAAGGACAAACTCAAGAATGGCGAAGGCCCGAACTTCGTCATCCGCGACGGCATCGTCGTCATTCCCAAGAGCGCGACCGTGCTCGACGGGACGGTGATCTGATTCGTGATTTGAGCAAACCTTCCAGCAAAGGCCACGATTCGCTGTTCGGGACAACGGACATCAGGAGGCGACCATGAAGCGGTTCTCTCATTTGCCGTGGGTGTTCGGCATCATCCTCGTCGGTGCCGCGGTTGGTCATGGGCAGGATTACCAAAAAATAGCAGACGCCATGCCCTGGAAATTCTCAACGGAGCAGGCCAGCGTCACCGACTCGTTTCTGCGGTTTTCGATGGCTTATCAGGTGGAACTGATCCGACCGAGCAACAAGCCTGGCCCGATCATCATTCGGGTCGTGGCTGGCGGCAAGGAACTCGTCGCCTGGACGGGACACTACCGCTCGGTTTTCACGTCCAGCGGCGACGTGCTGGTTTACGCCGATTTCGGACACGGCAGGACGGGCTGCACGCTGATTGCCTGCGACTTGAAGACTGGCAAGCAGCTTTGGAAAACTCCCCTCCAAGGGCTCGGCCCAATCCCCCATTCCAGGTATTCTAACTCCGTGAATCTGGAGATCATCAACAGCGACGCCGTCCGCGTATTCGGCGACGAGAGCGCCGGACAATATCTGGAGATCGTGGATCTCAAGTCAGGCAAGACCGTGGGGCATCGAAGGTACAAGAAATAACCGGCGTGCAAAGGGGACAACATGCCAAAGGTTCTCACGCTCTTGACCCTTGCCTGGATAGGTCACGCTGCCGCTCTGGCACATATCCCGATCCGCGCGCAACAAAAAGACCCACCCAAAAACTTCACCAACGCCATCGGTATGAAATTCGTCTGGATACCTCCGGGCAGCTTCATGATGGGGAGCCCCAAGGACGAAAAAGAAAGGCGTGACGATGAAGTTCAACACAAGGTCACGCTGACCAGGGGCTTCTACATGGGCGTTCATGCCGTCACCCAGGAGGAATGGCAGACAATCATGGGCAAGAATCCCGCCAAGTTCCAGAGCGAAAAGCGCCTCCCCGTGGAGCGAGTTTCATGGGAGCATGGCCAGGATTTTGTGAAGAAGCTTGGGGCCAAGGACAAGAGACCCTACCGACTCCCGACCGAGGCTGAATGGGAGTATGCCTGCCGCGCAGGAACGACGACGCCATTTTTCTTCGGCGCAACCATCTCGACGGATCAGGCGAACTACCTCGGCGATGTCGCCTATGGGAACGGCACGAAGGGGGTGTTCAGGAAAAAGACGACTCTCGTCGGAAGCTTCCCGGCCAATGCGTGGGGACTGCACGACATGTGTGGCAATGTTTGGCAGTGGTGTCAGGACTGGCATGGGGATTATCCGTGGAGCGATGTGGTCGATCCGCAGGGGCCGGCGACCGGAAAGGACCGAGTGATGCGGGGCGGAGCGTGGGGCATCTATCCCGATTACTGTCGCTCGGCGAGCCGATACAAGCTGGCGCCCACCTGGGGAGACGACGCCATTGGCTTGCGTGTGTGCTTTCACGCGGAGTGAGTCCTGTTGTCGACCGGCGCCGCGCCGACAACGAGGCTGCGCAGCCAATTAGGCCCAGCAAGCTGTTCTTCTCTTCGGTCAGCAGTCCCGATTCGCACCGTCAAAAGCAGCCATTCTTCTGGCAACATTTCTTGGTAACCCATTTACCTCCCCTCTCCCCCTGTACTCGGGGGGAGAGGGGTCGGGGGTGAGGGGGAGAACAGACCGTTGCGCGACGCTCCAACCCCTCACCCCCAACCCATCTCCCCTGAGTACAGGGGAGATGGGTGAACGGTTACATTTCTTGTAACGCCAGCCCGAACTACCCAGACGGAGATCGAACCGGCCCCGCTGGCCTCGGCGGAAACGATGTCGGCTTTGCCATTTTTGTCGCAACGAAATCACGGGAACGTGCGTAATAGGTTGCAGCCGGACACATCCCATCGAGATTCCATGGGCCAGGCTCATGAACGAACCAACGGGCGATGAAGCATTGATGGCGGAGGTGGCCAAGGGAAAAAACGCGCCCCTGGCAACCTTGATGCGCCGTCACGCCACGCCGTTGTTGAGCTTCCTTCAGCGCATGACCGGCGATTACCACCGCGGCGAAGAACTCTTTCAGGAGGTCTTCCTGGCGGTGTGGTGCAAGCGCGGTCTTTACGAGTATCCCCGGCCTTTTAAGACGTGGCTGTACGCCATCGCGGTGAACCGCTGCCGTTCTGACTTTCGCCGGGCCGTGCTCCCCACGGCGCCTCTCGCGGACAAGGATCTGCCGGAGTCGTTCCCGGGGCGGAGTTCGCCGGTTACGTCGGTGCTGGCCATGGAGAGGGCAACGATCATTGCCGCCGCGGTCGCTCATCTGCCGGAGCCGCAGCGCGTCGTCGTCGTCTTGCGCATCTGGCAGCAAATGTCGTATGCGGAAATCGCCCTGGTGCTCGATCAACCCGAAGGCACGGTACGCAGCCACATGCACCGCGGTTTGTGCGCCTTGCGCGAGATGCTCGAAGGTCGGTTGGGACAAGACGATTGATTCGCGCCTGTCGCGCCATTTTCACAAACACGCAGAGGAAAATCAAATGGCCGCACCATTCGAACACATTCTGGAACAGGCGGACAGTTACGTTCACGATCTGCTCACGCCCGCACAGAACGAGTATGTCGAGCAGCACTGCGCGCGCTGCAAGATTTGCCAGGCGGCGCTCGAGGAAGCGGGGCAACGTTACAACGCACTGAAACAACTTCCGCCAAGCGAAGCGAGCCCCGAGTTGATTCAGAGGACCCTGGCCAGGATCGCCCAGCACGACAACGCGAGCGCGCAAACGCAACTCGCTCCACGCCGCTGGTATCGCCGCGCCGGGTGGCTTGGCGCCGCCGCGGCGATGCTGTTTTTCTGTCTGCACGTTTATTACTGGACGCTGGCGCCGGCGCCTTACGATTTGCGGGTCCTGTGTCAGAGCAAGCTGCACGCCGGGACCAAACGATCCTTGCGTGTCGAACTCGTGGATCCCAATCGAGGGACGGGCCTGGTAAACGTGCCGATCAAGATCGCCATGCGCGATCCGGCGCTCGACCAGTGGGTTCACCTGGCCGACTTCAAGACCGACGCTCAGGGAACGGGGCAGCCCTCGTTTCAATTGCCCGCTTGGAAGGACGGCACCTACGATCTTCGCGTCTCGGCCAGCACAGGTTGGCGGCCCCAGACGATGGTCCGGTCCGTGCAGCTGGTGCATTCCTGGAAGCTCATGCTCACCAGCGATCGGCCTGTCTATCAGCCGGGCCAAACCATTCAGGTGCGCTCCCTGGCCTTGCGCAGTCTCGACCTGAAACCGATCGCTGGACAGACGGCGGTTTTTACCGTTGCCGATCCAGCCGGCAACATCATCTTCAAGCAAAAAGACGTAACGAGTGCATTCGGGATCTCCAGCAGCGCCTGCCCGTTGGCCTACGAAATCCTACACGGACCATACACGATTCAATGTCAGGTGGGCGATACGACCAGCAAGCTAACGGTCGAGGTGAAGCCGTATGTGCTCCCCAAGTTCAAGATCGATCTGCTCGCGGACCAGCCCTATTACCAGCCGGGCCAACGCGTCGGCGGGAAGTTGCAGGCGGCCTACTTTTTCGGCAAGCCCGTCGCGGATGCGCACGTCGAGTTGCAGTTGCACGGCAATGGTTTTGCCGGCGAACTTGTTCGCCGAGAGCTTAAACTGCGCACCGACGCCGGGGGAACAACCACGTTCGTATTTCCGCCGCTGCCTGAAACTCTCAAAGACAAAGATCTATCCCTTGAGTTGAGTGCCGCCATCACCGATCGCGCCGGGCAGGCGCAAACCCGCAAGATCTCCGTGCCGGCCACGAGTCAACCGTTGCGTATCGAGAGCATCCTGGAAGGAGGTACGCTGGTCGAAAAGCTGCCGAATCGGATTTTCTTTTACGTCCACGATGTCATCGGCCGACCGGCGCGGGCCCGCATCGCCTTTTCCGGTAGCGACAAGGAGCTGACGACAAGCGCTCTAGGAGTAGCGAGCTTTGAGTTCACTCCAACCGGCAAAAACGTTGAATGGACGGTGCGCGCCACCGACGACCAGGGCCGGATCGGCCGCGCGCAGGTGACATGGAACCCGGGCCAGGCCGACGATGACTTCCTGTTTCGCACTGACAAGGCTGTCTATGCAGGCGGGGAGACGATGCGGCTCACCGCGCTGAGCGCCCTCAGCGAACCCGTACTTGTCGATGTTCACAAGGACGGACAGACGCTGCTCACCGCGGCGATACCCGTGGCCAAGGGGCGCGGCGAATACGGGCTCGATCTGCCGCCCGAACTTTCCGGCACGATGCAACTATCCGCGTATCGGCTCGGTCCCAAGGGGAACAAGGGAGTCAAAACACGCCTCGTTTACATTCGCCCCGCCAGCCAGGTAACCATCACGACCACGCTGGATCGGCCCGAGTACCAGCCGGCCAGCGTGGCCAAGCTGCGATTCCAGCTTGCGGACCCGCTCGGCAAACCCATCCCCGGCGCTCTGAGTCTCGCTGCCGTGGACGAGGCGGTCTTCGCCGTGCTCCAGCAATCTACCAGCACGGAGCAATCCTTCTACACCGTGGCGCCCGAGCTGTTGCAGCCCGCATTGCATCTCGCGTCCTGGTCGCCGCCAGCGCCCGACAAAGAGGAAGAACGCCGCACGTTCGACCAGGCTCTCTTCGCCTTGTCCGCCAATGTTCAAAAGGCTCCAGCTGATCGCGAAGCGATGATCAAGGCGTTGCTCCCCTATGTCGATAATAGTCGGCGCATCTTTGACGTGCTGGACGATCCCATGTTCGAAAAACTGGTCCAGAATGGCAGCGTTCCAGAAAGCGTTCTCGCCGTACTGCGTAATCCGCAGGGGCCAACCACATTCTTTGCCACGACCTATCCAGAAAATGTTCGAGCCTGCGAGGCGACTGAAACATCGCTTGCCGGCGTCATCAAGATAGCCTGGATCGTCATCGGGATCTGCGTGGGAATTCTCGGTATGGCTTTTCTGACATACCGCGTATTTAAGACCTCTGAAGGAGGCGCCGCGGAGGCGTGCATGATCGGAATTGTGTTGCTCACGTGTATGTGTTTCATGGTTCCTCCCGTGCAGAAAGTCCGCGAGGCTTCTTCCCGGACCCAGATGGCCAATAATCTGAAGAACATCGAAGTGGCCATCTGGGGGTTCAAGGACGCGAACAAGAAAATGCCAGGGATTCCCGAACCTGTGGCCGAGAGCACTACGGGGCCGCGCGTGCGGCAGTGGTTCCCCGAGACGCTGCTATGGCGGCCCGAGTTGATCACCGATGACCAGGGCCGGGCGAATCTGGACCTCCCGCTCGCAGACTCGATCACCACCTGGCGGCTGACGGCCAGCGCGGTCACGCTTGACGGCCGGCTCGGCGCCAGCCAGGAAAAGATCAAGGTATTTCAGCCCTTCTTCGTCGAGATCAACCTCCCGATTGCTCTGACCCTGGGGGATGAGATCGCGGTGCCGGTCGTGGTTTACAATTATCTCGATCAGCCTCAAGACGTGAAGCTGGATTTTGCCGCAGCCGAGTGGTACGAGAGTCAGGAACCGGGATCGCGCCAGCTCAAATTGACGCCAGGTGAAGTCCGATCCGCTCACTTCCGGCTGCGGGCCAAGAAGGTGGGGACGCATGAATTGCAGGTCGCTGCCACCGGATCGGGAGTGGCTGACGCCGTCAAACGCCGTATCGAGGTGCTTCCCGGCGGGCGCCGCATCGAGACCGTGTGGAATGGCAATCTGCCCAAACAACCAACCGATTTTTCCATCACCCTTCCGGAGGAGGCGATACCGGGCAGCGGCCGGCTGTTCGTCAAGATTTATCCGTCGCAATTCAGCCAGGTGGTCGAGGGACTCGATTCGATCTTTCGCCTCCCCTCGGGCTGTTTTGAGCAAACGTCTTCCACGACGTATCCCAACGTGCTGGCGCTGGATTACCTGCAGCGAACCAAGAAAAATTCACGAGCCATCGAGGACAAAGCTCGCAAGTACATCAACCTTGGCTATCAACGCCTGGTGAGTTTCGAGGTTGCCGGCGGCGGTTTCGACTGGTTTGGCAACCCTCCCGCCAATCAGGCCCTTACCGCGTATGGCCTGATGGAATTCGAAGACATGGCCCGGGTCCATGACGTTGATTCGCGTTTGATCGAACGCACCCGAGCCTGGCTGCTGAAAAAACGCCAGGCCGACGGCTCCTGGGCGCCGGAAGCTCACGTCCCCGCCGGTGCGCCAGGGAAGCTTGGCGGCGATGAGCTCGCCCGGTTGAGCACGACCGCCTACATCGCCTGGGCCGTTTTTCGCACGCCGGCGCCGACAAACGATGTCAGGAACACGCAGCAGTTTCTCCTGCGACATCGGCCCGAAGACATCCACGATCCGCATGTCCTCGCCCTGGTTTGCAACGCACTGCACGCCATGGATCCGTCGGCACGTGATGCGGCGCCGTACCTCGATCGACTGGACGCACTCAAGCGATCTTCAGCCGACGGCAAACAGATATGGTGGGAACAGCCCCTCGGCGGACGAACCACGTTTCACGGCAGCGGCCGCAGCGGCAGCGTCGAGACGACCGCCCTCGCCTCGCTGGCTTTCCTGCAATCAGGCAAGCATCTCGCCAGCGCTCGCGCTGCCCTGTCCTGGATCGTGCAGCAGCAGGATTCCGGAGGCACCTGGCACTCCACCCAGGCCACCGTGCTCGCCCTCAAGGCGATGCTGGCAGGAACGGGTTCGCTGGTCGAGGACTGTGAACGCCGAATCGAATGGACCTGGAGCCAGGGCAAAAAGGAAACCCTGGTTATGCGGGCCGATCAGTCAGAGGTCATGAAACTGCTCGACCTGTCCGCCCACCTGAGCCTGGGAAAGCAAAGCTTCACGCTTGCCGAGCCGACCGGCACCGCGACGAATTTCCAGGTTACGTTCCGCTATCACGTCCCCAGCAACAAGGGGGACGCGGATTCGCCTCTAGGCTTGAGCATCAGGTACGACCGAGACAAGCTGAATGTCGGCCAGACCATCGCGGCCATTGCGACTGTCGCAAATCGAACCAAGGAGTCGGCTCCGATGGTAATGGTGGAGCTGCCCGTTCCTGCGGGTTTCACGGTTGTACCTGAATCTCTCGCGAACTTGCTGAAGAACGAGCGGATCGCCAAATACGAAATTCAGCCTTTGGCCGTGCTGGTCTACCTGCGTGAGCTTCCGGCGGAAAAATCTCTGGATTTGGCCTATGGTCTGCGCGCCGTCATGCCGGCGCAAGTCGCCGTCCCTGCCGCCCGCGCCTACGAATACTACAACCCGGATCGCGAAGGACGAAGCAGCGAGGTCCGTTTGACCGTCGTGGAATAACGCACGCTCGCGGCAAATCCACGCCCAAGACCGGGAACCCTATGGTTGGTTGGCTTCGAGCGCCGCCGCCAACAACTCGAGCGGATGCAGCGCCCGCCTGGCCGCGAGATCGCGGATCTGATGGCGACACGACGTGCCCGGCGCGATCACGAGCGCATCGGGTTGTTGTGCAAGCGCGGGGAGCAAATCGAGCTGGGCGATGGCGACGCTCAGGTCGTAGTGCTCGCTCTCGTAGCCGAAGGCGCCGGCCATACCGCAGCAGCCGGTGTCGAGCATGTGCACGTCGAGGCCGGGGATGAGCTTCAAGAGGCTCGCGGTTCCACTCATGCCGACGAGGGCTTTTTGGTGGCAGTGGCCGTGGACGAGTGCCGAGTGCTGAGTTTGAAGTACCGAGTACGGAGTACCGAGTTTGAGTTCGCATCTTGCTTCTCGCACCTGTTTCGCGAGCCAACCGTCGGCGAGATGGGCGGCCTTGGCGATCAACGCTGTCGCGGGGCCGGGGGCGAGTTCGGGCCATTCATCGACCAGCGTCAACAGGCAACTCGGCTCCAGGCCCAGGATCGGCGTGCCGCGCGCGAGGCGCGACGCCAAGCGCGGCGCTTGCGCGTGGATCAGGTCGCGCGCTTCCGCCAGAAAACCCTTGCTGATGAGCGTGCGGCCGCAGCACGTCAGGTTCGCCAGCTCGACGCCGAAACCCGCCGTTTCGAGAACGCGCACCGCCGACTTGCCGATCGCCGGCTCGTTGTAAGTCGTGAAGCAGTCGGCGAGCAGGAGCACGGTGTCTTCGAGCCGAGGGATCATCGTGCGGCGCCGCTTGTGCCAGGCGAACCATCGGCGAAAATTGCGGAAGTGCAACTCGGGCAGCCGGCGTCTCTTGTCGACGCCGACGAAGTGGTGCATCAGCCAGCGCACCAAGTGATTATGCTGTACGAAATTTGCCGCGGGGGCGAACAGCGAGCCGACGCGATTCCAGTAGTGCATCTGCGCGAGCAAACGGTGCAGCATCGGCCGCGGGTGTTCTTGGTAGCGCAGGTGCATCACCTCGGCCTTGAGCTTGGCGAGATCGACGTTGCTCGGGCACTCCGATTTGCACGCCTTGCACGACAGGCACAGATCGAGCACGTCGTTGACGCCATCGCCGGCAAGCGCTTTCATCGGCTCATCGCTGACAAGCGCTAACCGCAGCACGTTGGCCCGGCCGCGCGTGTTGTCCTTCTCGTCGCGCGTCGCCCGGAACGACGGACACATCGCGCCGCCTTGCAGCTTTCGGCATACGCCGGCGCCGTTGCACATTTCGACCGCGCCGGTGAAGCCCTCTTGTTTCGCGTAGTCGAATACGGTCGGCGGTGGGACGGGATGATACGTCGGGCCGTAGCGCAGGTTGTCGGTCATGGGCGGCGCGTGGACGATCTTGCCGGGGTTGAAGAGATGTTGCGGATCGAAGGCGTCCTTCACTTGGCAGAAGGCGTTGTAGACGACATCGCCGAACATCTTGCGGCTCCACTCGCTGCGGGCCAGGCCGTCGCCGTGCTCGCCGGAGAGACTGCCGCCGAATTCGAGGATGAGATCGGTGATGTCCTCGGTGATCGCGCGCATGCGCGTCAAGTCAGTCGGATCCTTGATGTTCAAGACGGGGCGGATGTGCAGGCAACCGACGCTGGCATGGCCGTAGAAGGTGCCGTCCGTACCGTGCTTGTGCAGGATCTCCTTGAAGCGCGCGACGTACCTCGGCAAATGCTCCGGGGCGACGGCGGTGTCCTCGATGAACGCCACCGGCTTGCGATCCCCCGGTACGCCGAGCAACAGCGGGACGGCCGCGTTGCGCAGATTCCACAACGGCTGGCGTTGCGACGCTTCAATGGCGGGCAGCGTCGCGATCAGCCCCGGCAGGCCTTGCAGTTTCGCTTGCAGCTTGACGATGCGGTCGGTCACGAAGCGGAAGTCGTCGCCCGCGAATTCGACCATCAAGAGCGCTTCAGGCGTTCCGGTCAGCGCCGCGGCCGTTTCGCGCAAAGAGAGATTGTTGCGCGCCAGTTCGATCAGCTTTTGATCCATCAATTCGACCGCAGCCGGCTGCATTTCCAGGCAAATGGCGACCGCATCCAGCGCGGCGGCGAGGCTGACGAATTGCGGGATGAGCAGGCCGACGACCTTGGGCCTCGGCACGAGATTCAGCTCCGCGTCGAGCATGACGCCAAGCGTGCCTTCGCTGCCCACGAGGAGTTGGTGCAGACCGGCTTTCGTGGCATACGATTCCAATGGTGTGTTTCCCATCACACGATTGGAATCGTATGCCACGAAGGCGTCGAGGTTATAGCCACTGACGCGCCGTAGAATGCGCGGGAAACGATGGCGAATCTCGACGGCGTTGTCGGTCGCGATTTGCCAGACGCGCCGGTGCAATTGGCCGAGGAAGGTGCGATCATCCTGACGTTGCCAATCGACGGGGCCAAGCTCGTGCGTCTTGCCGTCGCTGAGGATGACGCGCAGTTTACGGACGTGGTCGATGGTCTTGCCGTGGACGATGGAGTGCGAACCGGCGGAGTTATTGCCGATCATGCCGCCGAGGTTGGCCCGGCTCGCGGTGGCGACGTCGGGGCCGAACATCAGCTCGTGGCGTGCGAGTTCGCGGTTGAACTGATCGAGAACAACGCCGGGCTGCACGCGGGCAATTTGCAGGACCGGATCGATGTCGAGAATTTGATTGAGATACTTACTGCAATCCAGAACGAGGCCCGGACCGATCGATTGCCCCGACAGACTCGTGCCGCCGCCGCGCGCGATGATGGGGACGTGCATCTCCAGGGCGATCTGCACGGCGGTTTGCAAGGCGGCGGCGGTTTTCGGGATGACGACGCCGACGGGCTCGATCTGATAGATGCTGGCGTCGGTCGAGTAGAGCTTGCGCGTGACGGCATCGAAACGCACCTCGCCGTCGATGTAGCGGCGCAGATGGTCGAGCAGGGCGGCGTGTTTTTGCGCGGCGAAGTCCATGGCGTGACTTTATGCGTTTAGCGTTCGCACGGCACTCTGCAAACGCCAGGCCCCCCAGCGACATTAACGCAACCCCGTCGCCTTGTACACCTTCTCCATCGTCCGCTGCGTCTCGATACGGGCGCGCTTGGCGCCGTCGCGCAAGATGTCCTCCACGGTGTCCGGCTTGGCGGCCAGCGCTCTGCGCTTGTCGCGAAACGGCGCGAAATAGCTGTCGATCTTCTCCTTCAAGAGCTTCTTGGCGCCGCCGAAGCCGATCGTGCCGGCCTTGTACTTCGCGGCCAGCTCGTCCTTCTCCTCCGACGTCGCAAACAGGCTGTACAGCGCGAAGACGTTGCACGGCTCCGGGTTGAGCGGCTGGCCCATCGGCGTCGAATCGGTCTTGATCGCCATCACCGTCTTCTCCAGCGGCTTGCCTTCCGCGAAGATCTCGATCGTGTTGCCGTAGGACTTGCTCATCTTTTGGCCGTCCGTGCCCGGCACCTTCGATTCTTTGTCGAGCTTGTAGGTTGGGATCGGGAAAATGTCCTTGTCGAAGGCGCGGTTGAACTTGCCGGCGATGTCGGCGGTCATCTCCAGGTGCTGCACTTGATCCTTGCCGACGGGAACGATGTTCGAGCGGACGATAAGGATGTCGGCGGCCATCAGGATCGGGTAAGTGAAAAGGCCTACCGTGGCATCGATCCCCTTGTCGATTTTTTCCTTGTACGACACGGCGCGTTCGAGCAGGCCCATGTTGGTGACAGTCGCCAAGATCCACGCCAGCTCGGTTACTTCGGGCACGTCCGACTGGCGATAGAAGACTGCCCTGGCGGGATCGAGCCCCAGCGCGAGATAGTCGAGCGCGACATCGAGCGTATTCTGCCGCAGCAGATCGGCGGCCTTGAGCTTCCGGCTCTGTTCGACGGAGAGCTTCTCGGCCAGGTCGCGCATCGTCGTTTGCGCATGATAGTTTGCGATGAAATAGAAGCACTCGCCGTGATCTTGCAGTTCGATGTGCTGTTTGATCGCGCCGAAGTAGTTGCCCAGGTGCAGCTTGCCGGAGGGCTGCACGCCGGAGAGGTAACGGGGACGCTTGGGGGTGGGGTCCATGTGGTATTCCATCAGTCGTTTGCGGCTTGGCAGGTTCGCGTGCCAAGCCGCAAGCGGCCGTTTTGCTGTTCACCCGAATCTGCTTTCACTGTACACTGGGGGACAAACCCTGGCCACGGAGGTTCGTCATGGATCGACGCAAACTTGCTCTGCTCGACGCGCTCAAGACCGGTTCGCTGGAACGCAACGAGGCCCGGCTCTATTGCCGCGGCAAGCTGCCGGGCCTTTTCGCTCAGCGCACGCGCATGAATGCGGAGATCGCGGACCAAGCGGTCGCGGACGGGCTGCTGGAAATTACCCGCGTCGAGACCGTCGGCAAGACCTCCGTCGAATGGGTGCGCGTAACGCCGAAAGGACTGGACTACCTGCTCGAAGGCGAGACGCCGGACCGCGTTCTCAATGAGCTGCGCGATCTCTTGACCGCCAATCTGGAAGGCTTTCCGACATGGGTCGCGGAGATGAACACGCAGATCCGCACGCACATGCAGCGCTATGCCGACGAGGTTGTCGCCATGCGCAAGCGATTCGAGCAACTAACTCAACGCGTAGACGAGGCCATCCGCAATCTCGAGGCGGCGCGCGCGCCTGCGCCGCCGGGCGAGACACCGTGGCAGGCGGAGACGCTCGAGTTTTTGGCGCGGCGCCGCCAGGTCGGTCTGGGGCCGCGTTGTCCGTTAGGCGATCTGTTCGAGTGGTTGCGGGAGAAGCAACTGGACCTGACCATCAAAGAATTTCACGCCGGCCTGAAGCGAATGCAAGACGCAAAGCACGTGGCCCTACTGACGAGTACGGGGCCGGGCGATACCCCTGGACCAGAATACGCGCTGCTCATAGGATCGGCGGTGTACTACCATGTCGCGCGGAACGGCGAGGCGGCAGCGTGAAGACGCGGAAGCCCCATCATGGACCGCAGCAATCCCTACGAAACGGCCTTTGAAGCGTTCCTCAAGGAGCAGGGATTGTGCTACGTCGCCGTCGATGAGACGCGCCGCGCCGTTCTCGGCGACGTGCCCGTCAAGAATCTCGACTTCATCGTACTCGGGCCGACCGGCGCCAAATTGCTCGTCGATGTCAAAGGACGGCGCTTCCCCGGCGGGCCGCCTGACAAACCGCGCTACGTCTGGGAGAGCTGGGCCACGCAAGAGGACGTCGATGGCCTCACGCACTGGCAGGCCCTCTTCGGCGTCGAATATTTACCCCTCTTCGTCTTCATGTATCGCGTCATGCCGACCGTCACGCTCGATGACACGCCCGATGTCTGGCGCTACAAAAACGAGGTCTATCTTTTTCGCGCCGTGACGCTCGACGATTATCGCAAGCACATGCGCGTGCGCAGTCCGAAGTGGGGGACGGTCAATCTGCCGAAGGGGCAGTTCGAGGAGATCGCGCGGCCATTTCGCTATCATAGTCATGAGGCGCCCGTCGCTGCATCACTCGAGGAAATCGATGGCCCGGATCAAGCTCGGCATCTGTCTGAAATCACTCGGGCTGCCCTTCAGGCGTTCGTTGCCTCTGGCGCAGAAGGTTGGCGCGCAAGGAATCGAGCTGGAGGCGGCGGGGGAGCTGCTGCCCCAGAATCTGACGCAGACGGGCCGGCGTGAGATCACCCACCTGTTGCGCTCGCACGATCTCACGGTCTCGGCGCTCAAGTGCCCGCTGCGGCGCGGCCTGGACGACGCACACGATCTCGAACCGCGCCTGGAACAGATCCGCCTGACGATGGCGCTGGCGTTCGAGCTTGGCCCGCGCCTGGTGATCATTCAAGCCGGACGCATCCCCGAGCAAACGAGCCGCAACCGTCAGGGAACGGTTGAGGCGGTCTCTCCGCTCCCTGACGGTCGCGATTCGTTAGCTGAAAAAGAAGACCCGCGCGTCGCCCTGATGAAAGACAGCCTCGAAGCGCTTGGCAAACACGGCGACCGCACCGGCGTGATCGTCGCCCTCGACACCGGCCACGACGAACCTGCAACGCTGGTCGCGTATCTCGACCGCTTCGACGTTGGCAGCCTCGCGGTCAATTTCAATCCGGCCAATCTCATCATGAACGGCTTCAATCCGTACGCTGCGGTGCGCACGTTCGGCCGCCGCCTCGCGCACGCCCACGCTCAGGACGCGCGGCGCACCAGTCCGAGTAAGCTCGCCACGGTGGCGCTGGGCCACGGCGACATCGACTGGATGCAACTGCTGGCGAACTTCGAGGAAATCGAATACCGCGGCGCGCTCACCGTGCTCGGCGCCGATCAAGCGGAACTGGCGGCAGGCGTATCGTTCTTGCGGCGGTTTGTGGTTTGAGGTAGGTCAAATCTTCTTGCCAGAGCGGATTCTGTTTGCGGAATCCTCGCCTTTCAGGTAACATCCTCCTTCAATCTGCGCTCCAATCTAACAACCTTGCTTCAGGCCGAACCATCATTCGTGCGAAAGCGTATTGCAATTGTCAGTTCATTGCGAAGTTGGCGCGCCATCGCGCACACAATCGTCCATCGTCTCCATCTACCGTACTCCCATCGAGAGTCCGCTCATGTGCTCAGCAAACCGGCGTGCATTCACGCTCATCGAGCTGCTCGTGGTGATCGCCATCATCGCGATTTTGATCGCGATTCTGGTGCCAGCCGTACAGAGGGTCCGCACGGCCGCAGCGCGCATGCAATGTCTCAACCATCTGAAGCAAATCGGCATCGCCTGCCATTCCGCCCATGATGTCTACAAGCGCATGCCGCGCTTTCATGAGCGGGGCTACCCATCAGTCGACGCGTTTAGCCCTGCCGCGCCTGCGTCGAATTTTGACGGAACCGTGCAATTCTATCTCCTGCCATTCCTTGATCTGACCGGGTTCATGCAAGAGTGGAACGGCAAGACGGCCAGCAATCAGTGGAATGGCCCGTCCCAGAAACCCACTCCCCGGATCTACATCTGTCCGAGCGATCCTTCGCTGGGAGGGGATCCCACGACGCATTCCTCCACGCCGCTCGCGAGCGGGCCCGGCTTCGCGATCACCAGCTACAGCTTCAACGGCCAGGTATTTGGCGACGATTGCAATCCGCCGGTCATGCCCGGCACCTTTTCGGACGGAACCTCGAACACGATGATGGCCTGCGAACGCTACGCGATTTGCGGCCCCAAAGGCGAAGTGCGCACCTGGGGCAACGGCGCCGGCGTCACTGGCAATGCCCCGATCGTCTACTATGCCGCCAGCACGCCGCCTGGCCCCGGCCTGATCTGGGTCAACACCAACGTTAACACCACCTTCCAAGTTCAGCCGGCCCCCGCCGCCTGCATCAACTCCACGTCAAACGCCGCTACGCCGCACACTCTCATGAGCGTACTCATGGCGGACGCCAGCGCGCGCGGCGTCAGCGCGGGCATCGGGCTCACCGCCTGGCGCGCCGCCATCACTCCCGCCGGCGACGAGCCATAGGCACTGGATTGAAGAGTCTGCGAATCCTTGATCGGCACGGATGGCGCACTTCGTGGCCGAAGATGACAATCGTGTAATGCACGAGCAATCCGTTCTATGCCGTCAGTGCCGGGCTTTTGCCAGCCAGGCTATGGCTCTCTGGCACATTGACGCGCACGGAATACAAACATCAACTGGAAATCCAATACCACCAAGCTCGAAAAATAACCATGAACCCGCTCGCGAACCTCAACGGCACGATCATGCCGCTCGACCAGGTGACGATCTCGCCGCTCGACCGCGGCTTTCTCTTCGGCGACGCGGTGTACGAGGTGCTGCGCATCTACCAGGGCAAACCGTGGCTGGAGGACGAGCACTTCGACCGCTTCGAGCGCAGCCTGCGCGAGATCCGCATCACCGGCGTCGACATGCCGAAGTTGCGCCGGCGCATGCACGAGACGATCAAGGCGGGTGGCTTCGGCGAATCGATGGTGTATCTGCAAGTGACGCGCGGGGCGGCGCCGCGCAAGCATTCGTTTCCGAAGGACATCGCGCCGCTCGAATTGCTGTGGGTGCAGGAATACGCCGACACGTATCGCCCGTTGTGCGAGACCGGGTGCAGCGTCGTCACCTATCCCGATCTGCGCTGGCATCGCGCGGACATCAAGTCCACGAACTTGCTCGGCAACGTCCTGGCGAACCAGGCGTCCAGCGAGGCCGGGTGCGTGGAGGCGATCCTCTATTTGCCGGACGGAACGCTGACCGAGGCGTCGCACAGCACGTTTTTCGCCGTCAAGAACGGGCAACTGCACACGACGCCGCTCAAGGCCAACGTCTTGCCGAGCATCACGCGCGGCTACACGTTGAAGTTGGCGCACGAAGGGAAGATCGAGGTCGTCGAGCGCAATCTGCAGCGCAAGGAGCTGGTCGAGGTGGACGAGTTGTTCCTGGTTGGCACGACGTGCGAGGTGCTGCCGATCGTGAACGTGGACGGCAAACCGATCAAGAGCGGTCAGCCGGGAGCGTTGACGCGCCGTTTGCAGGCGATCTACACGGAGAAGGTGCGGGCGTTCTTGAAGTGAGCCGATGTGTGTTCATGTCTCGCGCGCGGAGGATCATGCCCGTGACCGATTTCTCCGCTGCGACCCTTGACGAACTGATTGCCCGCGCCAAGGCAGCAAGCAAAAACACCTATAGCCCCTACAGCCAGTTCCCAGTCGGGGCGGCCATCCTGACGGACACGGCCGACATCTTCGCGGGCTGCAACGTCGAGAACGCGTCCTACGGCTTGACGATCTGTGCCGAGCGCAATGCCGTCTTCCAGATGGTCGCTCAGGGGAAGAAGACGATCAAGGCCGTCGTCATTTACACGCCCACGCCGACGCCGTCCGCTCCGTGCGGGGCGTGTCGGCAGGTGATCAACGAGTTCGGACCAGAGGTGTTGATCGTCAGCGTTTGCGATGGGCCGGATGTGTTGAAGAAGCGGCTAGCGGAACTGCTGCCGGATGCTTTTGGGCCGGGCAATCTCACGTAGGGTGCGACCGCGCGGAACCGTAAACGAGCGCGAGGCTCACGCAACCATTTTGAGCATCTCTTCCAGCGACATTTCGTCGTCATCGTCTTTCTTCGCCTCCGCCGGCTCCTCTTCCTTCGGGCTGCTCCACATCAGCATCGCGCAGGCCGGGACCAGGAACGGCCGAACGATGAAGGTGTCGATGAGCACTCCGAACGCCAGCGCGAAGCCGATCTGCATGAGCGTGTTGAGCCCGGCGAGCATCAGGGTGGCGAACGTGCCGGCCATGATGATGCCGCACGAGGTGATGGCGCCGCCGGTCTTGGCCAGGGCGCGGCGCATGCCTTCGACGGGGCCGTGCTTCTTGCGTTCTTCGAGAGCTCGCGCCATTAGCAAGATGTTGTAGTCCTCGCCGACGGCCACCAGGATCGTAAACAGGAAGAACGGCACGCGCCAATCAACTTGCAAGAGGAGGCTGCCGGTCCAGAAATAGCCCGCCAGCGCCGTCGCACCCAGGGCGGCGTAGTAGCTCGCCAGCACCGTCACGAGCAGATAGCAGGCGAGCCAGACGCGGCGCACGAGCAGCAAAAGGATCAGGAGGATCGCCGCCAGCACGAAGCCGTTGACGCGGAAGCGATCGCTCTCGGTGACGTCGGCCAGGTCCTTGCCGATGGCGGTGATGCCGTAGCACTCGGCCTGAATGTCTTCGCCCAGGAGGTTGTACTGTTTGGAATCGGTGCGCAACCAGGTTTGCAGCAGGTTGAGCGTTTTGACGCTGGCGGGATCGAAGGGATCGGTCTTGAGAATTACTTCGAGTCTTGTGACATGGACGACATCGGGTTTGCCGGCGGCCGGATTCGGGGCGTCGATCTTGGCGACGTAGTGCGAGCGCGCTTCATTGATGACATCGGCGTGCCAGGACTTCAGAAGCGGGTCGATGAGCATGAGGAGTTGGTTGAAGAGTCCCTTGTCGTTCGGGTCGGGATTGGCTTCGAACCAGGGGATGCCGACGGGTTGCACGAGGGAACGGACCTCGGCGACGCCATCGAGGGAGCGAAAGCCGACGCTCAGGCGTTCGAGTTCACGCTGGCCGAGCGGGCTGGTCCAGTCGTGCGCCGAGGTCAATAGGACGGTGACCGGGCCGATCTCGCCGGCAGTGAAGTGGCGCTGGATCGCCGCCAGGCCCTTGAGGCTCGCGCATTTCGGGTTGAGCTCGCCCGTGGCGCGATAGTTGGGCTGGACGCGCAGGCCGATGATGACAAACGGCGTCAGGAACAAGGCGGCCGCGCACCAGATGGCGATCGGATGTTTCGCGACGCCGCGGCTGATCGATTCCCAGACCCCCTTGTCGCGAATGTTCTTGTCATCGAGAAGGCGTGCACGGAAATCGGCCCTGGGAGGATTGCCGGGCCAGAAGACGAAACGGCCCAGGATGCTCAGGAACGCCGGCGTCAGCGTCAAGGAAGCTGCCAGCGCGACGCCGAGGCTGAGGGCGATCGCCGGCCCCGCGTAGCGCACCTTGGCGAATTCCGCGAGCGCCATCAGGCCGAGGCCGACCATCACCGTGCCGGCGCTGGCCGCCAGCGCCTCGCCGACGCCGCCGACGGAACGGGTCAACGCCTCGACCGTGGGCAGGCCCGCCGCGAGTTCTTCGCGATAGCGGCTCACCAGGAACAAACAGTAATCGGTGCCGGCGCCGTACAGGATCACGATCGCGAAGATCTTGCTGATATTGACGAGATGCACGCCTGGTATCAGTGTCATGAGCGCGAGCAGTTTGAGCGACACGAACACCGAAATGGCGATGCTGGCAAGCGGCACGAGCGCCAGGAGCGGCGCGCGATAGACGCACAGCAGCACGACGATCACGAGTATCACGGTCGCATAAGTCGTGTGGTCGAGGCTGTCGCCGGTCGCTTTCGTCAAGTCGCGGCCGATGCCCGCCGAACCGGTCGTGTGGACTTCCAGTCCAGGCAAGGGCTTGGTGCCGAGCCGCCGCTTGACGACGCTGTCCATGCGCTCGACGGCGTTTTGCGTGGCATTCGCCAGGTAGGGCGTTTCGAGCGAGACCTGAATGAGGGTGCACTGTTGATCGGCGCTGATCATGCGCCAGCCGACCAGACCGCTTTGGAAGCAGTCGATCTTGCCGATCTTCAATTCCGGCTCAGTGGAGCGAAGTTTCTCGAGGTCCTGAACCAGATCCTCGACGAGTTGAAAATCTTCCGGCGTGAGCGGCTCTTCTTCGCGTTCGATAGCGAACACCGCCCGGCTGGCAAATACGTCTTGCTTGAACGCTTTCTCCAGAAGACGATGCGCGCGCACGCTGGTGAAGCGATCCGGCACGAAACGGATATCGTCGTCTTGCGTGCGCGTGTCCCATGCGGGGGCGATTATCGACAGCCCGACGCCGAGGGCCAGCCAAACGGCGCAGACGATCCAGGATCGGCTGGCCGCGAAGAACCCCAAATCCTTGAACATGCCGAGTTTTTCCTCTGAACGCAAAAGTCCAGCAGACTTGGCGATTAACGACGGTTCCGGCGAGCGTGGCGATCCAGTACCGCTTTCATCGGACGGCAGAAGAAGCGGACTGTAGCGAATATGTGGCAAAGGTCCGAAATTCGGCACTGATGGCAGAAAGCGAAAACCAAGCAGAATCGGCAAATACGGCAGACATGCTACTCAATATGTTTCAGATCACGCAGCGCGGCCGCGTAGTCCTCGGGCGTATTCAGGTTGCGCAGGCTCTCCAAGGTCGCATCTACGCCGTGCAACTCGTCCGCGCTGACCACGCGCGTTGGCACGGCATCGAAAAGAAACATTGGACGCAAACGATCCGCTTCCAACAGCGAACGCACTGCGGCGAGCACTTCCAAGCGATAGACGGCGGCGAGCGGATGGTGAAAATCGCCAACCTTCGGAACGCAAATCTGGTGCGCTCCGACCAGCTCAATCATGCGCTTGACAAACGCTGAACGCAGGAAAGGCACGTCACAGCTCGACGCGAACGCTGCATCCACACGCCCCGCCAGCGCCGCCAATCCCGCGGCCAGACCTTGCAGCGGCCCACGGGTGCGCTCTTCGTCCAAAACAACTTCGACATCGCCGGGCAACGTCGGCAGTTCTTGTCCGACGGCGGCGACGACAACGATCGGCGTGACCGCTTCCGACAGCAGCCGCACGACGCGCGGCAGCATGAATTCCTCGCCGAAGGGCAGCCACGCTTTGGGTCGGCCCATTCGACTACTCAATCCGCCACAAAGCACGATCCCGCCAACTCTTAGCATAAAAAATGCCGATTGAGGTTCACATGGATTGACGAATACACTATTATGATGATAAGGATACTCGGCGATATTTTGAGGATCTCGATGAGCGACCAACATTTCACGACCGAGCAGATCGCGGCCGCGTGCCATGAACTGGAAGGGCAGCCGCCCGAGGTCATTCTACGCTGGGCGGTGCGAGCATTCTATCCGAAGCTGACGATGGCGACTGCGTTTGGCCCCGAAGGCAACTGCATCATCCACATGCTCGCCGAAATAGAACCGCGCGTGCGCATTTTCAATCTCGAAACCGGCTACCAGTTCGCAGAGACCCTGGAGCTGCGCGAACGGATCAAGACGCGCTATGGCATCGAAGTCGAGTACGTCCGCGCCGCGACGACCGTGCCGGAGTACGAGGCGGAACATGGCGGCCCGTTGTACGTCATTCGGCCCGATCAGTGCTGCCTTGATCGCAAGATCTTGCCGTTGCGCAAAGCGGTGGTCGGCTATGAGGCATGGATCAGCGCCATCCGCAAGGACCAGACCGGCGAGCGCGGCAAGGCGTCGCTCGTCCAGTGGGATCCGAAGTTCGATCTCGTGAAGATCAATCCGCTCCTCGACTGGACGAAGAAGGATGTGTGGGCCTTCATCACAAAGCATGACGTGCCGTACAACCCGCTGCACAACGAGGGCTATCCGAGCATCGGCTGCTGGCCTTGCACCGCCCCGGTCGGCGAAGGCGAAGACGAACGCGCGGGACGCTGGCGCGGTACAGGCAAAAAAGAGTGCGGCCTGCATGTCGTCGAACACCAGAGCGGCAGCGGCATCTGAGGCAAAGGAAGATTGACATGCGCCTGTCGGCCAAAGCTCAGTATGCGTGTGTGGCGATGGTGGATCTCGCGTGCAGTAATGACGATCCCAATCCGGTTCATCTGAAGCGCATTGCCGACAAGCACGGCATGTCGCAGCGTTTTCTCGTGCAAATACTTCTGCAATTGAAGGGCGCCGGGCTTGTGGAGAGCACGCGCGGCGCGACGGGGGGATATTTGTTGGCCAAGCCGCCTGGACAGATAAGTCTGGCGGATATCGTCCACGCGATCGATCAGCCGCCGCCGCCGGCGCCCTCGGCGTTGAGTGGACTATTTGGGACGCCGGTCGTGCAGGTCCTCAGCTCCGGGTTGCAGGAAGCACAAGACCGCGAACAATCGCGCCTGGCCGAGATCACGCTTGACGAACTCGTCAAGCAGGCCCATCAACGCAGTGCGATCTCGTATCAAATTTGACCGTGATATTCCATCAAGGGGGAATCGTTATGCCGCCAGTTGCACTTTATGAACGTCTTGGGGGCGTCTATGCCATCGCGACCGTGGTGGATGACTTCATTGACCGCGTCATGCGCAATCCCATTCTTAACGCCAATCCGAAAGTGGATGAGGCCCACCACAAGGTGCCGCCGGCCGGGTTCAAGTACCTGGTCACCGAGATGGTCTGCTGGGCGACCGGAGGCCCGCAGAAGTACACCGGCAAGAGCATGTTCGATTCGCACAACCATCTCGCCATCACTGAAGGGGAATGGCAGGCGTTCATGAAGGATCTGCGCGACTGCTTTGCCAAGTTCAAGATTCCAGCCTTGGAGCAGAGCGAATTGGTGGCCATCGTGGAAAGCACGAAGAATGAGATTGTGCTCAAGCAGCCGACTCAAGGCGTCTAAAGAAATGAATTGCCCAACGGTGTAGGGTGCGTCAAGCGTAGTCGCGCCGACGCACCATTTGTCTGCGATGAATAGTGCGTCGGCGCGACTACGCTTGACGTACCCTCCTATTTAGGCGATCTTGGCAACTCGGCACGGGCGAGAGCACGATTGGTCACTTGAGCGTAACCGTCCCCGTTCCAGAATAAGAATAGGTCACTCCTTTCACGGCATAGGCGAATGACGCGGGGCCGTTCGGAACGCTAGCCGTCAGCGTAACCGGGTATCCCACGCCATCGAGAGTCCCAGTTAGAATGATCTTCCCTGAGGCGCTCGAAAACTTGTTAATGGTAAACGGGTACTTCCACTTATACCCGTTGCGGGGGTTTGTGCCCGAATAAATCCCCGTCCCGCTGACTTGGTCGTTTTTTCCCACGGAACACACGGCCGACACGATGTTACCGTTGGAGAAAGTCTCCTTGACGGTAATTGAGGTCACCTGGCCGAACGCCGGGGCGGCTTGTGCAGTTAGCATAAGGGACAAGGACAGAACGAGGAATCGGACCATGAGAATCTCCTTTTCAGAAAAAAGAACCTAGGATTGCGTCTCCAAGATTGAGAGACAATAAGGAATGGCAGTAAGCGGTGGAATCTTTCAGAGAAATGAAAAAATTCTTGCTTTGACCAAAAAATGAACGTGTTTCGACTTGCGGCTCATTGCTTATTCAGGAAATTTCCAGGAATGACCGAATAATTGCGGCTGGGCTGCAATTGCAATTCAAATCGCCGATTCCTTGTGAGTCCCGCAAGCATCCTGTGTTAAGAAAATATTACTTCATTACCTTGTTGTGTGGACATATGTTTACAATACTCGCTTCCGGCTCGTGATGTCGTCACCCTCACCACGGGGGTACGGGTGTACGACACGGTTTGTAATCACGCGGCCTTGCGGTAGGCGCGTTGTCCGTTTTGCTCGGCTTGCCGAGTTTGCCAAAAAATTTTGAGCGGCTCATCGTCGCTCAGGTGATCGGCGCGCAGTTGCAGGATCGCTTCG
>SYHD01000233.1 GCA_005799265.1 Planctomycetia bacterium | reverse complement strand
GCCGTAGTAGCGCCGGCCGGGAGAGCCCTCCGCGTATTTGTTCGTGAGCACGGACCCCTGAGCGGCCATAACGGCGGCGCTGGTGTAGTTTTCCGAGGCGATCATCTCCAGCCCGTCCTGCTGCCGGCGCGCTTCGTTGATGATGGCCTGGTAGATGTCCGGATCAGCGGTTTTCAGAATGTCCATGACCGGCCTCGCGTGGGGTTCAGGCATTTTGGGAACATTATACTCATCGTTGAGCGCTCGCGGTCCATCGTGCAACGACTACACCACCATTCGGTTGCCAAAACGATCACACCTCGACGCCTAGCGCCCGCAGCTTGTCCGCCAAGCCCTCGTTCGGCCGATAGACGATGCCGTGCAGTCCGGCCGCGCGCGCTCCTTCAATGTTCGCGGGCAAGTCGTCGATGAAAACGCAGTCGGCCGCCTTGGCGTCGGCCAGACGCAGGCACGCGTGAAAAAAATCGGCGTCCGGTTTGCGCGTGCCAAATTCGTACGACAAGCCCAAGGCGTCGAAGTGGCTGAGCACGTCGGCGAATTGCTTCATGAACTTCCGCGCGTGGACGGCGTTCGTGTTGCTTCCCAGCACGAGGCGGTAACGCCCTTTCAATTTCGGGATTAACTCGCAGACTTCGGGATTCGCCCAGAAGATGTCGCTCATGGCATGGGAGAGAAATTCGACATCGCAACGCACCTGCCAGGCCTGCCGCACCTCGCGCAGAAACGTGGTGACCGGCATCTGTCCGCGTTCAAACTTGTCTTCCAGCGGCCCCGCGTAGACGGCGGCGTACATTTCCTCGGGCGTCTTATCCGTAAAACGGGCGAGTTTCTCAAACGTGCGGCCATGATCGAAAAAGCAGACGACGTTGCCCAGATCGAAGATGATGGTTTTCATACGGCTCCTTCCGTGTTATCGTTTCGGCGTTCGCAGCGAACCGCCGGGATTCACGATTCTATCAAGATGATTGGATTTTGTCCGCGCGAATCGCAGAATAGCATCTGCGCGACGGATCGCGGCGCCAAGATGATCTCACGCAAAGGCGCAAAGGCGCAAAGGCGCAAAGGTTTGGGAACATCGAATTCGTTTGGTGCTGGCTGAATGAGTTGCCAATACCGAATGACCTTGTTTTCTTTGCGCCTTTGCGCCTTTGCGTGAGTTTGATTCGGGAACACGAACCATGAGCCTGATATTGCAAAACCTCACCAAGACGTATCCCACCCGCAGCGGCGAGCTGCCCGTCTTGCGCGCCATCAACCTTCTCATGCAAAAAGGCGAAGCGCTCGCCATCGTCGGCGCGTCCGGCTCAGGGAAGAGCACGCTGCTCTATCTTCTCGGCGCGCTCGAACGGCCGACCTCCGGCTCCTATAAGCTCGGCGACCAGGAGCCATTTCGCCTGGGCGACGCCGAACTGGCGCACTTCCGTAATCGCTCGATCGGGTTCGTTTTTCAGGATCATCATCTGCTGCCGCAATGCTCGGCGCTGGAAAACGTCCTGATCCCGACACTGGCCGGCCCCGCGGAGAACCTCGAAGAGCGTGCGCGCCAACTCTTGGAACGCGTCGGCCTGGCGGATCGAATGCAACATCGCCCCGCGGAATTGTCGGGCGGGGAACGCCAACGTGTCGCCGTCGCTCGCGCCCTCATCCATCAGCCGCTGCTCTTGCTCGCCGACGAACCAACCGGCAATCTCGATCGCAAGAGCGCCGAGACGGTCGGCAAGCTCCTGCTCGAGATGCAGCAGCAAGAAAAAACCATGCTCATCGTCGTCACGCACAGCCCCGAACTTGCCCGCACTCTGCCCAGGCAAATGGAGATGCTCGACGGCTCGCTCATCGATGCGCCGGGTTCTCCTGGCAGCACCGCCTTCCAGGTCGACATGCCCCGCGCGGGAGGTGTCGGATGACGTTTCTGCAATTGCTCCTTCGCAACCTCCGCTATCACTGGCGCGGCAATCTCGCCGTCTTCCTCGGCATCGCTCTCGGCTCGGCCGTGCTGTCGGGCGCGCTGCTGGTCGGCGATTCCCTGCGTGGCAGCCTGAGAGCGCTGACCCTCGAACAGCTCGGCTGGGTCGAGGAGGCGATGGCCCCGGGCCGATTCTTTCGCGCTCAGCTCGCCGAGGAACTTCCCGCTGAGACGAAGTGCGCCGTTCTGTTACTGCAAGGCAGCGCCGCACGCCGGGGACAAAAGGGCGAGCAGGTCAACCGCGTCGGCCGCGTTTCGGTGATCGGCGTCGATGCGTCGTTTTGGCCGAACGAACTGGCGAAGAGCGAAACGGAGCTGTGGGCCTCGGACGCGGCGGAGGTTGTCCTGAATGAATCATTGGCGGCGGCGCTCGGTGCGAAAGTCGATGAGAAAATCGTCTTGAACTTACAGAAGCCGGGTCATGCGCCGGGCGAATCGCTGCTCGGCCAGCGCAAGGCGGGTCGCGTCACGGAGCCGGTGCAGGTGAGGGTACGCCGCATCGTGCCGGACCAGGGGATGGCGCGTTTCTCGCTCAAGCCGACGCCGGCGCCGACGCGCAACGCTTTCGTGCCGATCCGTCTCTTGCAAAGAAAGCTCGACCTGGCCGGGCGCGCAAACGCGGTCCTCGTCGCGCGTGCCGCTCCGACTTTGCAAGCCGATTTGCATGCCAGGCTGACGCTCGACGACTGGGGCCTACGTTATCGCTCACCGGAAGCTCGCGCTGGTGCGCTGGTGCTCTATCTCGACCGCAACAACATCGACGAGGAAAAGCTCAAGCCGCAACGCTGGGGCACGCCCCTTTTTTCCAAAGAGGATGCGGTGCTCGCGCGCACGCGCGGCGAAAGGGTCTACGAGCAAAAGAAGAGCAGCGGCCGGATCGAATACTGGAAGAGCAAGGTCCCCGACGCGCTGGTTGGCGTTGCCGAGAAAAACGAGGGCATCATCTCCAAAAAGGAGATCGTCAAGTTCTACGAGGATCATCGCGATTACTGGGTTCTCGAAAGCACGCGCATGTTCATCGAACCCGAAGTCGTGAATGCGCTCAAACGGCTCGATCCGCCGCTCGCCTCGGATGCTGACACCTTGCCGCGCTGGAACTGGAATCCGATCCTGATCTATCTCGCCGACAGCATCAGCGACGGCAAGAACGAGGCGCCGTACGCTATTGTTGCTGGCGAGGACTTTCTCAAGATCGATGGCAAGAAGTCGATCCTCGAGGACGATCAAGTCCTCGTGATGGACTGGCCCGGTTCGCCGCTCCAATTCAAACCACAGAGCGACGTCACGCTCACGTATTTCGCGCCCAACGAGAAAAACGAACTCGTGAAGCGCGGCCTCGTCTTGAAACTCCACACGCACCCGCTGCCGAAGACCGAAGGGGTCTTCGACGATCCCGACTTGACCCCGGAGTTTCCCGGCATCACCGACAAGCTCGACATGGGCTCGTGGGATAATCCGCCGTTTCCGTATGATCCGAAGCGTGCCAAGGCGGCGGACGATTTCTGGAAGCGCTACAAAACGACGCCCCGCGCTTACGTCAGTCTGAAGAAGGCGCAGGAACTTTGGCAGAGCCGATTCGGCAACCTCACGTCAATCCAGTTTCGCAAAGGTAGCGACCACCCCGAACATCTCCCCGCCGAGCTGTTGAAGGAACTCAAGCCCGACGCCGGCGGGTTCGTCTTTCAGTCCGTGCGTCAACAAGCGGTGGAAGCAAGCGCCGGCGCGACCGACTTCGGCGTCTTGTTTCTTTCGTTCAGCTTCTTCTTGATCGTCGCGGCGCTGCTCCTGGTCGGCTTGCTGGTCCGACTCAATATCGATCGCCGGGCCGCCGAGGTCGGGCTTCTGCTGGCGACAGGCTGGTCTCACGGTGGTGTGCGCTTACTGCTGCTGGGCGAAGGCGCGCTGCTCGCGGTCCTGGGCGGCCTCGTCGGACTCGCCGGCGCGGTGCTGTATGCCCATCTCATGCTGAAGCTGCTGTCGGCCAACTGGCCCGGCGGCGGCAGTCTCAACTTCCTGAGCCTGCACGCCGAACCGACCAGCTTCACGATTGGCTACACGGCGTCCGTGGCGGTAAGCGTACTGACGTTGGTGTGGGCCACACGCGTGCTCGGCGGATTGTCGCCGCGGGCCCTTCTACACGGTCAGACATTGCCGGAAACTGCGGAGGCTCGTGGAATTTCGGTAACTGGCCTGGCAATCGGCATCGTCGCGCTCCTGAGTGCTGGCCTCATGACAGTCATCGGGCTGCGGTCCACTTCGCACGCGCTGCAAGCGGGCATGTTTTTCGGCTCCGGCGCCATGCTGCTTGCCGCGGCGCTCGCCGGCGTGTGGTTGTTGTTGGGTCGGCTGCGGCACGATCACGCACCGCAGCCGACGATCGCGCGCCTGGGGGTTCGCAATGCCGCCCGGCAGGCGGTGCGCAGCATTTTGACGGTCGGGCTGCTCGCGTCGGCGTCGTTCCTGATCGTCGCCGTCGAATCGTTTCACAAGAACACCGATCGTCAATTTCACGATAAGTCGGGCGGCTCGGGCGGGTTCGCATTTTTCGCCGAGGGGAGCTTGCCCGTCTTCGAGGATCTCAACGTGACGGAGGTGCGCAAGGACCACGAACTGACGACGCCGGAACTGCGTCGTGCCGAGTTCTATGCCTGCCGCGTCCAGCCCGGCGACGACGCGAGCTGCCTCAATCTCTACAAGCCGCTCAAGCCGCGCGTCATGGGCGTGCCGAAAAAGTTCATCGAACTGGGTCGTTTCCACTTTGCGGGCAGCGCGGCCAAGAGCGAGGCGGACAAGGCGAATCCATGGTTGCTGCTGAAACAAGACGCCGACGGCGCCATCCCCGCGATCATCGACGCCAACACCGCCCAATGGATCCTGAAGGTCCAGCTCGGCGATAGCGTCGTGATTCACAACGATCGCCGTGAGCCGGTAAAACTCCGTATCGTCGGCCTTTTGCACGAGAGCATTTTCCAGAGCGAGCTGCTTGTCTCGGAAGCGAACTTTCTCAAGCTGTTCCCTCGACAAGAAGGGGCGTCGTTCTTCCTGATCGACGTGAATGAAACCGATACCGACAAACGGAAGGTCATCGAAACCCAACTGACGAAGGGGCTAGACAATTTCGGCCTCGACGTGCAAACGACGGCGAGCCGGCTCGAAGGCTATCTCGCCGTCGAGAACATGTATCTCGCGACGTTTCAGGCCCTGGGCGGCCTCGGGCTGGTGCTCGGCGCGGTCGGGCTGGCGATCGTCCTTCTACGCGGCGTGTGGGAGCGTCGTGCCGAGCTGGCGTTGCTGCTGGCGCTCGGCGTTCGTCCGGGGCAGCTCGCGTGGCTCGTCCTCGTCGAGAATGTGCTGCTCCTCGTGCAGGGCCTGATCGCGGGGATGCTCTCGGCCCTGCTGGCGGTGGGGCCGCATCTCGTCGGCGCCGGCGCCACCGTGCTCTGGCTGCGCATTGCGGGGCTGCTCGCCTTGGTCTTGGTCGTCGGGTTGGCCGCGGCGGCGCTGGCGATCTGGTCCACGCTGCGCACACCGGTGTTGACGGCTTTGAGACGCGAGTGATTCCCTTCCGCTGGTAGCGAAATGCGCAAGAATTTCGCCGTCCTGGCATGGGGCCGAGCGCGGAATTCTTGCGAATAACGCTGGGAAAACCCGCGGATTTCGTTCGGTAACTTACAAACCGCGTCGTATTCCGATCCGTGCTGGCTTCCTATGAAAGACTTGCCATGACTGATCCGCATGACGAAACAGGTTACCGGGCCGGCGAAGCTCCCGACCTGTCTCCGTCGGCCCTGCCTCGAGCGAAGGGACATTTGGATGACGAGGATCTTGGTCGCTTGATCGTTCATCGTACGCCCTTTCCTGGACTCATGTTGCTTACCGGCGCCTTATGGATTCTGGCGGGCGCGGCGTACCTCGCGCTCTTCGGATTGTTACGGCTCTTGGATATTCCCTTTCAGTCGAGCGATGTCTGGATGGTGATTTGCGGGGCCTTTTTCGTCAAGGACGGCATGCAGTTGATGCGCGGGAAATTTCGCGATCCGTCCTGGGATGGCGTTCTCACGATCGTGATCGGTGTGATCAGTTTCGGCCACGGCTGGTATCAATTTGCCGAAACGGGCAGTGCCATGTCCCTCGTCTTCGGCATTTTCTTCGGATGTCTTCTCTTGGTCCCGGGAATCCTGGTGCTCGTCGGACGAAAACAATACCTCGTATGGAAAGCAGAGCAGGAGTGCGAATTGCCCGGGGCTCTTTGATGGAGCTCCATCAACGTGTGCTTCGATACGATCGGGCGGCGTAGCTCACGCCTCGCGCCGCTTCGGTCGAGCCTTGACGTTGAACAGCCCGAAGATCTCCTCTTCGTTCAAGCCGAGCGATGGCGGCGCGCCGTTTTGGCCGAGCATCTCCTCGAAGAGCTGTCGCTTCTTGTCCAGCACCTCGGCGATGCGGCCCTCAATCGTGTTCTGGCAAATGAAACGCTTGACGAAGACGGTTTCCTTCTGCCCGATGCGATGGGCGCGATTGATCGCCTGGTCCTCGATCGCCGGGTTCCACCAGCGATCGAACAGAAACACGTAGTTGACGAATTGCAAATTCAGGCCGACACTGCCCGTTCCGTAGCTCAACAGCAATACGTGTTTTGTCTTGTCCACCTTGAACTGGTCGAGGATCGGCTGCCGTTCGCGCTGCGGGATCTTGCCGTGATATTGCATCGGCCCAAAAGGCGTCAGCGCCTGCGCCAGCGTTTCGAGTGGTTCGACCCATTGCGAAAAGATCAGCGCCTTGCGGTTGTTCTCGGCGACCTCGTCCATGTCGGCGACGATCTGTTCGAGCTTGGCGCTTTCGCCGGTGCGCGGGTCGAAGTTGCAGATCTGCTTGAGGCGCAGCACCAGCTCGAAGACGTGCTGCACGGTGAGCGTGTCGCCGAGCTCGTTGAGGTGGATGATGCCCTCCTTCTCGGCCAGGTCGTAGCTTTCGCGCTGGGCCTGCGACAGATCGAGATAGACATCCTGGATGACCTTGGGCGGCATGTCGGTCATCACCTCTTCCTTGACGCGGCGCAGGATCGACTCGCGCGTCAGCTCCGGCAACAGCTTGGCGGGCGTGTCGGGCGGGACGCGCTCGGGATCGATGAACGCGAAGAGATTGACGAGATCGTCCACGCGATTCTCGATCGGCGTGCCGGTCATCGCCCAGCTGCGATCGCGCGAAATGGAGCGAACGACGCGCGCTGTCTTCGCTTCGCGATTCTTGATGCGCTGCGCCTCATCGAGCACGACGACGTCGAAGTGCACTTCCGGATCTACGAGGAATTCCTCGTCGCGCGTCAGCAGTTCGTAGTTGACGATCTTGACGGGGCATTTCGACGCGAACCACTGGGCTTTGCGCGCCGCCACATCGCCGCCGAGCACTTCATAGGGCAGGTCGGACGCCCACAGCTTCAACTCGCGCGTCCAGTTGACGACGAGCGGCTTCGGGCACACGATCAACGTGCGCCGAATCAGCCCGCTTTGGAAGAGCAGCCGCAGCGCGATGATGACCTGTGCCGTCTTGCCCAATCCCATTTCATCGGCGAGCAATGCGGCGTGGCGCGGCATCAAGAACGCGATGCCCTTGATTTGATACGGATACGGCGGAAACGGCAGCTCGACACGCTTGCCCGTGAACAGCACCTCCAGCGGCGGCTGCAAAAGATACAACAGCCGATCCTTGAACATCACCATGTCGCTGGGCGGCTTGACGCGCGTCTTCGGCTTGGGCTGCGTCGGGTTGCCGATCGCTTTTTCAATCCGTGCGATCGGCACATTCGTCAAATCTTCCGGCGCCGGAAAGCGCCAACCGTTCGTCGTGACGTCAATGGTGAGCTTGCCAAGGCTGCGCACCCAGGGCGTCACCTTCAAGAGGGGCAGGTCGCGAACGTTGGCCTGCAACGGCCGCTCGAAAGCGGGGAACGATTTGACTGTGACGGCGGGCGCGAGCTCGATCGCATCGCATACGGCGTCATCGGTTCGGAGAGGGATGGTGTCGATCAGATGTTCGTCCATAGTCATCCCTTCGGCTTTTTGCCACACTAACCCTGAGCGCAAGCGAGGGGATAGCTCGTCGTTCGGACTGGCCACTCAATTTCCAGGGATTCTGTTATCCCCTTGCTTGCGCTCAGGGTTGATGAGCCCACCAGCTATAATGATTGGCAAACTCAATGCATCTTGCCGAGAGATCACAGTCATGACTGAAGTAAAGACTTACCGATCGTACCGCGGTCTGCCGATGCTCGCCGGCCTCGCGACCATCGAGGACGCCGCCAAGCCGGGCCTGAGCGTGGAAGCGTGCGTCGCTCGGCTCAAGCGCTACCACTACGCATTCATGCGGCTACACGAGATATTCACGGCGCGCATCACCGCGGAGCCGATCTACGAGCTGAAGACCGCGTTTTCGCATCATGCGTATCTGTGTTCGGAACACGTGGCGGCACTACGGCAACGCATCGGCGAGATGCGCGAGCCGCCTTTGGGATTGGAGGAGATGCCGCACGAGGCGCTTGCAATCTTCTTCGATGAGATTCTCGTGGCGCCGACGACGGAGGCATTGCTCCTTGGCATCTACGAACATGCGCTACCGGCGCTCGATGCGGCACTGCAACGGCACTTACGCGACACCAACCCGCTCACGGATGCGCCGTCGGTACGTGTGATTCGATTCGCGCGCCTTGAAATCGACGATCTGCTTGAGTTCGGCCGAGAAGCGATCACGTGTCTGGTGAGTGATTCGCAATACGCCGAATATCGCGAATGGTTGACGTACCTTGATGGGCTGTTGGCGATGAGTGGAGCCGTTGATGGTCGTGCGCGAACGCCAAACGAAGAGAAGCCGGGGCGGCAGTTCTCGGCGAAACCCTACGTCTTCAACCGCGTGCCGAAGCGCGACGAGCGCTTCGTCGACGTTTGGAATCAGGGCGTCAATGCCGAGTCGTTCCTTTACAACCCAGACATGCCCGCGAAGCCGAAGACGCTGATGATGCTCTACAAAAGGCTGCGCGAGATCGACGTGCCCGAAATGATGGCGAGCATCATCACCGAGACGAAGGGCAAGCCATGGGATTACTATCGCGACATGTCGCGCCAGCTCTGGGACGAGGCTCGCCACGCCATGATGGGCGAAGTCGGCTTCGTCGCGCTCGGCGTCGATTGGACCAAGGCTCGCATCACCGTCAACTGGTCGCATCGCCTCAACACCGAGTGTACGCCGATCGAACGCCATGCGGTCCTTTACTTCATCGAGCAGGGTTTGATGACGAAGACCGGCAAACGCTACGAATGGGAAGTCGGCGTCGAATCGGGCATCCCGCTGCTGGCGACGATCCAGGACTACGATTGGGCCGACGAGGTGCTGCACGCCCAGCTCGGCCGACTCTGGTACATCCCCGCGATCGGCGACTGGAAGACCGCTCTGGAATTCGGGGACAAGTGCTGGTCGCGCATCCTGAGCAACTGGCAACAAGTGAAAGACGCGGGCCTGACCGTGCACGCCAACTGGTGGCCGGACGTGTATCGGCAAGCGTGCGCGACCTGGGGCGAGGCGCCGAACGCGACGGTGCTGGCGTTTGCGGAGACGTATGAGGGGGCGCGGGCGGATTTGAAGGGGGTGACGGGGAGTGCGTGATATTGGGAACCCGCAGGTTCGCAGTGCTCACCTGCGGGCTTGGCAGCCGTGTTACTTCTTGGGTGTGATCTTGATGTTGCGAAACGCGACTGGGCCGTGGTCGCCCTGGAACATCAATGGGCCGACCGGTGCCTCCATGTTGTTGATCGAGCCGCCAGTGGCGCCCTTGAGCACCTCGGCGTTTTCGTGGATCACTTTGCCGTTCAATACCACGCTCTTGAAGATGGTGTTGCCGACTTTCTTCTTGCCGTCGAAGCGCGGCGCCTGAAAATCGATCACGTACTTCTGCCATTCGCCAGCCTTCAAGCACGCGTTCAGCTTCGGGACGGCGACGCTGTAGATGGCGCCCATGTCGCCCATGCCGAGCTTGTCGCGGCCGAAGCTGTCGAGGATCTGGATTTCATAGCGGCCCATGGGATAGATGCCGGAGTTGGAGCCCTTGGGGACCATGACTTCGAGTTCGATGAGGCAGTCGCCGAAATCCTGCTCGGTGTAGATGTCGATGCCGCCGCCGCCGGTGTTGACCAGGTCGCTGCCGCCTTTCTTGAAGACGAGCTTGCCCTTGTCATCGACGGTCGCGGTGCCGACTTCCCATTTGTTCTTCTTGGCGTCGCCGCGGAGTTTCCAGCCGGTGAGGTCCTTACCGTTGAAGGGGGTGATGGCTTTTTCGCCGGATTGCGCCAGCGTGCCGAGGCCGAAAATGAGGGTGAACGTAAGGATCGAGAGTCGTCGCATTGGAGGCTCCTCAAGAGAAGGTTCGGCGCGCGTGCGAAACACGCACGGTTTCGCGGCGGACCAAATGGTGGGTGGGATCGAGAGGTTATTGAAGGCGAGATGCGGAGAGAAAGCAATGAAAAAGCCGGATTCTTGCACGGTCATCGCCGCCTGGTCAGGAGAAAGACATCCGTCGTGTACTGAAAGGAATCGAAGCGTGTGAGACACCAACCGAGTTCATGGGTGCCGTTTGCGCGCAGCCACTGCAGCAAGGCATGGGGCGGTGTGGCCCGGCCGTAGCTGAATACAACCCAGACACGGTCGTAGGTGTCGAGTCTTTGCCGGAGCGAGGCGATGGCGCGTTCGGGCGCGTAGGGGGGCATCGCTTCCGGGGTCGGGCCTTCCGGGAGGTAATATTGCATCAAGTCGACTGCGGCCGCAAAGAGCGCGTCGCTCGGTTGCATGCGCGAACGGACGCAATGTGCCGCTTCCCGATAGTTGCTGCACGAGCCGTCGACATAGTGACTGACCAGCGAGGGAAAGTTCAGCAGGCAGGCCAGCGCGACCCAGGCGATCGCCGCGACGCGCGATTGTGGCATGAGCGCGTGATAAACCCGGTGAATCCCCTTGGCCGCCAGGATGATGAATCCGAAGGCGAGTGGAAAGTTGTAATTCGGCGTGTACGGGACGAGATACGGCATGATGACTGCACTGCCGGCCCAGAAACTCGCCCACACCAGCCAATAGCAATCTTGCTCGTCGCGATGCATGAGCGCCAGCACGCTGCCGAACCCCGCCAGGACCGCGATTGGCCAACCCAGGTGGAAGAGCGAGTTGCCCAAGCCGCGCAACGAAGTGTAGGTGATGAGCGGCCCTGCGTTCCATTGACCGAGCACCGGCCGCTGATAACCAAGAAAGATGGCGGCGACGACCAGCGCGCAGACGACGCCGACTCCGAGCGTCGGCAGCAACGCTCGGTCGCGCGCCACGCACGCCGTGACCAACACCGCGGCGAGAAATCCCGCCAGCAAGAGGATGAGGACGATGTGCGTGAACACTGCCGCCACGCCCAGCACGCCGGTCCCAATCGCCCACGGCAACGATCGACGCGCGATCGCCTGAGCACCCGCAACCATGCACAGCGAGGCGACCAGGTGCGACGTGATGTAGAAGCGATTATCTTGACTGTAATAGATGTGCTCAGGCCACAACGCAACCAGAAGAGCGGCGATGAAGCTCTGCGCCCGACCCAACGAAGCGGGCAGCCCCAGGAAGATCAAGAGTGGACTGAGCGTACCCAAGATCGCCATCATGACGCGGCTGCCGAACTCGTCCGTGCCGAAGCATTGATAGCCCAGCGCATGCACAAGATGGCTGAGTGGGATGAGCCGAGGAAGGCGGCTGATCTGGGTATCGTCCGCGTCCCGAAAGCCGCGCATGAGCACGTCAACTTCGGCCTGAGTGGCCAGCTCATCGACGTGAAAGGGCGCCGCCCCCAGCCGATAGAAGCGCAGCCCGCCCGCCAGGACCAGCAAGACCGCACACATGCCGACCGTGGCGAGACGATGGCGATCCATCAGCACTCTCCTTGAATGATCCCCAACTACCGAGCCGCGCCCGATGGGGGAAGCGGTGTTTCCCCGCTACCTCACGGGCGCGGCTCGGTTGGTTACCTCAGCCAGGCCTGGGCCACGGCGAGAATCGGCCACATGGCGGCGCCGCCGGTCAGGTACAAAGGCCAGGCTCGATTCGTCTGCATGGCCCAGACGCCGATGCCCATGGGCAGAAAGACGAAGACGCGATTGTAGCTCCAGCCGTTGAAATAGATCGACTCACCGCCGAAGACGACGAGAAAAGCGCCGAAGAGCGCCAGGCCGCCCGCGACAAACCCGGCGCGCAGACTCAGCATCATGATGGCGAGTACGACTTCGAGGGTCAGCAAACTCATCCCCGCAGCGTGGACCATCCCCGCGACGCGCCCACCCGGATGGGCAAGATTGCTCCAGCGGAACAGCATGCCCTGAAGCGGCCAGGCGAGGTTCTCACCCACGAACGGCCACGCTCCGTAGCCCCAATGCAAGAAAAGCACCCAGATGAACCAGGGCAGCCCAGCCAAGACACAGCAAGCGGCCGCGCCGGGCCGACGATCCAGCACGTGTCGGCACGCGAGAAGCGCCAACAGGACGAGGTTCTGTTCACGCGAGAAAACGGCGGCCGCGCCCCAGAACACGATCCAGATGGGACTGTCATTGAGAAGAAACGCGACTAACAGCCCCACGCAGGCCATGGTCGAGAGAGGGTCGGTCAGATCGCGCAGGGCCGCCATGCCGGGATTGAGGCTGACGGCCAGCAACAATCCCCACCAGGCGGAGCGCTGGAAGTGCAAGGCGAGTCGGCAGCCAAGCCAGGTCAGTACGCCGATGCATGCCAGGTTGATGAGGGGCAGGACCACGATCAGGATGGCGGGTTGCCCTCCCGCGCTCAGCGACCACGCCAGTACTGGATAGAGCAGTCGAGAGTGCCAGTAGCAAGGCGCGTGCATGACCTCCGCGGACTGGAAACGCCAGGGGTCGCGAGCAATCGCGTAATAGGATTGGCCATCGAATCCTTTGAGCGGAAAGCCAACGCCGATGTGTTCAAACGGCGGTGTGCCCAACCGCTCCTTGTCGACGCAGACGAATGCCGACCAATCGCCATGAAAGGCCGCCAAATAGAGCCCCATGAGCGCCGCATGGAACATCAGACTGACGGTCACGACCGTTAACCAGGACGCGCGGTCCTGACTGGGCTCGCGACTTTCCGCCTTCGAGAAATCACTGCTCATCGCGCGACTCCATGTTACGGCCCTTCGCTGGCGCTCAGGCGCGGAAAAAACCGCGATCTATTGTTCACGCGGTCAGGATTGACACATTCACTAGCCCGCAGCGCCAGCAAGGGATGTCCGTGATTGCCATTGCTGGCGCCACGGGGTAGTGAGGCAAATCGCCGCGCCCCCGCGCAGGAGACGCCATGCTGTCAGTCGAAGAGGTCGAAGTTTTTTTCACCTCGTCCTCTTTGCTGAAAAAAAGGCGTTTCCTTTCCCGTACCGGTGCGCCAAGAGTGGGAATACTCTATCCTCCAAGGCCGAAGCTTGAGCCTTCCTGAGAACCTGCGGCTTAAGGATTCTCGCGGGATGGTACATCCTGGGTGGAATGACGGTCAAGAGGAATAGCGCTCAAGCGGACGCTCGGACGCTGGGGCGCTCGGGGTCAGTAAGCAATCGGTGCGCGAACTGCTCTTCTTCCCATTGGGGCAATGTGGTAGCCTCCCCTTGCAATGCGGCCAAGGAGGCAGAATAGGTTAGGTCGCTCCTCGGTCGGCGACACGGATGGAGCCGAATTCATGTCAGGAACCCTCCTCTGCAATCGGTCTATACTTGTTTATGGGCTGCCGGTCCTTGTCTTGGCGTGTATCGACCTCCTCACGCCAGCAGATCAGCTGGCGGTGCCGCGCGCAGCGGTTTGGCAGCGATTTGCCGCCAGCTTGTGTTATGACCGCGGCGACACGGCGGCTTTTGCCCTGCGCGGCTTGAACGCCCAACTCGGAAGATCCGCAGGGCGGGCGGATATCCCCAGCTACTTTGCACCCGAGGAATTCAATCAAGAACTCGATCGAGGCGGCCCTCTGTCCGATCGTTATTTCCTGGAGTATCCGCATCTGGCAACCTGCTTGTTCCGGCTTGGCTGGCTGGCAACGGGGCCTCAAGATGCGACCGCATTCCCAGCGGCAATTCTCGACGCCAACTACGGCAACCTCGGCCACCACATGCCGCGGAGCGAGGAAGAACGGGCCATCATGCGGCAGTTTGTTACGGCCACGCGCGTCTATCGTCTCGTTCTTTTGCTTTGTTTGTTGGGCCTCATGCGAACGCTCCAGGTCGGCTACGGACGGGACGGCCTGTCGGCACCCCCCTGGTGGCTGCTATTGCCTGGCGTGCTTTTTTTCACCTTCAGTCGTTTTGATGTCGTCCCGGCCCTGCTGGTCGCCTTATCCCTGGCATGCCTCGGCCGAGAGAAAATGACGCTGTCGGCCGTGTTTCTCGGCCTGGCAACGCTGACGAAGGTCTATCCCTGTTTGCTCGCGCCGCTGATCGTCCGCTACCTTTGGACCCGCCGCGATGCCCACCCAGTGCATTGGGGCATCATTTATCTCGGCAGTCTCAGTGTTGGGTTGTGGCCCCTTCTCACGGGCGAAGACTGGCAAGCCGTCCTGGGGCCAATCCGATTTCAGATCATGCGTCCGCCCCCATTTTTCAGTTCACGGCTTATGGGTTGGTTCTCCCCGAATTCCTCGCGACCGCGTCCTGGGCAGGATATGCCCGCCTGGGTTCGCTGGTGCTGTTGACCGGCATTCTGATGTGGCGGCCGATAGACGACCTTGCCGACCTCTTGCGGCGCGGCGCCCTGCTGTTGCTCTATTTCCTTAGCATCGCGGTGTTCTATTCGCCGCAATGGGTTCTCTGGTTGGCCCCGCTGCTCCTGCCTCTCGCGGCGCGTTCGCGAGGCTTACTTGTGCTGTTCGTCGGCCTCGACCTGGCATCCTACGGGGTTATCCCTTGTTGGGCATTGCTGCGGGCGATTCTGCAACAGCAACATTTGACGATATCTGACGGCGACGCCGTACTGCACGGGTTAGAGATTGCCCTGGTCTACGCCCGGTTTGTTATCGTCGGGTTGACTGTTTTCGTGTTGATTCGGACACTACCGCGAACTCCGGCGCAGACCTCGGTCGCATTTCCGGCGGCGCGCGCCGCCTGACGACCCAGCAACCAGCTCGGCTCCATCTTGTTTTTTTTTGGAAACTTTGCTATCCCTCCAGGTCGATAGATATATGGCTGGACGCAACATCCTAAATTGATCACGGAGCGATCAGAATGCCACGTGCCTTCATAACCGGCATAACCGGACAAGACGGGTCCTACCTCGCCGAACTTCTGCTCGACAAAGGTTACGAGGTGCATGGCCTGGTCCGCCGCGATTCGCCGTCGCGGTTCGAGAAGATCAGTCATCTGTGCAATGATCCGGACATCATGAACAAGCGTCTCTTCCTGCACTACGGCGATCTGTGCGATTCACTGGCCCTGCTCCGCCTTATCAACATCATCCAGCCCGATGAAGTCTACAACCTTGGCGCTCAGAGCCACGTGCGCGTCAGCTTCGACGTGCCAGAGCAAACCTGCAACACCGTCGGCATGGCCGTTCTGCGCCTTTTAGAAGCGATCATGAAATCCGGGCAGAAGCCGCGCTTCTATCAAGCGTCCTCGAGCGAGATGTTCGGCAAAGTGATGGAGACGCCGCAATCGGAGCGAACGCCGTTCTATCCGCGCAGCCCTTACGGCGTGGCCAAGGTCTTCGGCTACTGGATGACGATCAATTATCGCGAGAGCTATGGGCTACACGCCTCGAACGGCATCCTGTTCAATCATGAATCGCCGCGGCGCGGCGAGACGTTCGTCACGCGCAAGATCACCATGGCGGTCGCGCGCATCAAGGCCGGGCTGCAAGACAAGCTTACCCTCGGCAATCTCGACGCGCGCCGCGACTGGGGCTACGCGGCCGAGTACGTCGAGGCGATGTGGCGGATGCTGCAACAGGATCAGCCGGATGATTACGTGATCGCGACGGGCGAGACGCACACCGTCCGCGAACTCGTCGAGATCGCCTTCGACCGCGCGGGGCTTGATTGGCAGAAGTACGTTGACATCGACCCGAAATACTTCCGT
>SYHD01000232.1 GCA_005799265.1 Planctomycetia bacterium | reverse complement strand
GCGCGCATGAGCGGCACCGCGGCAGGCACAGTGGTGCTGCACGTCAGCCCCGAGTCGGCAATCGGCGGTCCTCTGGCGCTCGTGCGGTCGGGCGACCTGATCGAGTTGGATGTGCCCGCGCGGCGTCTGAGCCTGCTCGTTGACGACGCGGAGCTAGCACGTCGCCGTTCGCTGTGGACGCCGTCGCCGCCCGTCTATGCGCGCGGCTACGGCAAGCTGTTTCTGGAACACGTGACGCAGGCACATGAAGGGTGCGATTTCGACTTTTGCAGCGGGTGAGCTTTCCTTGCGTGCGCCCCGATGTCGGCGCGCTCGGGTCGGCGACAACGACATCATCCGCGATTTCCGCTTGTGGATTCGCAACCGGATCGCAAGCATCCCTCAATCACGAGCGGCCGGCGCGGAGAGCAAGAAGGGCGTTGGTACCGTCCCTGTCGGCTCGTTTACCGAGTTGCCTGGAGTCAAAGGCGCCAAAATTACCGGGAGGAGCGCATCCTGCGCACCGACTGACGGCGACAGGTCCAGCGCCGGGCCGGCATTCGGCGGCGCGATTCGGTTCGGGATCGTCTTGAAGATCGGGAGTTTCAGTGGGAGCGACAACGGCCTGATGTCGATCCGCGGACCGCGCGACGGTGGATCCGGCAGCCGCGATTCCTTGAGAGGCAGCGGCGCGGTGGGCAGCTTTTCCGGGCGGGCTTTCTCATCGAGAACCGGTATCGGTTCCCGTTTGCCGTCCATCCCCTCTTGCAGCGTGCCCGAACTCAGCAGGTCGCTTTCCTTCGTCGCGCACATGCGCCCCGGATGATACAGCGAATCGGGCCGCTCACGCAGCACGAGCGAACGGCTGCGTTCCTTTTGCTGCTCGACGGCGCGGATCTGGGCGCACTGCGGCAGAGGGCCTTCGCTGATATGGATGTTGTTGTAACGCAGCCCCGCGCCCTTTGCCCACTCGAAGCGGGCCAGCGTGCTGTTGTACTCAGCGATGGCGTTGTATTCCTTGGTGAGGGCCGCCGCGTAACGGCGTTGCGTTTCGAGGAATTCCAGACTGCCCGGCGATTTTTGACCGGCGTCGATCTGGATCAGATGTTTCTTCAGACTTTCGAGGTAGGCAAGCCGTTCGGCGCGATGGGCCTCGATGCGTTTGTACCAGTGCGCCAGTTCTTGATACTCCTTGGCCAGGGCGCGCGCGGCACGCTCCTCTTGATCGCGGAGCAAGTAGTAGCTCTGCGCCAGTTCGAGCCGGGCGGCGCGTGTCGCGGCTTGCTCGAAGCGATAGCCCAGCGGCATGATCAGGTTCAAACCCATTTGGTACTCGTTGAAATCGCCGGAGCGGAGCGACTTGAAGGTGTTGGTTGTCCGCGTCGTGCTGGTTCCGTCCACGAACGTGCCGTTGCCTTGCAGCGTCGAGC
Organism: Planctomycetia bacterium; assembly: GCA_005799265.1. Lineage (GTDB taxonomy): Bacteria > Planctomycetota > Planctomycetia > Gemmatales > Gemmataceae > SIAQ01. The sequence goes on along the minus strand of SYHD01000232.1, from coordinate 23,738 downwards.
CGAAGCCAACTGGTTCATAGCGGACGAAGGCACGCAGATCGGGCTTGAGACTATTGTTCTGCAGGGTTAGCAAGTACTGATGGTATCGTAGATTCTCGCGCGCCAAGACCAGTTCCGGGCGCGTGGTCAGCGCTTCTTGCAGCGAATCGTCCCACTTCGGCCTGAACTCGGTCAACGTCGGCGGCGTGATCGGCACCAGCCGCGTGCCGTCCTCGACCGGTTTGTCGATGATGCCGCGCAGATTGCGCTCGGCGTCGAGCACTTCTTGCAAGGCGCGGACGCGCTCGGCGCGGAATTCCTCGAACTGGCCGAGCACCTGATTGTATTTTTCCGGCGGCATGTTCTTGCTGCCGGCCTTGAACAGGTTGAAGGCTTCCTGCCAGCTCTTGTGCATGACTTTCAAGTTTTCCTCGACGCTGTAGAGCTGGCCGTACTTGTTGTAGAGCGTCCAGTAGGCGACCTCGGTGTTCATGATGAGCATCTGCACATTGCGCTCGAATTCCGCGCGGCTCTGATCGAAACGCAGACGCGAGATGAGAATGCCTTCCGAGCCGCGATCGACAAAGGAACTGATGTTGCCCAGACGGGAGTTGATCGCACCATTGGCAAAAAATCCCTGGGCCGAAAATCCTTGCCCGAACGCGCTGGGAAATCTTGGCAGCAACTGGTTGATTTCGCCCCAGTCGCGCAACAGCGGTTGCTCGAGGCCGAAGCTGAGACGCGCCGTGTATTGCGGATTGAGCACGGCAAAGGCCCCAGTGGGAGGCGCATTGAGGTTGTTGTAACCACCGATGAAAGAGACGTTGGCGATACCGCCCGTGGACAACGGCTTGATGATGGAGGAGGTGTAGGTCGCGCCATGTCCATTGTTGGAGGAGAAGAGCCCGGTCTGCACGTTGTCCGTGCCATTCCAGAGGATGCTGCTGTGGTAAACGGCATCATAGCGGGCGAGCGACGCCTCCATGGCTGCGTTGGAGATGGCCGGGTTGAGGGCGAGCACGCGCAGGCGTTCCGTTTGACCATTGAGCGAGCCGGGGGCGTTGAAGGTCAACAGCGAGTCGTCGGACAGTCCGCGCCCCGAGCCGGCGCGGCCGCTGACGTGGCCGTTCTCAAGAGCGGTCGCAATCGCCTCTTGCAGTGTCAGATAATAGGCGGGCCGATCCGGCGAACTGACGCTGGGGGGCGCCGCGGTCGCATCCGTGACGGGGCCGGTGATCGGACAATGATCCTTCTCCAGCTTGGGCGGCAGTAGGTTTCTGTGCGCTTCCTCATAGACTTCGCGCGTCAGGAAGATCGGCTGACAGCCCGACAAGACGCCGAGCCCCAGCAGCAACGCCATGCCCCCCGCGCACCACTTCCGCACACATTTCGCAACCCAACTCATTGAGCACCCCATCGCAACGAGGTCCATCATCCATCCCCATGGATGTGCGCCCACAAGAAGGCACACTTCGCGCACGCTATTTGTGCGTATAGTCGATATCGGCACGATGCACATGGCAAATCAGGAAAACTTTGCCGATTATAACGAAAATAACGCCGCGCTTGCCCAATTGGGTGAGATGGCCGGACGAATGTAAACAGGGAATTTTGGGAAAGAGTTTCGCGCGTGTCGCAGGGGGAGAGAGGTAACAGGACAAAGTACGACGGCCACGGTCGATGAGTCACAACCATCTTCATTCTGCCAGGAAAGGCTTGACGGATTTCATCATCTCGCTATTCTCCCGCTTCACTCGCAGCGATTCTCAAACCGGGGGAGGTGGTTTGTGCGCACGTTCACAAGTGGTCTGGCCATGGCCGTACTGATGCTCATGGCGCGGCCGGCGTTGGCCCAGTTCGGAACCATGACCACGTCGAGTTCGCCGAATGCGACCATGACGACGAGCATGCCCGGTTTTCTACGGCAAACGATGACGCGGCCCGACATCATGGCGCCGGTGACTCGGCCGGCGTTCCCGACGCCGCTGAGCCTGCCGTCATTGCTGCCGACGCTGCCCAATTTTCAAAACGTATTTTTGATGCGCAACATCTTCGGCGGATCGCAACAGTTCCAGGTGCTGCCGCCGTACAAGAAGAAATGACGCGCGTTCGCTTTTCGAATTCAGCAAGGCGAGCGGCAGAATCAAATGTACCCGTTCACGACGCGGAGCGTCGTACCACAATGTGGTGCGACGCTCCGCGTCGTATTGGCACGGGTATCTTCCAACTCCCCGTCCCCAAAACGAAAACGCCCGGCGTTCATAAGCGCCGGGCGCGTCGAGTTGCAGTCGAAACACGCAGAGGTTTAGTAGTTATTGGTGGCGTCCAGGTGTTTGGAGATATCGGCGTAGCGAATGCCGGCGCCTGCGGTAACGTTCCAGCGCTCGTTGTTGAGCATGCGCGCCGTGATGTCAAAATCCCAGACGTCCATGACGAAGCGGTCGCGTACGTTGTAGACGTCCGTCTGCCCGGCGGCGAGAGTGTCTCCGGTGTCTGGTCTGAGGGTGGCGAAAGTGCCCCCGTCGTCTGGTCTTAGACCGATGCCGACCTGATCATTCGCCGAAGAATTCGTTGCTCCCGCGGCCGCCGTTTGATCGAAATGCCACCAGCCGATGCGAGCGCCGATGCCGCTGTCGCTGACGATATGCGCGAAGACCCGGGGAGTGACCGTGCAGTCGTAGTCAAAATTCGTGTCGCGAGTGCTAATCGACTCCTTGGTAGTGGTACCTTTTATCAGATAATCCAAACGAATCGAGGGTATATATAATTGCTTGACTTGATGCAGTCTTCGTAATGTGCCAGCGGATTGAGCGATTGGTAACCGTTCGCTTCTCTCCCCCTGAGTGCAGGGAGAGAGGGGGGTACGGTAACTATACTGCACGCGGTCAGGATTGACTCATTCACTAGCCCGCAGCGCCAGCAAGGGATGTCCGTGCTTGCCCTTGCTGGCGCTGCGGGCTAGTGAGGCAAATGTGTCATTTCCGCCCGAGCGCAGTATATCTCCCTGTGTTGTGGCAACTTCTGGCGCGGTGGTGAGTCGGCCCATGTCATCCTTCGCAGTCATGTGGGCGCCGATCCTGTTTGGTCTCGCGCTGTTTCTCAGCTCGGGGCTGCTCTTCATGATTCAGCCGATGATCGGCAAAACACTGCTGCCTCACCTGGGTGGCAATCCGCTCGGCTGGAGCGCCTGCCTCATATTCTTTCAAGCCACATTGCTCGCGGGCTACACCTACGCAGACCTGATTCATCGTTTTCGCGGGTTGCGCTGGCAGCCGTGGGTGCAAATGGTCCTCTTGGCCGTGGCGATCCTGTTGTGTTTCGCGGGCGTGTTCGGCGACGCGATGTTGAACAGCCTATTGCCGCGTCTTACTTCCGTCGAGGAATGGCCGATCGTCAGCACGATTTCGCTGTTGCTCGTGGCGCTGGGCGTGCCGTACTTCGCGCTGGCGGCGGTAGGTCCGCTGGTGCAGCGCTGGTTCGCGCATCTGGACCATCCGAAGGCCTCCGATCCCTATTTCCTGTTCGTGGCGAGCAACCTGGGCGGCTTGTCGGCCCTCGTCATCTACACGTTACTGATCGAGCCGAGCGCTCCCTTGAGCGCGCAATGGCTGTCGTGGAAGCTGGCACTGACGGCGCTGGGAGTCCTGTTATTGCTGGTCTGGTTCTGCGTATGGCGCTCACCGCGTAATCCGGAGTTGGAGCCGTCCGACCCGAACGATCCGAACGCGCCGCTGGTGCCGAAGCTGATCGGACGCGGGCCGGCAACCTGGCCGCGGCGACTATACTGGTTCACCGCCTCGGCGCTCCCTGTCGGCCTGCTCATGGGGGTGACCGATTTTCTCACGCTCGATCTTGCCCCGACGCCGATCTTGTGGACGCTGCCGCTCGCCTTATATTTGCTGGCGTTCGGGCAGGCGTTCGGCCGCTGGGCCCCCTTCGAGAATGGCTCGCTCGTGCTGCGCCTCGTGCTGCAAATTCTGCTCGGCTTGGGGTTGACGCTCATGCTCGTGATTATCACCCTCACCTGGATCGACATGCGGGTTGGGCAAAATCCGCCGGGACTCGAATTCGTCTACGGCGTGTTCTTTTTCCTGATGTTCTTCATGCCGGGCCGCTGGCTAGGGATCGTGCAACCCCTGTGCGTTCTGCTGGTCGTTTTCTTGCAGACGAATTTATTTAAGCTGATGGGCGTGAACTCGGGCCTGATCACGCTGAATCTGGCATGCTTTTATCTGAGCGTGCGGCTCTGCCTGGGCATGCTGGCAAAGGATCGTCCCACGGCCACGGCGCTGACGACTTACCATGGCTGGATCGGCATCGGCGGGCTCGGCGGCGGGCTATTCCAGCTTTTCATCGCGCCGCTGATCTTCCGCACCGCGTTCTTCGAGTATTTCTTTCTCGCGGCCCTGGCGAGCACGCTGCGCCCCGCGTGGCTTCCCAACGGCCTGAGCGACTGGCTGGCGTGCTTGCCGTTCCTGCCCAAGCAGGATCCGAAGGCGCCGACGCCAGTCCCCTGGCGGCGCTGGGTGGCGCTGGCGTTCGATATCAACCTGGCGCTGCTCGTGACGGGCATCGCCATTGCGTTGTTTTCCTGGCGCACGCAGGTGAGAGCGCCAATCCATCATCCGAACGCGCGCTGGTTCTGGACGACGACAAGCACGCTGAGCGCGGACTTCCCTCTGCTGCTCGCGTTGGGCGTCGTGACCCTTCTTTTGGCGCGACCGCTGCGCTTCGGCCTGGCGCTCGCGGCGGTCGTTCTGGCCTGTCTGATCGGGCAGGACAGCCTGCGTTCCGGCACGTTGATCGCCGGGCAGCGCACGCCGTTCGGCATGATTCGCGTCACCGAGGAGAAGCGCGACCTGCGTCGCTTCCCCGTCAAAGACTTGCCCGCAAACCTCACGGAACGCACGCTGATGCACGCGACAACGGATCACGGTCGCTGTATCATCGAGCCGCCGGAGATGCGCCGTTATCCGACCGCTTATTATCATCGCCGCACGCCGGTCGGCCAGGTGATGCACAGCCTGGAGTGGTTCGGGGCGCCAAGACCGAATGATCAACCCGATCGCCTTGATCTCGACTATTGGCTGGGGAAGCGCACGCGCGACAACAAGGAGGATGATGCGCGAATCATCGCCTCGGTCATCGGCATGGGAGCGACCGCCGACGCGCGTTTGGGTCAGATGGCGGCGGCATGGTCCGAGCCGTCGTATGCGATCGTCGGGCTGGGAGTCGGTACGCTGTACACGTACGCCCATCCGTATCAGTGGGTTGACGCCTACGAACTCGACCCCGCACTCGTCGCCATGTCGGAGAATTCGCCGCCGGTCTTCCATTACTTTCAGTCCGCGCAAGAGCGCGGCGTGCAGGGAAAGATATTCACGGGGGACGCGCGCCGCAGCCTGTCCAAGCCGGGGCGCGAGGGGTTCTATCAAGTAATTTTCGTCGATGCTTTCAATTCCAATGCCATTCCGACGCACTTGTTGACTCAGCAGGCGATCGAGCTTTATCTCCAGAAGCTCGCGCCGGAAGGACTGGTGTGCATCCATACCTCGAATCGCCATCTGGAATTGAATCTCGTCCTGGAACGCGTGGCCCGTCAGCTGGACCTTTCCGTGCGCGGACGCGCGAAGGGGCAGGATGTTCGCGACAAGCTCCCGGGGGGGTCAGTCTGTGGATGGGTGATCCTGGCCCGCAATGAGGACGTGATGTCAAAATGGGAGAAAAAAGGGGGCCCGTTCATGGACCCTGATCAACGCGGCCAGGAACCATTCCGGCCATTTGATCGAGGCGATCGGCTGCTGTGGACCGACGATCGGGCAAGCGTGTTCGCGGCCGCGCGGCGCTCGGATCATTGGTCCACGTTGATTCCATGGATGCTGGGCCTCAGCCTGTTTGTCGGCGCCCTCTTGGCCCTGGTGGAGGGCATCAACGCCAGTCAAGCACGTCTGACCAGTTCGCCGTCGCTGGCGCCGAAGAAGTAGCGCATGCGTCAACTTACGGCAATTGCCTTTCCTGTGATCCGGTCACGGAGTGACCGGACCACAGGAGAGAGTGAGCGGTTACTGCTGATATTCGCACCTCTCGATTTGCATTTCGATTTCTCTGACCTATGCTCGATTGGAGGCTTTATTAGCCCCATCCTTGGCGGGCCGCACAACCTAATGGTCCATCGGGCACAAATTCCCCTCCGCCTTCTTGCCCAGGGTGTTTGTGATGATCCATCGCGGAGCCCCAAGCCGCACGGACCTCGGGCCAACCTCGCACCAAGCGCAAGAGGAATTCTTCCATGCATATCCGCAATTCATTGATAATGTCGCCCGTGCGGCGCGGGGCGGCGGCAGTCGAATTGGCGGTTTTGCTGCCGTTGATCGCATTCTTGCTGCTGATTGCAACTGATTTTTCCCGTGTATTCTATTATTCGATTATCGTGACGAACTGTGCCCGCAACGGCGCGCTCTACGCCTCTGATCCGACCACCGCCACTCAAACGCCCTATACGTCTATCGAGCAGGCTGCCCTCGCCGATGCGCCCAATGTGAGCGGCGCCACGGTGACTTCGTCGACGGGCTCCAGTTCCTCCGGAGGCGGTTATGTCGACGTGACCGTCAAATACACCTTCCATACGATCACGAGCTTCCCCGGTATTCCGAACACGGTGGAGTTGACGCGGACGGTCCGCATGCGCCAGGTGGCGGTAGTTCCGAACTTCGGTTAAGCGGACTAAGGAGCATCGCATGCGTTTAGCGACTCAATCGCAAGGGCGAGCCGGAGCGACGCTGCTGGAGCACGCCATCGTGTTGCCGATTACGTTTTTCCTGCTGCTGATGATGGTGGTCGGCTCCATGGGCGTGCTGCGCTACCAGGAGACCGCGTCGCTGGCGCGCTCGGCGGCGCGCTACGCTTCGACCCACGGCGCCCAGTATCGCCGTGATGCGGGCCTGGTCACCGGATCACCTGGCACGTACATCGAAAAATCCGACGGCATGCACTGGTACTCCGCCAATCCGCTGGCCATGAGCGGCAGCGACACCGCCTGGGCGCAGGACATCTGCGACCAGGCGATCGGTACGAATCGGGTCGCCCTCGCTCCTGCCAACATGACCATCAAGATCGGTTGGCCGGCGGTCGTCAATCAGCTGGACAAACCGGACAATTGGCCCAACAGCAGAGTCACGGTCACGGTCAGCTATCAATGGACGCCTGAATTCTATCTGATTGGCCCCATCACCCTAACCAGTACCTCCACCATGAACATCACGAACTGACGGCCGCCTGCGCAAGGATGAAGGCGGAAGGATGAATAAAGACGCCGATCATTCTTCATCCTTGCGGCGGTGGCATCAAGGAGAAACCGATGAAATTTCCGGGCACGATAAAGGTTTGCAAGCGCAAGGGCGCCATCGCCGTGATGGTTGCCGTTTCGCTGTCACTGCTTTTGGGCTATGCCGCACTCTCGCTTGAAGGCGGGCAGTTGCACGAGAACAAACGGAAGGCGCAGGCGACCGCCGACGCCGCCGCCATGGCCGCCGCATCAGTCCTTTACGAAAACTATCCGCAACAGCTTGGCAAGGATCTCTACGGCTCCGCCAGTTCGTCCGCCTACAGCTACGCAGCCGAGAACGGCTTCCCCGCCAACGGCGCCGACACGGAGGTAACCGTCTATCTCCCCCCGGTGAGTGGGCCGTACAAGGGCATGGATGGCTACGTCGAGGTGCTGTTGACCTATTATCAGGATCGCAGTTTCAGCCGCATCTTCGGCAGCCAAAAAATGCCCGTGCGCGCCCGTGCCGTGGCGCGCGGCGCCTGGACCGCCCCGAACATCGGCATCATCGTTCTCGATTACACCGGCAAAGGCACCCTCAGCGCCCAGGGCAACGGCGCCTTCACCGAGACCGGCGCGCCCGTCATCGTCAACTCCAACAACTCTTCCGCCATGGTTGATACGGGCAACGGCAAGATGATCGCGCCTGAATTCCGCATCACGGGAGGCTACATCAGCTCGGGCAACGGCGAGATCGTCACGCAGCCCGTCGCCAATCAGATCTTCACCGGCGTCCATCCAACGCCCGACCCGCTCGCCTACCTTCCGGTTCCGCAGCAGCCTTCGTCGGGAACTGTCGATAAATCGTCGCTTGGAAGCGGCAAATTCCATTACACGCTCGGCCCGGGCACACACACGAATCTCCCGAACTTCGGTACGGGCGACAAAGTGACCTTCAAGCAGGCCAGCGCCGGGAACGGCGGCGTCTACTATATCGCCAACGGCGGCATTACCTCCACGGGCGCCACCATCGAAATGGACACCAACTCCAGCGGCGGCATGATGATCTACAACGCCGGCACGGGCACCAACGACAAGATCAACATCACCGGCAACAGCGCCGGCTCCGTCAACATCACGCCGATCACTTCCGGAGTCTACACCGGCATGACCTTCTTCCAGAATCGCACAGCCTCTCAGGAGATCCACATCGAGGGCAATGGCACGTTCAACATCAAAGGCACCATCTATGCCGCCAATGCAGAACTCCAGGCCGCCGGCAAAGGCACGCTCTCCAACATCGGCTCTCAGTATGTGACCAGAGAATTGCAGATCACCGGCAACGGCAACGTCGGCATCACCTGGAACCCCACCGATGTCGCCCGCACGCGCATCATCACACTCGTCGAATGAACGCTAGGAGCCGTTCCCCCTTCTCCCTTGTACTCTGGGGAAGAGGGGAGGAGAATGGTTTTGATGTTTCAGGCATCCCCAATTTCTGAACGGGAGCGCACGCAGACGAAGGGTTGCTTTCGCAAACACACCGGCTATTTCTTGGCGGGATCGACAGCCATTGCTTCCTTGAGTTCCTGGTCAAGCTGGGCCCGGCGCTTGACCGATTTGGGTAGTTCGTGGAGCTTGTCAAAAGAATTATAGAGCGCCTTTTCCTCGGGTGTTTCCGTGCCCAGGTGGCGGATTTTCACGCACTCCGGGCAGCCATGATAGGGAGGCGTCGCCCTGGATTTTTCAGGGTCATGGCCGATGCTGTCATCTTCCTTGACGAAATAACCGACATCCAGAGGGCGGATGAACAGAAACGGAACCCCGTTATTTCGGCCCGGACAATTGGGATTGGCGCATTCGTGGGCCGGCCAAGCTAATTCCTTCGTTTTGGGATCGACGAGCATCAGCTTGTCGCCCGGCGCGATAACGGGCTGATTGGTTTTCTCGGTGAAAAAGAGCGTGGGCAAGCGCTGGCGCTCCTGGATGATTTCCACGGGAGCGCGGCGTGGACCTCCACACCCGCTGCAGAATAGTAAGCCCGCGCAGAAAAAAACAACGAGCGACATGGCCTTCATGAAGGAAGCGACACCTCGTTCAAGGTGAAATGTTGCCTGGCGGAATATCTGTCCAGGTGCCCGTGAGAGTCGCTCCATAGCTGGCGTTATGGGGCGGCAACCAGGCAGTCTGGCCGGGCGTAACGGGCCCGGTGGACCATTTGACGGCAATGTGCGTGGGGGATCCACAACAGGTGCCGGGGGCGCCGGAACTCAATTCCGTAAAAGTGAGCACGAAGGGATACGAGACCCCAGCCGTCATGAAAAAGCTGGCGGTGGAGACCTGGTACTGCGTGACGCCGGCATAGCCCCCCGCGCTGCGGTTGACCATGGTTTGGCCGCCGATGGTGAAACTCCCATTATTGTCGCAACTCAAGGCAAACCAGTAATTCCCCGTCACGTCGGCCTTGATTTTTCCGGAGAAAGTGCCCGTTTGCACGGGCCAAGAACCTGTGCCGGGGCCGTTGCCTGGGAGTGGGATCTTATAGGGAACCGAAGAATCCAATGCCCCTCCGCCAAAGGGGCAATACAACGTAGTCAAGGTGAGGCTGACCGTATTGCCTGCTCCATCCGTCATGCCTCCGGTTGCTCCCGAACAAATCTGATTGCCCTGGCAAGAACCTTTCCACGGCTTCCAGTATACATCCATATTGGTGCCGCCGGCCAAAGAATCATAGGGATCGACCTCCGTGGGCAAGACGCTATTCACTCGGCCGTCCAGGTACAAGGCGTTGAGCCGGCCCCAATGGCGGGCATCCACTTGGCCTTGCCACCCGCCTTGCGACCCTCCTGCGTACTGGACGCAATAGGCCGCGCCATCCATTGCGACGATTCTGTTGCCATCGTTATTCAGATCCAAGGCGCCAAGGCACGTGTTGAAACCGTAACTCACATCGTTGCTGTTCTTACGTGCGGGGCAGCGCCACACCGCGGACTGGTATTCCAGAATTTCCGCGAGCGCCGTCTCCATCGCCATCGGAGGCGGCGGATTTATGGAGTGCTGCGCATTGAGGTATTGATGCAATGCCAGCCCGACTTGCTTGAGATTGTTCTGGCACTGCGCGTTGGCAGCGGCGGCGCGCACTTTTTGCACCGCCGGCACGAGTATGGCAATCAAAATGGCAACGATGGCAATAACAACCAACAGCTCGATGAGCGTGAACCCGGCGCCATGCTTCCGGCTGGGAAGGAGAGACCTTTTCATCGCTGACACTCCCTTCAGGTTTCGCCCTTGTAATCGCGAGGCTTGGAGTTTAAATAGGGCGAATCATAAAGTCAAACAAGAATTTCGCAACAGGACTTCCTGTTCCACGTTGCTCCGTTCGCCGAAACGCGCATCGTCAGCTCACGCCTTTTTCTTCTTGCCCATGTTGATGAGCTGGATAGTCGTCATGATCGTCTGTCCTTCCTTCGACTTCTTGGCGTCGAATTTCTTGCCCAGTTCGCGCAGATCAGGCAGTGCGGCTTTCGATTCACTGCCAAACTGACCGAGGGCGACCACCGTGGCCAATTTCACGTCCATCGAGGTATCGTTCTTGAGGCGATCGATGAGGATCTTGACGGTGCCGGTGGCGTCCTCGGGATGGATGTCGCCCAGCGCGCGGGCGGCGGCGGCGCGGACCTTGGCGTCGATGTCCTTTTGCAGCGATTTCTTCAAGGGCTCGATGGCGACCTCGACGTCGTTGGCGTTGATGCCGCCGCGCTTGCCGAGCATCTCCGCCGCCTTGGCGCGCTCGGCCGCGCTTTGCGCGGTCTGAAGTTGCTTGAGATACTTGGGCACGTCTTCGCGTTTGGGCACGCCGACTCCGGCCGCCAGGACGAAACTGACGCCGCAGAAGAAGAGGGCCAGACCGAAGACTTTCGCATTGCACATGGGAGCAGACTCCAGCGGAATTTGCCGATCCGTGGCCGACTCGAGACGACGAGAGCGAAGAAAAATCGTAACCGTTCACCCCTCGCCCCTGTACTCAGGGGAGAGGGGCCGGGGGTGAGGGGTTGAGGCGCGGCGCAACCGGTCGTTCGTCCCCCTCACCCCTGGCCCCTCTCCCCCTGAGTACAGGGGGAGAGGGGAGTTGAACGGTTACGAAAAATCCTCGCCTTTTAATCTACCAAGTTGTGCGGCCCGGCGTAAGGGAAAAAACGGCTGCCAGGCGGGCTAAGATCTGCATTCTGACGCCGCCGTTGACGGCCACGGTCTCGGCGAATCGAAACGAGCATGTGGTCCACACGCAGACGGTTGTTGATTCGTACAATGCCCCAATGAATCCGGACCAGAAGCGTTGGCTTTGGCGCGGCGTCAAACTTTGCGCGGCGCTCGTGGTTCTCGTGTTCGTTGGCGTGCGCTTTTGGCGCGACCTCGAGAGGCTGGATTTCAACGCGGTCCAGCTTCGCCCCGGCTGGCTGCTTGCGTCCGGCGGGTTGTACCTGCTGGGGACGCTGCCGCAGGCCTGGTTCTGGCGGCACGTGCTCGGCGTGTTCGGCTATCCGGTGTCGGTCTATGGCGCGTTGCGTGCGAACCTCATCTCGCAACTCGGCAAATATGTGCCGGGCAAGGCGCTGGCGGTATTGATGCGTGCGCATCTGGTGCATTGCCAAGGAGTGCCGTATGGCGTCTCGGTGATCAGTACGATTTACGAAGTCTTCACCGGCATGGCGGCGGGGGCGATGATTGCCTGTCTCGTCTTCGTCATCGATCCGCCAGCATTGGTGGCGGGTTTCAAGCTACATCCGGCGTTGATGGGCAGCGTGCTCATCGCCCTGTGCGGGATTCCGCTGATGCCGGGCGTATTCAACTTTGTCATCGCCAGACTGACGGCGCGCATTCAGGCGCTGGAGCTGTATCGCCTGCCGCCGGTGCGCTTCAACACGCTGGGGCGTGGCCTGTTGGCGACGGGCGCGGGCTGGTGGTTGCAAGGCTTGAGTGTGTGGGCGATGTTCCAGGCCGTCGTGCCGGAGCCGCGCGAATTGACGCTGTCGTGGTGGGCTCAGTGCACCGCGGCCATCGCGTTTGCGAGCGTTGCGGGCTTCGTTGCTTTCTTCTTGCCCGCGGGTTTTGGCGTTCGCGAAGGACTCTTGCTTACCTTGCTTGGTGAGTCCGATCCACCCGACCCGCATGTTGCCGTGGGCGTGATCCTCCTGCGGCTCGACTGGATCATCGCGGAGGCGTTGTTCACGCTCTGCACCTACTGGATCAAGCCCGCAGGCGCACGAAGTGAGCTTGCGGGAGCAACGAACGCGGATCAAACTATCGGTGGTTTGCCCTCACCCCCGGCCCCTCTCCCAGAGGGAGAGGGGAGAAAGGCAGAAGCCCCTTCCTCAGAGGGAGAGGGGAGAAAGGCCTGATGATTTCCGTCGTCATCCCCGTATTCAACGAACAAGACAGCCTCGCCATCCTTCACGACGAGCTTGCGCGCGTCGCCCAAAGTGCCGGCCTGCACTTCGAGGTCCTCTTCGTGGACGACGGCTCCGACGACGGCTCGTGGGAGGTCATCCGCTCACTGGCCGAGAAGCATCACGATGTACATGGCATTCGCTTTCGCCGCAACTTCGGCAAGGCGGCTGCTCTCTCCGCGGGCTTCTCGGCCGCGCGCGGCGACATCATCATCACGCTCGATGCCGACCTGCAAGACGATCCCGCCGAGATCCCCAAGTTCCTCGCCAAGCTCAATGAAGGCTATGACGTCGTCAGCGGCTGGAAAGAGACGCGTCTCGATCCCTGGCATAAAACCTGGCCGAGCTGGGTCTTCAACGGCATGGTCTCCTGGCTCACCGGCGTCAAGCTGCACGACCACAACTGCGGCATGAAATGCTACCGGGCCGAGATCTTCCGCGAGATCCGCCTCTACGGCGAGTTGCACCGCTTCATCCCCGTCCTGGCGGCGGCGCGCGGCTTCAAGGTCGGCGAGCTCGCCATCAACCATCGCCAGCGCAAATTCGGCTACTCCAAGTACGGCGTGCGCCGCTTCGTCAAGGGCTTTCTCGATCTCCTGACCGTCAAGTTCCTGACCGGCTTCGGCCAACGCCCGCAACATTTACTCGGCAGCATCGGCCTGTTCAGCTTCGGCATCGGCATGCTCGGCATGCTCTGGCTCGCCGTCACGTGGCTGGTGCGTCTGTTCGACGACAGGCTTTTCGGGCCACTGCACCAGCGCCCCGCGTTGATTTACTCGGCGGCTGCGATGCTGCTCGGCGCCCAGATGGTGTCGATCGGTTTCTTGGCTGAACTCATCACGGCGTATATGAGCAAGGAGCAGGAGAGTTACAGCGTCAAGGAGAAGACGGGAGGCCCGCCGCATGGTGCGGTCGAACGAAACGCATCCGAGCCTGAGAGGTAAAGCCGGTCCGGGCGGAGGCGCGGGAAGGGAAACGGAGTTGCCTTCGTCAACAGTCAAGGGAACATCGCAAGAGCAATCAAGGCATGGCGCGCGTGGCAAAGCGCGCGCCATGCCGTCGAGTTTGTTTCAGCGATCGCCATCACGCCGTGTCAGAATCGTCGTGATGGCGATCACGCGCTGTCGGTCCGGGCTCAAGCCCACGAGCACGCTCGTGTTGGGCGCCACGTCGGCGAGTTTGCCATCGCCGCGGCCTTGTAGTCGGACCACAACGGCGGCGTCCAGGTCGTAGGTCTTTTCCTCCCGAACCTCATTGATGAGCGTGATCTTTTTGCCGGCCGCATCGATGGCTTTCACCGCGCCGCGCGTCAGCGGCGCCAGAACCGTCAGCGTCGTGATCGATTTGCCGTCGTCGCTCATTTGCACAGTCGCCTGCAATGGCTTGGTCAGCTCGGCCACGGTCAATTCCTGCACGGGTCGTTCGTCGAAGATCACCTTGATCTTGACATCCTTGGCAATGGTGAGGGTCTGAATCTTGAGATCCCCTTCACGGCCCAGGAGAACGCTGACGGTGCTCTTGCTGGCGTCCACGTCGATGACGGTAGCGTTGGCGGTCAGCAGCCGCGGACGCTCAGGCTCGCGATCCTTCGGTTTTTCGGCGCCGGGGCGGACTTCCTTGGGCCGATCGCCGTCGCGCCGGACGGCCCCCTTGACGTTGTGCAGCGCGAGGATCGTCTTCTTGTCAAATGTCAGCGTCAGGAAGAGCTTCTCCTCCACGGGGACTTCCGAGAGCTTGACGGACTTGCCATTGATCATGAGCTTGGCGTCCGCGGCGACGTTGTAATGGACGATCGCGCGTTCGGCACGCGCCTCAACAGTGCGCTTGTCCCCGTCGATGCGATTGAGGAACGCGGGGATGTAGGGATTCGCCACGCGCAGGGCGGCCACGTCCAGGTCCTTGAGTTGGAGATAGACGCGCATGCCGGGGACCACGTCCGCGAGCTTGAACTCGTCGCCGTAGGTCGTGCCGACTTTCAGATCCTTGGCGGCGAGGCTATAGGTCTGCTCGCCGCCGCCGTCGCGCAAGGAGGTGATGGTCAGCGTGCCGATCTTGAGATCAATGTCTTTGACGAGGCCGTACGGCTCGTCCTTGCGTGGAGCCTCCGGGCGGGCGTCCTTTTTTTCTTTGTCCTGGGCGAAGGCGACTGGCGTCGCGGGAACGGCGTCGTCCGCGCGTAGCGCAGCGGCGGCGTAGTGGACGCCCCACAGCGCGCCGGTTCCGAGCGTCAGCATCAGCGCCATCTGGCCCATCGTTTTAATCTTGGCAAGCAACATGGCGTTCAAAGCTCCTTGTGTTAGTGAAAGTACCGACTCCGGCGGCTGGCATGGCCGAACTCTCCGCAACAGATTCCTTTCATTCATCATGCCGAATTCGCGGCCGGTCGGCACGTCTATTCTTGACGCGATCCAAAAAAACGAGTGGGATCGTAGGCCAGCCATTCCAGGCTGACGCATTTTGACAATAATGCCCGACCAAGATGCGGACCGTTGCCTGATTTCGGCGGGTGAAAAGGAGAAGGACAAGAATCTCGTGTGGTGATTCTTGTCCTCGAAACGCGCGGTCCGACCGTAGCTACTCGGCCAACCCGATCTTTGCATCGTTGGGGTGGCTGCCAAAGCCACGACGAAATGGCTCACTGAGAACGACTTCCTGAATCACGCGTGCGATCCGGAACTGGTCCTTGGCGACAGCTTCTGGAATCGGCTCCAGGGCTTTCCGGTCGCGGTCGTCCAGTTTTCGGCCGAGGGCGAACTGAAGCAATTTTGCACTGAATCCCCTGACAAATTCTGCACGATGTTTGAGGAGATAGCCCTTCAAACCTGCCGGGCCGTTCAAGATTTCGCCGTCCGGAAGTTCGCCTTGCGGGACGATGGGGTCTTTTCCCCAGGTGGTTCGCCAGGCGCCTTGCTGGTTGAAATTTTCGAGTGTTAGCCCGATGATGTCCATCTTCACATGGCATTGGGCGCACCCAGGATTTGCACGATGGGCTTCCATTCGCTGCGGCACGGTCAATCCGGCAGGGAAGGAGTTGCTAATCTCGTCAAATGCCTGAGTGGCCCCTGGGGGCGGTCTCATGGGCGCGGCGCCGAGAAGGTTCTCCATAACCCATTTGCCGCGTAGGGCCGGACTGGTTCGGCCACCCATGGATGTGAGCGTCAGGATACTCCCCTGCGTCACGAGGCCACCGCGCGGGGTGCCCTGCAATGGGACGCGCTGCATTTGGTCGCCTCGAATGCCAGGGATGCCGTAGTGCTTGGCGAGGCGTCCGTTGACGAACGTGAAGTCAGCGTCAAGAAAGTCAAGTACGCTACGATCCTCGCGCAGTATGGCGGTCGCGAAATGCTCGGTCTCAAGCCGCATGGCCCGGCGCAGCGGCTCGTCAAGCTCGGGCGTTTGGTCGTCCTTAGAACCAAGGCCTAGCCAGGCTGCCGCAAAATCCACGGCCAAAGCTCGGGAGCGGGGATCCTGGAGCATGCGCTGGACCTGGGCTTCCAGATTCTCGGCGAGCAATTCGTGTTCAGCCAGCCTCAACAGCTTCTCATCGGGCGCGCTGCGCCAAAGGAAAAAGGCAAGGCGCGACGCCAAGGCAAGCTGACGACTCTGATCGTTGGGGTGGTTGGCCGTTTCGACACGGCAAAGGAAGTTCTCGGAGGTTAATACTTCCCGGAGCGCCATCTTCAAACATTCGTCGATGGGTTTGCCTTCCCGCTCCGCCCGTTCGGCCAGCGCGACGAGGCGCTCCGTTTCCGCGGGATCAACCGGACTGCGGTAGGCCAGGCGCGTGAATTCGGCGATATGTGCGCGCGTCTGGTCCATATCGATTCGATTACCGGTGTTGCTAGCGTAAAGATGCAGAGGAATGACGGCCCGCTCCAGCGAGTTAATGCCATCCTCAGGCCCATCGAGTTTAGCCAGAAACGCCTGTTCGAGGATGCGCTCCGCCGCTTCACGGTATTTGTCCTTGAGGAGTGCAAACGCCTCTTTGTCGGTGGTCCGACTCCAGACGACCGCGTCTTTAGGGAAGTCGTCCGAGGGCGCGTAGCGAACTCCCAGCAGATCCCGGATCGAGTTGACGTATTCGGAGCGCTGCAGCCGACGGGTATAAGTCCGCGGCGCGGCTGTAGTATTGGCCGGTTGCTGGATGGTCTGCTCAATCCACAGGATCAGCGCTTCACGCACCGACTCTGGAGGCTGGGGAAATCGGCGCGGCGGCATTTCGTGTGCCCGCAACTTTCGGACAGCGTCCTCCCAGGTGGAACGGTTACTCTGCATTTCGTCCAGAGTCAGCGATTCGTTGGTGAAGTCGAACCCCGATCGGCCGCTTCGATGACAGCCACTGCAATAGGCCATGATGGCACGGCGCGGCTCTCGCTTCATCGCCTCGGAATCCTGCGTCGTCGAAGCGCCCGTGTTCGCGAGTGGTGCTTTTTTGCATGGAACGGTGTGGAAACCAATCGTGAACGCAACCGTGAGGACTATGAGCAAGAATGGCATCTCGAAAATAATTCGCAATCGCTCCAATGGGGGCTCCGGCAGAGAAAAAAAATAAGGAACTTGGACGCAGCAGCAGGACTTGACGTCAGAATCAAGTAAGGAAGGATAAGGTCCTGTCGTCTTCTCATTTTGTCCGAACAAACCGAGCAAGGAATCAAGTTGAATATCTAGCGGCACGAGAACAAAGCTCGACGGAATGAATCTTATCGCCAGTATGTTAAAGGCGAGTGAGTTATTGAAGCGAAGCAGGCAATGATAGAAATCTAATCTTCGTAACGGAAACGTAATCTTTTTGATGGATAGGATTCACCAAACGGGGTAGGTTCAAATGTTGACATCAGAAAACATGGCTTTCAGCGAATGATCTGCACTAGGATCATTAAAATTATTAAGAAATTGCAAGGGCTCGGCCGACTCTTGCCTTCCTTCCTTGATCAATCTCCCGCCGAAATTCACTGGCACCATGCTGACTGACGACGGATTGAGCCAGATCCGCGCGTCAAATACAAGTCTGCGGCGGCGCACGGCTGTACCGGATGACTGCATCGTGTGCGGTTGAATGACGTTGCGCAGGCGGGATAGTTGAAAGATGATTTAGCCGCCCGTGAGAGAGCGCAGGGTAAGGATTGCGCCGCCGCAAAGCCCGCAAAGCAACAGGGCAATGCCAGCGCCGATGCCAATCAAGGTGAGGTCGCGTCTACTGAGGTTGAGGCCTTTCTTGACCGGCGCCGCAGTGACACCAACGAGTTCGACATCCAATTGATCCGCGGCTGGCGTTTCTCCAGGGCGAGCTTCAACTAGCGGGGGTGTCGTGACGCCAGGCGTGTTGCCCAGCGGTGCGATTGGCGCGGCCGTGGGAATAGGCACGTGCGCCGGACTTGTCGGCGCCGCCTCCGGCATCTTCACGCCGGTCCGGCGCTTGCGTTTGGGCGCGGCCATTGACGCTTCGGGAATGGCGCCCGGCTTCGGCGCTGCGGGCGGTGTAACCGGATTCAGGGCGGACTTCCCGGCTAGAACCGGCGCTTTGCTGGGTGGCGGAACGGCCGCATCCGCGCTCCGCTTTTCCGACATTTCCAGGTACGTCAAATACCTCTTCATCTGCGGCGATTCCTCCGCTTGCGCCCCATCGCTTGCCGTCACCATCAAGAACGCTTCCAGCGCCTGTGCCGCCCGCGCCGGCGTCGGATAGCGATTCTCCGGCTGTTTGGCCATCATCCAGGCGACGATCTGCCCTAGCCCCACGGGCAAATTCGGCACGAAATCCGTCAACGGCTTCGGCGCCTCGGTGGCGTGCCGGATGATCTGGTTCAGGAGGTTCTGGTCGGGAAACGGCGGCTGCCCGGTCAGAAAATGATACAGCGTGCAACCCAGGCTATAGATGTCGGCGCGGATGTCGATCGCACGCGGATCGCGCGCCTGTTCCGGCGCTAAATAATCCGGCGTACCGAGCAAGACGCCTTCCTCCGTCAAGTCATCCTTCATGTCAGCCGCGGGGGGCGCGTTCTCGTCGAAGAACTCGCGCGCCAGGCCGATGTCGAGGATCTTGATGTTCGATTTCAACGTGATCTCGCGGTCGCCGCGCGCGGGGGCGGGCGCCACGATCAGGTTGGCTGGCTTGAGATCGCGATGGACCAGCCCGCACTCGTGAATGTGTTGCAGCCCCAACAACGCCTGATGGATTAGCCGGACCGCCTCACTCGGAGTCAAGCGCTTGCGGCGCAGCAGAAGCTCGTCAAGCGGCTCGCCTTCGAGATACTCCATGACCAGGAAATGCACCCCCTTGGTCTGGCCGAGTTGGAAGGAGCGCACGACGTGCGGATTCTTCAACTTGACGGCCAGTCGGGCCTCACGTTGAAAACGCGCCAGGATCTGCCCGTTCTTGGCCTTGGACGGCGGCAGCACCTTGATCGCGACGACCTGTCCCGACGGATGCACCGCCTTGTACACGCCCGCCATGCGCCCGCGGCCGATTCGTTCGAGCACCTTATATTCGCCCAGGAAGAAATCATCGACATGCCCGCGCGAGAGCAGACTCGCCTGATACTCCGTGACGTAGGCCTTGCCGACCAGCCATTTGAGAAAGACCGTCGCCTGCGTCGGATCCTTGGTCTCGGCGTGCCAGCGCTGACGCATTGCCAGCATCTCATCGGGCGACATGAGCTTGCTGCGAATCAAAAACCCGCACAGATTCTCGACCTTGAATTCCACGAGGAGAAACACCTGCAAGAATTTTCCCCCCTCTCCCTCGGGGAGAGGGGCCGGGGGTGAGGGCCGCGCCGTGCGAACGCTAAACGGACTACAGAAGCCGCGTCGCCACCAGCGCAATCGGCTACTCTAATATAGAGAACCAATTCTTGAAAGCGTCATTCCGTCAAATGGAGAAATGCCATGCCCGAACCAACCTACACCCCCGACCAGATCGACGCCAAACTGCGCGAGTACAACCTCGCCGACTGGTATCTCGAAGACGGCTGGCTGCGCCGCAAGTTCAACACCGACGGCTGGCCGACCACGCTCATGCTCACCAACGCCATCGGCTATCTCTGCGAGGCGGCCTATCATCACGCCGATTTAGCGATCACCTGGGGCAAGCTCTGGGTCAAATTGAAAACCCACTCCGCCAGCGGCATCACCGACAAGGACTTCGATCTTGCCAAGAAGATCGAGGAAGTCGTCCTTTGGCGCCCACAAAAGGGCGGCGCACTCGAAGGCACGCCGAACAAGTTCGTGCAGAGCGGCAAGAAATGAGCCGCCTGCCGTTGAGCGCTCGCATTGCGTCACGCGCGAGGCGCCATGCCTCCGACAAATGGAAACCACAGAGAGTGCAGAGAACCCAGAGAGAGAAGAAATTGGAGCGTCGGCAATACAATCTCGGTCTGTCGCTCGCCACATTCGCTTTTTCTCTCTGTGTTCTCTGTGGTTTCCGATCGGTTCCGCAATCTCTAGCCGACCAGGCGGCTCCTTGGGACGTGCGTTCTCCCCCGCGCCAAGCAGCTTTACGCGCCCATTTCTCGATTAGCACTCGCATGACTTCCCGTGAGTGCTAAACAGGAACCAGCGAGCCCCGCTCAATCCCATATGCGGAACGTCCGCATCCGGCCCGTTGTCGGCAACAGGTTCACGCCGACGTTCGAGCCGTACGGCTCCGCAGCGTCGGTGCTCGAACGGCCCAGCACGCGATCGCGCAGCAGCAAGAGCGGGTCGATGATCACCGGGACCGGCTTCATGCGGAACCTCAGATCCTTCGGATTCGGGCTTACGTTGCCGCGGACCTCGACCGTGATCAGGTTCTTGCTGATTGTGGTCGGAAAGGGCCGGACGTTGGGCGGCAGGAGCTGCTCGATGCGGCCCCACATGGGATAGACGTCAAGGTCGAGCTTCTTGGAGGTGAGATCGAAGTCGCCCTTGCCCGACAGGCTGAGATTGGTGCCGAGCAGGTCGAGCTTTTGGACCTGGACTTTTGACCCGTGAATCGAGAAGGCGGTGTGGAACTCCTCGAAGGTCGTGCGATCGGGACCGCTCAGGCCGAGGAACTTCAGGAAGTCGAGCAGGAAGGGCAAGTTGTAGATGTGGCCGCGCGGAATGTCGATGGCGCCGCGGCCGTCGAGCGTGTCCATGCCGCCGCTGCCGAAGCCGGTCAGGTAGAGACGCGCGCTGGCGGCGCCGGAGAGCTGTGATTTTGGTCCGACGTTGTGTCGGCCGAACTCGGCGACGTTGATCTGCGAGGCTGTGAGGTTCATCGCGTAGTTGAGGGCGGAATTGAAGTCGACGCGGATCTGGCCGGTGACGTCGCCGCCGAAGAGGGGGGCGCGCAGGCCGACGAGCATGATGTCGGGATGCGTCTCGGTCATGCGAAACTTGGCGTGGACGTTCTTGAACGGCTGATTGAAGAGCGTCGCCTGGTCGAGCATGAGGTTGCCATCGACGCCGACGATCTGTCGGCCGTTGTAGCGACCGATGCAGGCGAGGCAGCCGGTGACATCCTTGAATTCCATGCCGGTGGTGAAACGGCCGTTGTGCATCCAGACCTGGGCGTCCCAGTAGACGTCGAACGGGGTGCCGGTTTCCGGGGGTTGAAAGATGACTACGCGCGTCTTGACCTTGAGCGGATCGCGCAGGTCTAGAACCTTGGCGGCGGTCTGAAGTTTGGGGGGCAGGGCCTTGACGAATTCGTCATCGATGGCGAGGTCATGCACCTGAACATCTAATAGGTCCGCGTAGTAGCCGCCGCGCGGGTGCAGATCGACTTTGCCCTTGTCCAGAGCGAGGGCGGACTTTTCGTGGCGGGCGCGCAGCTTGGCTATTTCGAGCGCGTTGTGCCGAAAATGAAATTGGCCGCTGACATCCTGTATGCGGAACGGGAAAAACGTGGGCACGACGGTGGCGCCATGGGCATCGACCTTGACGTCCAGGTCGTTGAGATCGGCGCTGGGGCGCGTTACTGCCGCGGTGAAGTAGAGATGTCCCTGCGGGCGGAAGGTCTCCCATGATTTGTGCAGGCCGGGCATGGGACGCAGGGCGTCGCGCAGGTCGTCGTCGAGCGGGATGTTTCGGCCGGTGATCTCCAGCGAGATGCCGAAGGTTTTTTCGCCCTTCTCGGTGACGCGCGGGATCGACTTGCCGTTGAGCATGACGTGCCCGCCCTTGTGCGTGCCCTGAAATTCGTGGAACTCCCAGTAGTCGTGGTAGATGTCGAGAAAGCCGCTGACATCCTTGAGGGGATAGGGGAACTGGTCCCACAGGATCGCGGCGTCGTGGAAACGAATGTGGTACTCGTTGCGAAAACCCTTGCCCGGTTCCTGGCGAATGTGCGAGCGCACGTCGATCATGCCGGTCGGATGAAACGATGTGGCGAACGTGTACAGCGCGTCGAGCTTTTCGGTGCGCAGGGCGTTGCTAAGCTTTTCGTCGATGGGCACGTCGGTGGCGCGAAGATTGAACTCGACGTCGGCCTGAGCGCCCTCGCCGGTCCAGTGGCCGTTCATGAGGACGGGGCGCGTGCCGGCCATTGCGGAGAGATCGACCGTCACGTGGCGGTTGTGGATGTTGTAATCGACCGCGCCGGTGGTGTTCTCGAGCGGATAAGGGAAATCCTTGAACGCCAGAGCGACTCCTTCGGGCCGCAGCGAGACGTGCGACGGCTCGCCCGAACTGAGCGCCGTCCATTGCCCCTCGTGCCGGGCGCAGGCGATGTGAATGCTCATCGGCCCCTTCGGCTGAAAGCGCTTGTGCAGCTGGGAGAGTTTGTCGGGCAGGCGCGCCGCGAACTCCTCCCCCAGGGGAACGTGCTTGAGGTCGACGCGCACCTCGAAGTCCTGTTCGTGGGATGCCATCTTGACGATGCCCTGGGCTTCGATTTTCGTCGCCCCTGACGACGCGGTCAGCGATTCCAGCTTTGCTTCGCCAGCGTGGCAGCGTAGCTTGATGTTGAGTTGCTCGAGCGGCAAGGGCAGTTTGGGATGGGCCAGCTTGCCGTCCTTCACCTCGCAGCGAACGTCGTAGTACACCGACTGCGGTTGCCCTGGATGATACGACACTTTCCCCTCGATCTTCGCCAGTGCCTGCAATTGCAAGCCGACGGGGACATCCACCGGGACTGGCAGCCGTGAGATCAACCCATGCGTCAACGGGATCTGTGTGGCGCGGAACGACAGGTGCGCCTCGCTGGTGACGCGATCGAGCGAACCGTCGATTTGCAGTTTGCCGATCAGATCGGAATTGGCGGCGCCGTGGATTCTTACCGTCTGCAGCGGATCGTTGACGAGCGTCAAGCTGACGTCGTTGATGTCGATGGAGGCGTTCTTGGCGTCATCGGCGCGATCTTCGAGGATCAAGGTGCCGCGATGAATCACAATGGCGGGGAGCGGCGTGGCCGGCCGGCCGTCAGCCTTGCGTACGAGGCTTTGCAGGTTCCACGTGCCGTCGCGGGCGCGCCGGACGCGCAGACGCGGGCGGTTCAGCTCGATCTTGCGCAGCCGCAGCTCGCCCTCGAGGACCTTTTCCTTGTCGTGATAGAAGATGGCGGAGGGGACGTGCAGGAATTCCAGTTTCTCGGCATCGTCGATCCGGGTCAGACGCAGACCGTTGAGCTGGATGCCGCCCAGGATGCGCAGCCGGGCCGAATCGATGCTGACCTGGGCGCCGGGGAACATCTTGCCGATCTCGGCGATGACCTGTTCGCGCACGGCGCCGGGATTGGTGAAACGTTCGTACGCGAGCGCACCGGCGGCGACGGCGCCGATGATGCCGTATGCGATGCCGCGGACGATCCATTTCCGCCAGGCCATGGTAATCTCGCCAGCTCACCTGAATTCGCCGTTCTCTTGCGGCGCAGCGCCTTCCGGCGCGGGGCGGGATCATAGGGGATTGCGTTTGCGAGGTCAACGGCGGTTTGTTCCGAGAGTGTGCTTTGGGTGTACGACATGGTTTGCATCTGAGGGTTTGGGTTTGGTATGCTTGTGGCCGAAGTTCCTTGACACAGCAATGAGTTCGGACACCCCGCGAGAAAGGAGCCAGGGATGGCCAGGAAAAAAAAGGTTCTGCCAGCGTCG
>SYHD01000231.1 GCA_005799265.1 Planctomycetia bacterium | reverse complement strand
GCGCGGCATCGACGTCGGCGCCAAAAGCGAAATCTATGCATTGATGGACGAGCTAGCCCAGCAAGGCGCCGCGATCCTGATGATCTCCAGCGATCTCGAAGAAATCCTTGGCATGAGCGATCGCGTCCTGGTCATGCACGAGAGTGAGCTGGCCGGCGTGCTGAAGCGCGACGAGCTTTCCGAGCAGGCGATCATGCATCTCGCGACCGGAGGAGAGGCGACATCATGAGAAAGCTTCTGGGCGTCTTCATCTTCCTCGTGATCCTGTATGTCCTGATCCTTTTTGCTCTCGATCCGGCAAGCTGGGCGGACAATCACCGCAATCTCGGCCAGCGCATTGGCCTGGAGGGGATCCTCTGTCTTGGCGCCGGGCTACTCATCATCGCGGGAGGCGTCGATCTCTCGATCGGCTCGGTCGTCGGCCTATGCGCGTGCGTTTTTTGCAAATTGGTTCTCAACGAGGACTATCCGTTGCCGATTCCTGTAGCGGCCGTCCTTGTCGTGCTGCTCGGCGCCTGCGTCGGATTCATCAACGGTTTCCTCGTAACGTACTTTCGCGTGCAAGCCTTCGTCGTCACGCTCTGCGGCCTGTTCCTGTATCGCGGCGCGGCGCGCTGGGTGATGAATGACGAGGTGCCGTCCATCGTCGCCCACGTTCGGCCGATTACCCAGTTTTGCAGCGGATCGTTCCTCTATGTGCCGATGTATCTCTGGTTTTTGCTCGTGCTGTTCTTGATCACCAGTGTCTTCCTGCATTTGACGATTCATGGCCGTTATTTTTACGCAATCGGCAGCAACGAACGCGCGGCCGCCTACTCCGGGATCAACACGAATTTTTACAAGATTCTCGCCTACGTGCTCTGCTCGATGTTCGCGTCGATCTACGCCCTGATGCACGTGGTGCACTACAACTCGGTTGAGCCGCCCAAGACCGGTGAAACGCTGGAGCTTTACGCCATCGCCGGGGCGGTGCTTGGCGGCTGCAGCCTGCGCGGCGGCGAAGGTTCGACGCTCGGCGTGCTCATCGGCACCGCCATCATGCGCTTGTTGCCGAACCTGACGAACATGTGGGAGATCCCCAGCACGCTGGAACCGACCGTCATCGGCGGCGCGCTGCTCGTCTGTGTGATCTTCGACGAACTGCTGCGGCGCGGTATTTCCTGGCGCGATGTTGTCGAGCATGTCTGGAAACGGCATAGGTGGTAGTGTCTTATCGGCGGATGTCTGCCGCTGCTGATTTGGCTCATCTATCGCGCCCTACGCCTGTGGGGCGACGAATATCTCATAGAATAAAGGGGCATCTGGGCTCCCCGCGCCATCCGTTGATTTTCTCCAGGGCGATCGCATGAGTATCGAAGTCAATTCCAGGTCGGCATTCAAGAAGCCCAATGCGGCGGCGGACCTGCGCGGGCCGGTCGATCTCGATCGCATTGTGGCGGCAGTGCGTGAGATCTTACTCGCGGTCGGCGAAGATCCCGATCGTGAAGGGTTGCAAGAGACCCCTGAACGCGTCGCCCGCATGTACGAGGAAATGTTTTCCGGGCTGCGCAAGGATCCCGCCGCCATTCTGCGGAAGACCTTCACCGAGAAATATGACGAAATGGTGCTCGTCAAAAACATCGGCTTCGAGAGCATGTGCGAACACCATTTGCTTCCCTTTTTCGGCAAGGCACACATCGCGTATTTGCCGAACGGACGTATTGTCGGCTTGAGCAAGCTGGCGCGGATCGTCGAGATTTTGTCGCGCCGCCCGCAGGTGCAGGAACGTATGACCGAGAGGCTGGCTGATCTGGTGATGCAGGAACTCGAAGCACGCGGCGTTGGTGTCGTCCTCGAAGCGTCGCACACCTGCATGGCGATCCGCGGCGTGCGCAAGGCCGAGAGCCTGTGCACGACCAGCGCCATGCGCGGCGTGTTTCAATCCAACCTCTCGACGCGCTCGGAATTCATGGCTCTTATTCAAACAGGGAAATAGCGTTGGTCGCCACGTTCTGCCTGCGGCTTGCGGCGGGCCTGATCCTGATGCTGCCGATCCTGGCGCCCGCGCAAATACCGCCTCGATTCTACCGCGTGCATTTCCTCACTGCCCTGGGTCTGCTTGTGCTCGCGGGTATCTTCATGGTAGACGCCGCCGATTTCGCATTCTGGGGGATGCTGGGCGTCGCTGGCGTCGGGTGTGTAATCGGCTCAATCGTGTGGCATCTCGACGAGGCGCCGGGCGGACGATGGACCGTGTATTGCACGCCAATCGCGCTGACGGCGTGTCTGGTTTATGGCGGCATGTTGCGGCGCGGCGATATGGACGCGCCCCTTCGCCTTGCGGATGACGTGCTCTCGGCGTTCGTCGTCGGCAGCGCGACGACCGCGATGTTGATGGGGCATTCCTACCTCGTCGCGCCGGCGATGACCATCGCACCTCTGATGCGACTCTTGGCGGCAGTTGGCGTGTCGGTAATTCTTCGAGTCGTGCTTGCCTGCTGGGGGCTTTGGGGATGGACGGCCCTGCAATCCCAGGGCAACCTGGAAACGGAGCTGATGCTCTGGCTGCCGGTGCGCTGGCTCCTTGGCCTGATCGCTCCGCTGGTGCTCGGCTGGATGGCCTGGGAGACCGCGCGCATTCGCTCGACGCAATCGGCGACCGGAATCCTGTACGTCGTTGTGATCGTTTGTTTTCTCGGCGAATTGACGAGCTTGTTGCTGGTCGAAAAAACCGGGATGCCTCTGTGAATCGACTCCCCGTTTAGTGCTCGCATGACGCCTTGCGAGCGTTAACCGAAAACTCCGGATGGCCCTCGTGAAAGTGATTTTCGCTTGTCCTTCCTGTGATCAACCTGCCGTCACGCCCATCGAGCAACCTGTCGATTGGCAGTGCTCGGACTGCGATCATCGCATTCATCTCAATACCCCGGATGCCACGCTGACCTCGTGCGTCGTGTGCGGCAATCACGAATTTTACAAGAAAAAGGATTTCCCGCACTGGCTCGGCATGACGATCTTGCTCGTGGCACTGCTTCTCTCGACGTTGACTTACTACTCGTATGAAAAATGGTGGTCCTGGTCGTTTTTGCTCGGCTCTGCATTCATCGATGGCGTCATGTACTTGATGGTCGGCGACGTGGTCGTTTGTTATCGCTGCGAGGCCCACTATCGTGGTTTCTCGCCCACCGACGCCCATCGGCCGTTCGAGATTACGATAGGCGAACGTTACCGTCAGGAGCGCATCCGTCAAGAACGGATGAAAGGGAAGACGACGTAAGGCGAATGACTGCAATTCGGAAGGGCGCGGCCCCTGCCGAGCCTCTTTCATACAGCAATATGCGTTAATCGCGGGTTCTGGCTTAGCAGCAGCCGCGTCATCCCGAAGGTTCGTTTCATGGATTTGCGGCGCCTACAAGACGATTTGCAAGGCTTCTTCAAGGGTGAAATCCTTTTCGATGACATTGCGCGCCTGCTCTACAGCACCGATGCGAGTATTTTTCAGGTCAAGCCTGCTGGAGTCGTCTTGCCTCGGGACGAAGAGGATGTCTGCCGTCTTGTGCGCTATGCCCAGGAACAGGGGATCGCGTTGATCGCGCGCGGCGCGGGGACTGGGCTCGCGGGGGAATCGCTCGGCGCGGGGCTCGTCGTTGATCTGAGCAGGCATCTTCGTCAAATCGTCGCAGTCGGCGCCGACAGCGTGCGCGTTCAACCAGGCGTCACTTATGCGGCCTTGAACGCCCGACTCGCGGAAGTCGGCCGACGCTTCGCGCCCGACCCTGCCAGCGGCGGCGTTTGCACCTTGGGTGGAATGCTCGCCAACAATGCCTCGGGGGCGCGCGCCATCAAGTACGGCTATACGCGCGATCACGTGCAAGCGTTGCGGACCGTGCTCGATAACGGCGATGCCGTCAGCGTTGCCACCGAGCAGCTCGCGCGTACGGGGGAGGCTGGTACGCACCTTCACGACATCGCCACCGCGCTTGGCGTGCTGCTCGAACAGAATCGTGAGCTTATTACCTCCGCAAAGCCGCGCACTCCATTCAATCGGCTTGGCTATCAACTCGATGGCGTGCTCGTCGACCAAATGCTCAACCTGCCGCGGCTACTGATCGGTTCGGAAGGGACACTCGGCTTTTTCACGGAAGCAACGCTGCGGACGATTCCGCTCGCCGAGGGGCGTTGCTCGGTGCTCGTCAATGTGGCTGGTTTGGGACAGGCGATCGAGGTGGTTCAACGTGTGCTTGACACGGGCCCCTCCGCATGTGAGCTTATCGATCGCCGGCTGTTGAGGCTGGCACGCATAGGCGAGAACGGCGCTCTGGGATCACTCATCTCGTCGGCCGCCGAGGCGGTATTGGTCATCGAATATGAAACCGATTCCGCCAATGAAGCCATTCGCTTGGCGAAAGCGCTCGTCCAGCAACTGCAACGCGATCCGTCGGTGATCCAGACGACTTTGGCCGCTGAGGCCCAATTGCAAGAGCGCATCTGGCAGATCCGCGCGACGGCATTACCGAGCCTCTACAGCATGAAAGGCGGCGCTCAGCCGATTGCGCAGATTGAGGATGTCGGCGTCCCTGTCGAATCGCTGCACGAGTTCATGCGGCGCGCACAGGACATCTTGCAGGAGCATGAGACGACAGCGAGCTTCTTGGTGCACGCCGGCGCGGGCCAGGTACACACACGGCCGTTCCTCGACCTACAGAAACCGGATGACGTGTCCCGGCTCTGGTCGATCACTGAAAAGGTGCACGCGCTGGCACTGGAATTGGACGGGACCGTGAGCAGCCAGCATGGCACCGGCCTGGCGCGGACGCCGTGGGTGGCGCGGCAGTTCGGACCGCTCTATCCCATCTTGCGTCAGATCAAGGCGATCTTCGATCCGAAGAACATTTT
>SYHD01000230.1 GCA_005799265.1 Planctomycetia bacterium | reverse complement strand
GGTTTCTGCACGCCGGGCTTCGTGGTCGCGATGAAAGCCGTGCTCGAAGCCAATCCGCAAGCGACGCCGGCCCAGGTCGAAAAAGGCCTGCAAGGCAACATCTGCCGCTGCGGCACTTATGAACAAATGCGTGATGCCATCTACGCCCTGTGCAACCAGAAGAGAACAATCTAAACCGCAATGTGGTGCGACGCTCCGCGTCGCAATTCCACGACGCGGAGCGTCGTGCCACAATATCACAAGGGGGAACGAACCATGCCATGGCCA
Source organism: Planctomycetia bacterium (assembly GCA_005799265.1). Taxonomy (GTDB): domain Bacteria; phylum Planctomycetota; class Planctomycetia; order Gemmatales; family Gemmataceae; genus SIAQ01. The sequence goes on along the minus strand of SYHD01000230.1, from coordinate 33,449 downwards.
GTCAATCGCCGACTGATCGGCACGAAGATTCAGCGTCTGGACGGTGTCGAGAAGTCGACCGGCCGCGCCAAATACAGCTTCGACATCAACCGCCCGCGCATGTTGCACGCGAGGATCCTGCGTTCGCCGCACGCGCATGCGACGATCAAGTCCATCGACACGGCGCCGGCCGAGAAAGTCGCCGGCTTCCGCGCGTTCTATCTCATCAAGAAGGCGGGCGCCGAGGTATTCTTCGCAGGCGATGAAATCATCGCCGTCTGCGCCGACACGGAAGAGCACGCCGAGGATTGCCTGCGTGCCATCCGCGTCGAGTACGCCGTCCTGCCGCATCACGTCAAGGAAGAAGACTCATTGCGCTCGACCACGAACACCGCCGGCGCTCCCGGCATGAACAACGTTGTCGCCGTCGCCGAGTTCGTCACCGACAATTTCGCGACGGCCTTCGACGGACTTGCGCAGACCCATCAGGGAACCTACGGCATCGCGGTTATCTCGCACCAGTGCCTCGAATCGCACGGACTCGTCGCCGAGTGGGACGACAAGCAAGAGAACCTGACCGTGTGGGCCTCGACGCAAGCCGTTCCCAATACGGCCGAGGGGTTGCGCGTCCACTTCAAACTGAAGCCCGGCCAGGTCAAGTGCATTTGCAACTACATGGGCGGCGGGTTCGGCAGCAAGTTCGGCCCCGACATCCAGGGCATCGCCGCTGCCGAAATGGCGAAGACGACGCGGCAACCGGTCAAGCTCATGCTCGATCGCGCCGAGGAAGTGACCGTCGGCGGCATCCGGCCGTCGGCGTATGGAACCGTCCGCATCGGCGGCACCAAGGAAGGGCGCATCCACGCCTACGAAGTCGATTGCTTCGGCACCGGCGGTGTCAACCGCGGCGCCACCGTCAACTTCGGTCTGCTCCCTTACGTCTATGGCCCCGCGGTCCCCAACATCAAACGCGGCCATCGCATCGCGCGCACCAACGTGCAGACCGCCCGTGCCATGCGCGCTCCCGGCCATCCGCAAAACTGCGTCCTCACCGAACAGGCGATCGACGACTTGGCCGCCCGCCTCGGCGTCAATCCGCTGGCGATGCGACTCCTCAACTTGCCGCCGAACGATGTCGCGGAAGCGAAAGCCAATCCGCGCAACTTCACCGGCCAGCGTGCCTCCATCTATCGGACGGAGATCGAGATCATCCGCAAGATGTGCAACTGGGATCGCGCCTGGCATCCGCCTGGTCAGGACAAAGGTGTCATCAAGACCGGCCTCGGCGTGGCCCTGCACACCTGGGGCGGCGGCGGACGCGGCCCCAACCCGACCCGCATCACTATCAACGCCAACGGCAGCGTTGTCGCACAGTCGTCGTCGCAGGACCTCGGCACCGCTCAACGCACCCTCATGGCAATCGTCGTCGCCGAAGTGCTGGGCTTGCAGCCGACCGACATCACGATCATCCTCGGCGATAGCTCGCATGGCCCTTCAACGCCGTCTGGCGGATCGACGACCGCGCCCGGGACTTCAGCCGCGATCTTGAAGGCGGCCGAGACGACACGCGACGCTTTCCTGACCGCACTGGCGGGCCAGCTTGGCACGCAAGCAAATATGCTCTCCATCGAGCCGGGCGTCATCGTCAATCGCGCCAACAACAACGCCCGTATCCCGTTCGCCCAGGCGTGCGCGAAGTTGGGCGTGCCAAACATTCAGGGCAACGCCGATTGGCCCACGGCGAAGGAACTGCAAGATAGCGCTCCGTTGCGCGACGAATGGTCGACCCGCCTCACCAATCAGGGCGTCGGCGGCGTGCAAATCGCCGAAGTCAAAGTGGACACCGAGACGGGCGTCGTCAAGTGCACGCGCTTCTGGACCGTGCAGGACTGCGGCCTCATCATCAACAAGCTCGCTTGCGAATCCCAGGTCGCTGGCGGCGTCATCATGGGCATCAATTACGCCATCTACGAAGAGTGCATCTACGACCGCGCGACCGGCCGGCAGGTCAATCCCGACATGGAGTTCTATAAGCTCGGCGGCATCGCGGATATGCCGCAGATCTACGTTCACATGCATGACATGCCCGAGCGCGGCGTCATCGGCATCGGCGAACCGCCGACGATCTCGACTGCGGCGGCGGTCGGCAATGCCGTCTTCAACGCGATCGGCGTCCGCGTCGCACACGCCCCGTTCACTCCCGAACGTGTGCTGGCCGCCCTGGCGACGCGGCGGAACTAATGCGGTTTAGTCCCGCGTCGCAGACGCGGGCGCGATAGTCGTGACCCCGCCCGCGTCTGCGACGCGGGGCTAAACGTAATCCGAACACGAGGAACCTACCCGATGAAAAACTTCGCATACTTCCGCCCGAACACGCCCGAACAAGCCGTCGCCTTGCTCGAAGCGAACCGGGGCAACACCGAACTGCTCGCGGGCGGCACCGATCTGCTTGCCTTGCAAAAGGGTTACATCGCCCAGCCGGGCCGCGTCGTCAGCCTCAATGGCATCGCCGCCCTGCGCACGATCACCATTGCCGCCAACGCCGTCACCATCGGCGCCGGCGCCACGCTGGCGATGATCGCCGATCACGCCGACCTGCGCCGTCTCTTCCCCGCCTTGACCTCCGCCGCAGGGGACATCGGCGGTCCGCAAATCCGCAACATGGGCACGCTTGGCGGCAACCTGTGCCAGCGCAATCGCTGTTGGTATTTCCGCGACGAACATTCCCCCTGCCTCCTGCGCGGCGGCAATCGCTGCTCGGCCATCGAAGGCGAGAACAAGTATCACGCCATCTTCACGGCCAACCATCGCTGCGTCATCGCTTCGCCGTCCACGCTGGCGACCGGCCTGATCGCTCTGGGCGCATCGGCGGAAATCCTTGGGCCCAAGAACAACCGCCGCACGATCGAACTTGCGAAGTTCTTCTTCGCTCCGGTGGGCCCCAACGATCGCGAGCACACCCTCGCCGCCAATGAGTTGGTGACAAGCGTGACGATCCCGAATCGCGGCCTTGCCAACGCGGCCTACGAAGTCCGGCAGAAGCAGGCGACCGATTGGCCGATCGTTCAGTGCGCGGTGGCGTTCGCGGGCGGCCGCAATGGCGCCAAGGCGACAGGCGTCAAGATCGTCCTCTCGCACGTGGCCCCGACCCCGCTGCTCGCGGAAGCTGCCGGTCGCGCCATCGAGAACCGCGCCATCAACGACGAGATCGCCACGGCTGCCGGCCGCGCCGCTGTCGAGGGCGCCAAACCGCTGCCGCAGAACGGCTACAAGGTGCGCCTCGTCGAGGTCGCCGTCAAGCGAGCGCTCATGCTCGCGGCGGGATTGCCTCGCTATTGGGAAGCGTAGAAAAACTCCAAGCCCGTGGGTAGGCAAAAGCGAACCCACAGGATCGAAGCATCAAGACCCCAGGGCGACAACCGACCCTGGGGTTTTCTGTCCATTTCTCCGCGAGGAAGTACTCGCGCGTATTGGAAGTTAATCACCCAGCGCCGGATTCGCCCTACCGCTCAGGTGCCGATGGTGTACACTGTCAATGGGAATTGAACCAACTGATTCCCGTAACGCATCGAAACTGGACGAGCATCAAATGAACGAGACGATGTACATCCACGCCGACCCTCCGCCCTTGCGCATTGACGAAGGCGGCGCCGTGCGTGTCGGTAAGAGCCGTGTCAGCCTCGATCTCGTCGTCGCGCAATATGAAAATGGCATGACGCCGAAAAACATCATCCGCGCCTACGATGCGCTGGCGTTGGCGGATGTCCACGCTGTCATCGCCTACTATCTGCGGCACAAGAACGAAGTGGTTGCCTATCTGAAGCGGCGTCAGGACGAAGCCGACGCATTACGAGCCAAGATCGAGGCCGAGCGTCCGCGCATCGCGCGAGACGAGTTGCTTGCCCGCGCCGGCGCCAGGGAGAAAGCCGATGCTGCGGCTGGCAAGTGACGCCGACGTCAACGGCGGGATCATCCGCGGCTTGCGTCGACGTCTGCCGGAGATCGATCTGGTCCGCGCCCAGGATGAGTTGCCCGAAGGCACGCCCGACGTTGCGGTACTGGCGTGGGCAGTGACGGAGAACCGAGTCCTTACTACGAATGACCGGAACACGATGATCGGTTTCGCATATCAGAGAGTGGCGGCCGGCGTATCCGTGCCCGGCTTGCTTGTGACCACGAACGAGCAATCCAGCGGATCAGCCATCGACGACATCCTGCTCGTTGCCGAAAATATGCCCGCAGAGGAGATCCGAGATCAAGTTGTCGTGTTCCTTCCTTATCGCGGGTAACGTGAGCATGACAACGCAAAAAGTCCCGCCGCAAGCCTGGGTCGTCACCTTCGCGGGGACGGCGATCAACCTGTGCCTGGGCATCCTCTACGCCTGGAACGTCTGGAAGAACAGCCTCATCGGCAGCGACCTGCATCCGCCCGGCTCGAAGATGACCGAGCTCAACGAGGGCTGGATTTATCTCACCAGGGCCGAGGGGACGTGGGCGTATTCGATCTGCGGGTTCGTCTTCGCCCTGTCGATGATCGCGGGGGGACGCATTCAGGATCGCTATGGCCCCAAGATCGGCGCGACCTCCGGCGGGCTCTTTCTCGCGGCGGGCTGCATCCTCGCTGGCCTAATGAAAAGCTACACAGGCCTGATCCTCGGTTTCGGCATCCTGGGTGGCGTCGGCATGGGGTTGGCGTATGCGGCGACCACGCCGGCCGCAGTCAAGTGGTTCGGGCCGCATCAGCGCGGGCTCATCGTCGGCCTGGTCGTCGGCGGCTATGGCGGGGCGGCCATCTACATTTCACCGCTGGCACGCTATCTCATCGACGGCTACGGCATCTCCGGCAGCTTCATCGGCCTGGGGATTTTCTTCGCCGTCGTCGTCGTCATCGCGGGACAGCTTCTGAAATGGCCTGATGCCGGCTACGTGCCGCCCAGCCCTCCGGTCGCTAACGCTCCCGGCTCGTCGGGAAAAACGCAGATGACGGGCGTCGATTGGCCGGCGCCTGCGATGCTTCAAACCGTGCAGTTCTACGCGCTGGTCATTCTCTTCTTCGGCTCCGCGCAGTCCGGTTTGCTCGTGATCGGCAACGCGACGCGCATGCTCGGCGACACTACGCGCAGCGCCCTTCTGGACGCGACAACCGCCACCGCGACGGTCGTCTTCCTGGCGAGTAATGCATGGATCCTGTCCTCCTACGGCGGCCTCGTCAATGCCGTCGGCCGCGTCGGCACCGGCATGTATTCCGACAAGATCGGCCGCACCAACGCCTACCTGGCCAACGGCGTCGTCTCCGCGCTCTGTCTGTTATTGACGCCGTGGATCATGCGGTCGGGCAACGTCTACTTGCTGTTCGCCGTTGTCGGCATCGCCTACTGGCAATACGGCGGCGGGCTGGCGCTCTTGCCCGCGTTCACCGCCGATTACTTTGGCTCGAAAAACCTCGGCTTCAACTACGGCCTGGTGTTCATCGGCTGGGGCCTCGCCTTCGGCACCCCGCAAGTCGCGGGCTACATCGAGGACTTGGACGAAGGCCGCCTCGATTACGCATTTTATCTTTCAGGCGGATTGCTTATCGCCGCGGTCATCGTGTGCCTGATCACGCGCCGGCCGATCGCGGCGGGAGAAGGCGCAATCACGCCGCGCGCGTAGGGATTGCCATTGCCGCTGTTGTATGATTGGGCACGCGCGGGCTATAATAACACCACTGATAATCGCCTCTATCTCTCATTTGGATTTTACAGTGAAACGAAAAACTGCCGTGAAACCCCGGACCAAACCTCGAACGCGAAAAAACAGCGAACGCGCTCCGGAGGCGCCCAACGCCGACCAGAGCGTCGCCGAACAATTTTACAAGTATCTGCAGCCGAACTTCACGCAGCGGCTTCTCAAACACATGCACCGGGCCAAGCAAGCGGCGCTCGAAAGCCAGGAGTAGGCGGCGCATGAAGCTTCCGCAGTTCTGGATTGTCGCCGGCCCGAATGGCGCGGGTAAAACGACCTGCGTTCAAAAGGAGCCGATCTCTTCCCTCCTTCCGCCCGTCACGTTCTTCAATCCGGATGATCGCACGTTGCTGAAATTGCGGTCCCTGAATTACCGAGGATTCGTGGACGCCCCGCTTGAGGTGCAAACACGCAGCTTTATCGAAAGTGCGGACGAAGTCTACGCGGAACTGGAGGTGGCTCTCGCCCAAGCCAAAGCGGTCGGCGTCGAAACGGTACTCAGTTCAGCGAAGTATCGTCCCTTGCTCGAGTTGGTCCTCGCCAAGAAGGGATTCAGCGGCCTGATCTACGTGGCCTTGTCATCCCCTGCAATCGCCAAGGAACGAGTCGGCGCGTGGGTTCGTCGGGGTGGACACGGCATTCCCGATGACAAGATCGCGGCCCGCTGGCAACGCTCGCTTGAGAATCTGAGCTGGTTCGCGGCGAACGTCACGACTTTCTGGATTATCGACAATTCCGATTCCACTTCCGCCAACGCCCCGCCGCTGCTGGCATCAGGGAAATTCGGCTCGCTCGATTACCTCGACCCGACGGCCTTTCCTGAAATGAAGGCAGCCTTGTCCACGTTTGCCAAACGGTGAGAGAGCCTCTCCCTATCCTTCCCCATTTATCCGTGTTCCATCCGTGTTCCATCTGTGGCTCTTCACCGCTTCTCGCCATGCCAAACTGTGCCTGACTGTTGGGACTATTCCGGTTTTTCCTTCAATGCCGACCGCACCGATTGCCGAAGTAGTACGGTCCGTATCGCTGGCAACACCAACACGCAAGGAGAATCAGGGATGACCAAAACTGCCGCGCTCCGAGGCCTTTTCGCCGGCCTCGCGCTTCTGGCGTGCAGCGTCACCCACGCCTACGCGCAAAATCCGAGCCCGGCCCAGATGCTCGATCCGAAGCTGGGGCCGAAGTTCGATGATGTCAACATGAGCGTTCCCACCGCCGACGAGCTGCCTCTCTGCAAAGTCGAGCTGGTCCAGGGCGGCGCACAAGGCGCCAGCGGCTGGCTGCTCAAGGATTCCAAGGGGCAGCCGCTGCGCCGCTTCTTCGACTCCAGCGGCGATAAGAAAGTCGATACCTGGAGCTACTACAAGGACGGCATCGAAGTGTATCGCGAGTTCGACACCGCCGGCAAGGGGCTGCCCAACAACTTCCGCTGGCTCAACTCGAACGGCATGAAATGGGCCCTCGGCGCCGTCAACAACGGCCGCGGCTACGTCACCTCCTGGCGCATGATCTCCGCCGAAGAAGTCGGCTTCGAAGCGTTCCAGGCGATCGCCCGCCAAGACTTCGGCCGCCTGCAAGTGCTGTTCATCACCGACGCCGAGATGCAGGCGATCAAGCTGCCCAACGCCAAGATCAACGCGGTCCGCGCCAATCTGCAGCCGGCCCAGCAAAAATTCGCGTTGGTGTGCAAGAAGCTAGGCGCGGGGGTCAAGTTCGACATGGTAGAAGGCGCCGTCCCGCAGTGCGACACGACAGGTGACGTCGAAATCATTCATCATCCCGACCGGCAAGTTCGCCTCGATCGCCAAGGGAAATACGAATTTCTGAACACCCAGGAGATGATCCAGGTCGGCATGGCCTGGCGCTTGGCGGATGTCCCGGTCTTCGGCCCCATCGAGGTGCGGCCGGACGGCGAGCTGCAAAAACTCCTGCAAATCTTGGCCGATCTCGACGTGCGTCGGCCACCGGAGCAGCCGCTACTGGCCAAGAATGGACCCATCGATCAATACTATCGCAAGCGCATCCCCTACGTGCAAGCCATCATCAAGCTTGTGGAGGACAAAGAACGTGATGGCTGGTACAAGCAGCTCTTCGACAACATGATGGCCTTGGCGCAGAACTCCGGTGAGAAAGTGGCGATTGACATGTTGGCCCAGTTGAAGGACGACGTCGTCAGGGCCATGCCAGGCAGCAACCTTGCCGCCTATGCGACTTACCGTTATCTGTGGACTGGATACTCGATCAGGATGGTCTTCCCGCCGCCGAAGCCGGATGACGTCAAGAAATTCCAGGACCAGTGGCTCGCCGATCTGGCCTCTTTCGTCAAGAGTTACCCCAAGGCCGACGATACCCCCGAAGCTCTGCACCAGCTCGCCATCGGCTGCGAGTTCGATGGCAAGAACGAGGAAGGCAAACGCTGGTATCGGCAGCTCTATGAGAACTTCCCGGACCACAACCTCGCCCCGCGGGCGCGCGGTTCGGAAGCCCGACTCAACCTCGTCGGCAGCGCGTTTCTCCTCGCGGCCCCACTTTTGGCCGACGGCGCCAAGCGATTCGACATCGCCCAGCTCAGAAATAAGGTCGTCGTGGTCCATTACTGGGGCAGCTACACCGAACAGTACAAGGACGATTTCGTTCGCCTGAAACGCGTGATCGATCAAGTCGGAACCGCGAAGGGAGTCGAGCTGGTGTGCATCAACCTCGACGAGTCCGCCAATCGGGCGAGCGAGGCCGTCATCAAGGGGCAGCTCCCTGGCATCCACCTGTTCCAGGCGACCAACAACGCCGCCGGCCTCAATAGTCCGCTGGCGACCCAGTACGGCATCCATATGCTACCGACGATTTTCGTGATCGGACGTGATGGCCGTGTCACCAACAACAACGTGCAAGTCGGCGACATCGAAGCCGCCCTGAAAAACGCGCAATAACGAGCCGACCCCCGCGGTTCGAGAAAACCCGATCCCTCGCAGGATCGGGTTTTTTTCTTGCTTTCGGCCAGGTCGATGAGTGGCCGTTCACGAGTTTGAGGCACTGCTTTTGCTGAATATCGGCGCCTTCGAGAATTCTGAGCCTGACCGCCATTTCTTGTTGACCGTAAGGCCCAATCCGATGCGAGCACTAACACGGCCATTCAAACCGCGACGAATTTGAACGTCAAGCACGTATCGGCGCAAACCGGCAGCCCCAGAAATGGGCCGTTTCGAGTACTCGACTCCTTGCGGGTGATGTGCAAGACGGACCATGTTTCCCGCTACACAAAGCGATAGGATACCTGCCAGCGAACGGCATCGAATTGCGTCGAAGTGGGCATGCTCAATTTCCATTGCGTGTCGCGTCAATAAAAAACCCTTCGTCAAGGAGGTGCACACGGACAGGGAAGTGAGATGTCCAAGCAGCGGGCAAACTACAGTTACGACTTACGCGGCAATTCGGTTCATGGCCGTCTTCTTGCTGTAGGGCTGAAACCGCTTGTCTTTGCTAGCATCCCTCGATGAATGCCAGGCTCTATCAAAAAGGAAGTCAGCATGAATCGGATCGTCTGTCTCATGAGCGCCGGCGCTTTCGCGTTCTTGTCGGCAATGTTGTCCAGCGGCGAACCCAACACCGGCGCGCCAAAGCAAGAGGTCATCGCGACCTTCTCAATCGCGGCCGTCGATCCCATTACGGGACAGTGCGGCGCCGCGGTGGCGAGCAAGTATCCCGCCGTCGGCAAGGTCGTCGCACACGCCCGTGCCGACGTCGGCGCCTTCTGCACGCAACACTACGGCGTGCAGGCCTGGGGCGTCAAGGCGCTCGATGCGCTCGCCGGCAAGAAGTTGCCGGAGGAAGTGCTGACCGAGCTGCTCAAGAAGGACAGCAACCCCGGAGGCCGTCAGCTCGGCATCATCGACATGCAGGGCCGCGGCGCGCAGCATCATCCGGTCACCGCGCCGGCGGCGAGCCATTACTGGGGCGGCATGAGCGGGAAGTTCTACGTCTGCCAGGGGAACACGCTCAATGGCCGAGAGGTAATCGTCGCGATGGCCAAGGCATATGAGGAGACGAAGGGAAGCCTGGCCGATCGCTTGATGGCGGCGCTGATCGCCGGGGATTGCGCGGGGGGCGATCATCGTGGCCGGCTCGCCGCCGGCATTCGCGTGTGCAAGAAGGGCGTCGATGGTTACTGGCTCGACATGCACGTGGACAAAAGCGACGACGCCGTGGTGGCGCTGCACAAGCAATATCTCGAATCCGATCACGAAGCGCGCGGCGAATGGGGCAAGCAGAAGTATGAGCATCCGTGTCCAAATCGGCCTGCGCCCAAACGACCGTGATTGCATTACTGCACGGAAAGACACAGAGCGGCAAGGCAGTCCAGCCGGGAATCCGCTTCGTGTTGCTATCAACGAGATGCTTCAGGGACTGCGTTCATGCAAGCGATTAATTCTCGGTGGCGAGACAAACCGGGTGACCGGGTAACCGAGAACGGAGAATGATACACCAGCGAAGTTCATTGTTGCGCGTCCATTCTCGGTTCTCGGTTACCCGGTCACCCGGTTTCGACGCGGCTAGGACTTTGCGCCTTTGCGTCAGTTGATTTGGCGGGCGTTTCTCTCTCTTGACCCGTTTTGCCTATCTGCGGTATATACCAATCAGGAAATACTCACGGAGGAGTCGCGATGTCGCTATTGAAGGTCCAGGGACTGGTCAAATACTACGGCAGCCGCCCGGTCGTCAATGGCGTCGAATTCGAAGTCAACGTCGGCGAGGTCGTCGGTCTCTTGGGCCCCAACGGCGCCGGCAAGACGACTAGCTTTCGCATGGCGACTGGGCAGGTCACTCCCAACGAAGGCGCGGTCTACTTTAACGGCGAAGAAGTCACCACGCTCGCCATGTATCAGCGCGCCCGCCTCGGCATGGGCTATCTGCCTCAGGAATCGAGCATATTTCGAAAGCTCAACGCCGAAGACAACATCCTGGCGATCCTCGAACTGATGCCCAAATCACGCACGCTGGGCCGGCCGCTCACGAAACAGGAAAGCCACGAACGCATGGAAGCCGCCATCAAGCGATTCGGGCTGGAGAAGGTGCGCAAGACCGTCTCGGCCCGGCTCTCCGGCGGCGAAAAACGCCGGCTGGAGATCGCCCGCTGTCTGGTCTGCGAGCCGCTCTTGATCCTCATGGATGAACCGTTTACCGGCATCGATCCGATCACCATAGCCGAGATACGTCAAATCATCCTCGAATTGTGCGCTGAGGGGATCGGCATTCTCTTGACCGATCATAACGTACACGAAGCCTTGAAGATCACAACGCGTAGCTACCTCATCAAGGACGGCAAGGTGCGCACGCAAGGCACGCCGGGCGAGATCGTCCGCGACCCGATCGCGATTGCCGAATATCTGGGCGTCAGCTTCAACGACCGCAACTACGGCGCGTCCGAGGCGCCTCAGCCGCGCTATCAGCCGTCGCCGCTCCCCGCGCCGCCAAAGCTCGAACCCGCGCCCCCCGCCGTCAGCGCGCCGCCGCATACTCTGGAGTTCCCCAGCCGACCGGCGCCCAAGGTAGCGCCCGCGAAGATAGTCCTGGAGCAGGAGAGAATCATTCGACTCGTCGAGAGCTTGAAGACAGCCGAGCAGACCCGAGCCGCGCAAGAATTGGTTGTGAAGGGCATGACCGCGGTCCCAGCGCTTTTGGACGCGCTGGAACGCCGCGACGCCGAGCTTAGGCAGAACGCGGTCGAGGTGCTCGAGGCGATCATCAGCCATCCGATCCCGTTTGACGCCTTCGCGCCCGAGGCGCTGCGCAAGCAGCAACTCTTGGCGTTGCGCGACCTGTTCGAACGCAAAGCGGGGTAACTGGTTTTCGCCTAGCGTTCGTGCGGCGCCATGCGAAAGCTAAAATGGCATCGGCTTGATTCATTTCTCCGTTGACAGAATTTTTCTCGCCGTCAGATCATACCGCCCCCCAGCGGACAGCGCCTCGTAATCGGATTCGCCCTTGTCAAATTTGCGATTCGTGTCGTAGAAATGTACCTTGCCCTTGCCGATCACGTCGGCGATCGAACCCTTGACGACAAGCGCGGTCGCCTCGTCGATGCCGATGCCGAGGTATTGCGGGTGAATCTTCATGAGTTGCGTCATGTCGGCATGGCGTTTGCGCTGCGTGAAGTGCTGATCGATGGCGACGCCTTTGAGGAAACCGAGGCCGCGTTCGTAGCCTTCGTAGCGAATGTCGACGTTATTGAAGACGCCCCCGCGCGCCAGATAGTCGCCCTGGATGGTGGCGCCCGCGGAGGTGCCGCCGATCACGCCGCCGCGATTGAGCACGTCGAACATCAGCGGCAGGGCCTTGGTGTTCTCATAGCAATCGACGAAGCGCCACTGCCGGCCGCCGTCGAACCACAGGCCCGTCGCTTCCTTGAGCGTATCGAGAAACTCCTTGCTTTCGACTTCGGCCTGCGTCTTGCCGTATAAGAGCGTGGCTTTCTTGGCGCCGGCTTTCTTGAAGAGCACGGCGAGAGATTCGCGTTTGACGATCGGCTCGCTGGCAGTGGGGAAGATGACGATATTCGCCTTGCCTGCGCCGCCGGCATATTCGACGAACTTCGTGTACAGGTTATCGGGCGAACCGCCGCCGCCGACGATGACGAGCATGCCTTTTTCAACAAATGGAACCTCCGGTCGCGCAGGCGGAAAGTTCTCCGACCGATCGCGCGCGGCGCGGAGCCACGCAGTCAGGTCTTCATTGGTCTTGCCTTCGAGCTTGACGGAGCGCACGGCATCCCCCTTGGACCAGTGCACCAGGTGCGTCGCGCCCGGGCCGACGGCGCTGAGCGTGCGGCCGCGAATCTCCAGGGCAGCATCGGGAGTGAGTTGGATAGTGACGACGCCGTCGTAAAACGGCTTTTTCTTTTCCGACCAGGCATGATCGACAACGGGGAGCAGCTTCAGTGCGCCCGGCCCGATGAGCGCCGATGCGCGTCCCGAGACCGCCACGACGCCCGGGCGCTTCAGCAAGGCGAGGCATTCGGCGCGAAGCATGTTCGTCGCGACTTCATCCTCCCAGGCGCGACGATCGTTCCCGGCGATCAGCCAGACGCCTGTTAGTTCCGGGAGTGCTGCTTTGGCGTCTTTCCAGGTCAGCAATCGCGGCGCGGCAGCGTCAAGCCGTTTCGCATGCATGCTCAATCCTTCCAGCACAGTTGCCGCCGACTTTTCATCATGGGCATGGATCACCGCGACTTTGGCCTTCGCGCCGCCGGCAAGCTCGAAGAAGCGCACGAAGGCCGCCGCGGAGACATCGCGATCACCGCAAATAAAGAGTGCTCCCGGAACGCCCGCCGGATCGATGCGCGGCGTCTGGGCGAATGCCGGCCAGGCGGCGCCCAGAAAGACAAGCAAAATCACGGACCATCGCGAAATCAATTTCATGGCAGGATTCCATGATTGGCGTCAGGGCCTGAAGCGTAAGCGAAGAACGCGCGTCCTTCGCTTACGCTTCACGCTCTGACAAGTAAATTCCTTAACGCATCGGCAACGACAACAAACGCTTCGCCTCCGTCAGCACAAACGCTGTGTCCATGAACGGTTCGTAGCCAATGTCGTGCCAGCGCACCAGGCCAGCGGCGTCAATGAGGAACGTCCCGTGCAGCGGCGTTTGCTCGAAATCGTCGTAGGCACGATACGCCTTGAAGCTTTCGCACAACGGATCCGATACGACCGGGAAGGCGATCTTCTTGTCGCCGTTCAGCGAACGCGTCAGCGCGTCCTTCGAGTCGGTGCTGATGGCGACGATCGCGATGCCCGCCTCCTCGAAGCGCTTCGCCTCCGCGGAGAACTTGACCACTTGCTCCATGCAATGGGCACAGCCGTAGCCGAGATAGAAGACGACCAGCGTCGGTTTACCGTCGTACTTCTTCGAGGCAATCAAGTTGCCAGAGGCGTCGGGGAGAGTCCAGGCGGGACTGGACGTCGGCTGCCAAACCAGGGGACCGATCGATTCCAGCGACGGACGTTTGCCGAAGTCGGCGGGATACTTCAACTTGACACGCCAGTCGGCTGGCAGCTTCATTTCCTTTGCAATTTCGCCCAATCGCTTGAACACCGGCGTCTCGAGGGAATCGATCGTGCCCGACATCTTGCGCAGTCGTTCGAACGCCTCGGCGCATTCCTTCGTCTTGCCGGCGGCGTGCAGCGTCTCGACGTAGACGGCCAGCGGCGCGGCCTGCGTCTTATTCGCGTCGGACGCCTGCTTGGCGAGTTGTTCGGCCTTCGCCTTGTCGCCGGCTTGCAGATAGTAGCGCGCTTGCCGGGTCTGGCTCAGGCCCTTGAGCGACTTGAGCATTTCGAGGGCTTCTTTCTGATCGCCGGCGAGAAGCTTTTCGAGCATGCGCAGTTCTTTGAGTGCATTCTCGCGCGCGGCGATGGCGTCAAGGGCGGGCGGCCCCTTGCCGAACTTGCCCTTGAGATCGGGCTTCTTGTCCTTCGTCTCGGGCGGCTTCCCCTTGGCGACTTGCTTGTCGAGCAAGTCTATCGTCTTGGCGAGCTTTTCTTTATCTTCCTTGCCCGCGTGCGCCAGGCCGATGAGCCGCAGCCGTTTGACTTGCTCGCCAGGCGATTCGGTTGAATCGAGATACATCGTGTCGGCGAGCTTGAGTGTTTCGTCCCACAGCTCATAACGGTCGAGCAACTCGAACAGGCGCGTGCGGCCATAGCCGGCCGACTTGTTGCCCTTGTTTGGCATGTTGAACTTCGGATGGCGCGGCAGCTCAATGAGATTCTTGGCGAGCGCGACGGCGTCATTGACGCGGCCGATGTGGCTGAGGTTGCGGATGAGCCATTCCTGATTGTGGGCATAGTTGTGGATTTGATCGGGCAGGACGCGATCGTGCATCATGTGAAAATGATCGGCCCTGCTCGACGCTTCCTGCTGCCAAGTGGCCTCGGCGTAGCGTTTGAGCTTGTCATAGGTGTGCCCCGGCATGTGCCACATATGGGCGATATGCGGCGCTGCTTCCCCGCACTGGGCCGCCGATTGTAGTGCGTTCGCCGGATTGGCGCCGTCCCAGATGTGGATGCGGAAGTGATGGGCGGGGTGCAACGGGTTGGCCTTGAAGATCTCGTCGATCGTCTTGTCAAGCGCCGCTCCTTGGGCGCCGATCTTCCATTGCCAGGACCGCACAACGAAAAACGCCTTGGCTTCGATGTCGTCGGGATATTCGGTCGCGATCTTTTTGAATATGTCTAGGGCCGTCTGCTGGCGTTTGCGTTTGTCGCCGACGGTAAGCAATTGCTCGGTCATGCTTTCGATGTAAAGGAGTTCGCGGGCAGAGACGCCGCGCAATAGGCCGCGGGCTTTCTTGGCGAAACCGATGGCCCGTTTTTCGTTTTCGTGGTTGGCCATCGCCATGCCCCAGTAAGCCATCGCGCAATCGGGGTCGAGCAATGCGACCTGGCGGAAGGAGCGCTCGGCCTCGAAGTACCAGAAGCCGTGCAGTTGGCCGACGCCTTGCTCGAAAAACAACCGGGCGTCCTTTGAGGACGTGGTGATGGGGAAGCGAATGTTGCCCGTCTTGCCCATGAGATAGGCGCGCTGGCGCGGACCTTCGTTGAAGGCTTCGCCCTGATGGGAATAACCGGGGAACGCGTCGGCGTCGTCTTGTGCCGTCGCCATCGAAGGAAGAAGAACAAGGGCTTGCAGCACAATGCGAATGAGGGACATTTGGATGCCTCGCGATATCGTCAGAGCCTGAAGCGTAAGCGAAGGATAGAGTTTCCTTCGCTTACGCTTCAGGCTCTGAAGTTTCTGTTCCATCGTAACATTCCATGAGGTCGCCTTGACCGCGCAGCACATATTCGATGCTCGCCGCGACCTCGGGCTCTTTCCAGAGATAACGGGTACTGCCGTGCTGCGTCCAACGTTTGGCGTCGGGGCGTTCGTTCAATTGTTCGCGTAATCTTCGGCTCGCATACGCTTTCAGGTCGCTCATGATCTTTTCCGGTTTTTCATCGGCGCTTACGACGACATGGACGTGCGTACTGCGAACGTGGCATGCCCACAATCGCCAGTGGCGGTGGCTGCAGACTTCGCGGACGGTGACGAGCACGATTTTTCGTCGCTCCGCGTTTAGGACATACGCGGATTCGCGCATGTTGGTTCGTTCGATTTCCTCCCGCTTTGAATCCGATTCGAGAAATGGCGTACTGAACTGATTGTGCTCCTTGTCGATGGATCCGACGTCGCGTCCGTGCAGCCAGGCGCCGTACGTGGAGAACGTGATGAAGTATGCAAGTGGTGATGAAGCCATGGCATTTTCCTCAGAGCCTGAAGCGTTAGCGAAGGATGCGGAATTCCTTCGCTAACGCTTCAGGCTCTGAAATTCATTCCGTCGCCTCGACCAGCAACTTTTGCGTGAAGCGCTGGCCGTCGATATCCAATTCAATCGTGTATTCGCCCGGAGCGACGAGTTTTGTGCGCGCCGCTCGAAAATCGGTCAGGTCCCACGAGATGCGGCGTAAACCTGGCTCGGCATTGCACGGCTTCGTCTCGACCGCTTCGCCGCCGTTGTCGCGAATGAGGCACGTCACCTTCTTCGCGGGTTCCTTCAAATAATACCAGATCGTCGCCCCGAATTGCGGATTTGGGCCGACGTAGGACTTCGATTTCGCATCAGAATTCAGGGGAACGAATGCTTGCGCCGTGCGAACGCTAAACAAATGCGCCGGCTGCGACAGCACCTTCGGCGTCATCTCTTCCAGAGGGCCTATGTCCATCACGTAGACGCCGCGGCCGTGCGTCCCAATTACCAGCTCACGATCGCGCGGGTGAATCACCAGATCGTGCATCGGCACATTCGGCAAGCCCGCTTTCAGGCGATGCCAGACTTTGCCGGAATCGAGCGAGACAAAGACGGCGGATTCGGTGCCGACGAAAAGGATGTGCGGATTTCGCGACGATTCGCGGATGACGTGAACCGGGCCATCGGCAGGCAGGTTGCTCGCGATACTGGTCCAGGTCGCGCCGTGATCGGTGGTCTTGAAGACGTACGGTTTTTGATCGTCGTTGCGATGCCGATCGATCGTCACGTAGGCGGTCGTTGCATCGTGATGGCTGCATTCGACGCGCGTGATCCAGCGATTCTTCGGCATGCCCGGGAAGTTGGCGGAGACGTCATACCAGGTTTGGCCGCGGTCCTTGGTGACGTGGACTCGGCCGTCATCGGAGCCGACGTAGATGAGGCCGGGCTTCTTCGGCGATTCGGCGATCGTCGTCAGCGTGTGTCCGGTGCTCTTGTAAATGATACCTGGCTTGCCGGCGGTGAGGTCGGGGCTGAGCTTGCGCCAGGAGTCGCCGCGGTCGTCGGACTGGAAGAGATAGTTGCCGCCGTAGAAGAGCGTCTTCGGGTTATGTGGGGAAAGCAGGATCGGCGCGGACCAGTTGAAACGGTAGGAGTCGCTCTTGTCCTTCGGCGCCTGCGGTTGAATCCCGATACTTTTGCCGGTCGAGACGTTAATGCGCGCGGGTTTGCCGTACTGGGCTTCGGCGTAGACGATGTTGACGTCGGACGGATCGCACTGGCAGGAGAAGCCGTCGGCGCCGAGGATTTTCTTCCAGTCAGCGAGGGTAATGCCTTCCGCGCTCCGGGTCGCGCTGGGGCCGCCCCAGGAGCCGTTGTCTTGCAGGCCACCGTAGACGCGGTAGGGTTTGCGCATATCGACGGCGACGCCATAAAACTGCGCCAACGGCATGCCGCGATTGTGGTAGAAGGTCGTGCCGCGATTGGTGGACGTGTAGAGCCCGCCGTCGTTGCCGAGGATCAGGTGCCTGGAGTCGGCGGGATTGATCCACAAAGCGTGGTGATCGACATGGACGCCTTTGGGCGCGGCGGACGCGAACTTTCTACCGCCGTCGGAGGAGACGTAAAACGCGGTGCCGAGAACGTAGATGCGTTGATCGTCGTTCGGATCGATGCGGACCTGGCCATAGTAGAAAGGACGCGGCACGACGGTGTTGACCTGCGTCCACGAGACGCCGCGATCGTCGGAGCGGAAGACGCCGCCGTCGGCGACGTTAAGCCCCTTGTTCGGCGCATTGCCTTTTGTGCCGACGCCGGTCTTGTCCGTCTGCACGACGGCGTAGACGACTTTCGGATTCTTGCGATAGATCGACAGGCCGCATCGGCCATACGGATTCTCGGGCAGTCCTTTGACCATCCTGTCCCAAGTCTTGCCGCCGTCGATCGTCTTGTACAGCCCAGCCTTTGGACCATACTGTTTGGCCGGGTCGCCGCCGGAGAACGCGTCGCGTCTGACGGCCCAGGCTGAGGCGTAAAGGATTTCCGGTTCTGCGTGGTCGATGGCGACGTCGATGCAGCCCGTATCAGCGTCGAGAGCAAGAGCGTGCTGCCAGGTCTTGCCGCCATCGGTCGTTTTGAAAAGGCCACGCTCCGGATTCGCGCCCCAGACGTGGCCGAGCGCCGCGACGTAAACGATGTCGGGATTGGTCGGATGGATGACGATACGGCCGATGTGGTGCGTCTCTTTGAGGCCCATGTGCGTCCACGTCTTGCCGGCATCAGTCGATTTGTAAACGCCGTCGCCATAGGTGACGCTGTTGCGCGGGTTCGCTTCGCCGCCGCCGATCCAGACGATGTCCGGGTTGGACTGCGCGACCGCGATAGCGCCGATGCTGCACGTCAGGTGATCGGTGAGCGGCTTCCAGGTCGTACCCGCGTCGGTGGTTTTCCAAACGCCGCCAGTCGCCGCCGCGATGTAGTAGGTGTCCGGGTTCTTGTCGACGACGGCGAGTTCGACGATGCGTCCGCCCATGTTGGCCGGGCCGATGTTGCGTGCCTGAAAGACGTCGAAGAGCTTCGCATCGACGACGACCTGCTCTTGCGCGCGCAGCGGATCGGTTTGCAGCAAGAACGGCGTACAGAGCGTGAATGCGAGGAGGCAAGCGTGCAGACAGAAGCGGCGCATGGCGGGTGCATCCAAAGAATCGTCGCTTGGGGTATAGCGCTCGCCGTGCAGCGCCACTCACCCGACGCTGCCCTGCAATCGCTATACGGCAAGCGGCTTAAATTAATTGACGTTGACCGTCAGCGCCTTCATGCAGAAGTTCGCCGAGCGATCGAAGACGGCCCAGGTTGGATTGTCGAAGCGATGGTCGTACAGATCGCGCCACATGGCGCCGTCGAAATAGAAGCTCTCGCCAGGATTCGCCTTGGAGACGACAATCGGCCCGCCGTTCGGTCCGCGCGGCGGCGGTTCCTTCTTCGGCTGGTTGACGTCCGGCTTGGGCTGAATGATGATCTTCTTCGGCTGAATGACGAGTTTCTTCGGCTCTGGTTGTCGGAGCAGCACTTCGATCTCCGATGTGCGGTCAATCGCCTGACCGCCGCCCGATACCTCGACGCAGATGACGAACGTCTCGTCTTTCTCGACACGAATCGCCTTTGCGAGGTCAATCGTGTGGAAGCCGGTGTGCTTGAATTCGCCGGTCTGCGCCGCACGCTCGCCGGTCGGTTTGCCGTTCTCGAACTTGCTGTAGATCGTGGCCGTGTATTTGACGTTGTCCGCCGTCGTGTAGAAGCTCAGGGACTGAATGTCCTGCTTCGTGGTCGCCTTGAAGATGTTGGCGGCCTTCGTGATTTCCTTCATCGTGCCGCGCCAGCCGTGATAGTCGTGATGGTAGACGTGGTGATACTTCATCGGCTCGACGTTGCGGAAGGAGGCGGCCCCCATCTCGGCATCACGGCAGCAGACCTTGTCATAATAGCTGATCCAGTAGTAGCCCTGGTCGCCGCGCTTGGTGCCCCAGCTATTCTTGATGAGCCAGGCGCCCGGCTGCGGCAGCTTCTGGTTGGGATCGGCGCTAACCTTCTCATCGTCCCAGCCGACGATTGCGACGGCATGGTTCGGCTTCGCCTTGTGCCCGATCGGCTGGTAATGGACGAAATCCTTGGAGACAAACCCCTTGGGCGCGAGGCCGCTAGCGCAGTAGGCGGTGCCGATGGCGCCTTCGGTCATGATGCGGCGTTTGATGACGTCGATGTTCTCAAGATTGTCACCAAGTGTGAACCATTCGATATCGCGGACGTAAAAGCGTTTGTATTCGGGATGGCGCAATTCGGGGATCGCCTTGTACCAACTCGTGGTGTCGGCGCTGTTGTCGGGTTTCATGGGAGCGCAAACGATGCCGTCGCCACGCGTGATGTAGGCGGCGGAGACGCGATAGTCGCCGCCGTTGTGGACCGTGAGCCCCGTCGGGCTTTTGGCGACGTCGTCGAGGTCGTTGTTCTTGTGCCGGTTGAAGCCGTTCCACCAGTCGAGATGATACTCGGAGAGGCTGGGGAGATCCTTGGCGCCGAGCTTCTTCCAGGTGCCGCTGACGAGGAGATTGCTCTCGATGGCGGCACAGGTTCCGTGTGCCCAGCAGGTGCCGCCTTGCTGTAGCTTGATGGGCGTGACGCCGTTGACCTTGCGCAGGTCGTACTGCTTGGGCAACGGGGCATCCTGGGCGCTGACTACCGACGCGAGAAAGAGAATGAGGAAAAGACTTCGCAACCAAGGAACGCGTTTCATGGAGCCACTCTTGGGAGGAATGTGGTTGTTTGCGGGATAGTACGATTTCAACGCATCCGCGGCACGAATGCAAGCGAAAATACGGCAAATTCGCCGCCTTCAATGCGATCTCACGCAAAGGCGCAAAGGCGCAAAGAGGAATTGACACAAGTTCATGCCTCAAGTGTCCCGGATTTTCTTTGCGCCTTTGCGCCTTTGCGTGAGATTCTTGCTTCCATCAACTCGGCGGACAGCCAAAATAGGCAGCTCCATCCGATCAATCCCGCTCTTCGACTCGCGTGATGCGCTTCACGACCAGCGTCGCGTAACAGCCGCGCGGCAAGTCGAAACGCAGTGTCAGCTTTTGTTTGCCGGGATGCTCCTCGTCGCGGGCATCGCGGGCTTTCAAATCGACCGGGAAACACCACGCGGGGCGTTCTCCCTTCGAGAAGAATAGCTTGCGCATGCCCTTCAACTTGAATTGCTCAAGCGTCAACCCCTCGTCACTCAGAACCCGGTCGAAGTACGGCTTGCGCGGATCGTCGGCCTCAAGATGGATCCGAGCCGAATGCAGCGGCAATTGCAGCGTGTCCAGTTCCGCGCGAAGGTCCGTATCGAGCCGGCGCGGCATCGGCACTTCGCCGAGCCGCAGCGGGATCGAGGTCAGGTCTTTGGCTTTGACATGATCGAGCAGCCAATCCGCGAGCATGTGATTCCAGAGATGGCTCTGATACGCGGACAGGTAGAGCGTGCGCACGTCGGGAGGCAAGCGTTCGAGGGCGCCGCGGAAATCTTGCGGGCGCGTCGTCAGAAACGAGGCGATGTCGCGCGCATTGCCGCGTTGCATGAGTCTGACGCAGTTTTTCCAGTCGCCCCAGTGCTGCCGCAGGATCGTTTTCTCTTTCCTTTGGCCAGCGCGCTCGAAAGCGTAGGGCGCCGTCAGCGCGTTGCGCAGAGCGGCTTCATGTTCGCCGGCGATGAGCTGGCGCGCGAAAAACTCGCCCCCCTCGCTCACGGAGCCGAAACGCTGATCGTCGTAGTAATTCGGCACGCCCACTTCGCGAACTTCGTCCAGAGCACGCAGGGCGGCGTCGATCTGCGGCTCGGTCATGGCACGCACCGTCAGCGCGAAGCGATTGGCCTCGATGTGCTCCGAGACGTACGCTTCCGGGACGCGGCCCAAATACGTCAAGTGGAGATTGGCGTGCGTCAATTTCCGTTCAGGCCCGTGGAAGATGGTGAGATACTGTACCGTCTCGGCATGGCGATCCTTCAATCCGCCGCATGAAATGCGTTGGCGATCGAGCTTCCAACGCTTGCGAATGATCTGGATGGCGTCGGGCGTGGTCCAGCCACGCTTTTCGAGGCGATACAGGGCGAAGTCACCAGCGTGGCCTACCTCGCGATTGGTGATCTCTTCGACGCGAAAGTCTTCTGGTTTTTGCTTGATATGCATGGGGGTCGGTTGCGGTAGATTCTCAAGAAAATTCAGGGCCTGGCAAAAAATCTTGGCAATTCATGTTGGATTGTACCAGGACGACCTACAATTTATTGTAGGGAATGAATCGCCACCCGGGCTTCCAGTGGTGAAGGTACCGGTTTACCCCGATTGTACCCCCATGTCAAAGTCCGCGAACAATCCCATGCCCTTGTTGAAGTTTTTTCACGACTTGGCGGACAGCAAAGTACGTCCACAGTCGGGCCTATTCGCCCAGTCGTCCGTCTACGGTCTTGCGGACGAAGAGTTGCTGCGACGCTTTCCGCTCTTGCGCAGGCCGACCGATGCGTCCACTTTCGTGCAATCCGTCCAGGCCGTCCATGCACCCTCGCCTGGTAAATCGGAATCGGGGAAATCCGCCCGATGCCTTTGAAAAGGGAATGCCCGATGGTAGACATGCAGCCACACCAGGAAAAAGCTCGCCACGACGGCGGCCGCATGTACAGCGCAGGCGACGTGCGCCTCCTGGTGCTCGACGACGATCCCGCCGTCGGCCGACTCGTCCAGGCAGCTTTGGTTGGGCACGAGTTCTCGATCGACATCGTCAGCGATCCGAAGAAGGTCGAACCAACCTTGCGCGGGCAGATCTATCAGGTCGTCATCCTCGACGATGTGTTGCCGGGTTTGGAATCCGAGACCGTCCTCAAGCTGATCCAGGAAACGCAACCGGACGCCAGCATCATCGTCGTCACCGCGTCTCCGTCCGTCGATAGCGCGCTGCAATGCCTGCGTGCGCCTGATTGGTCTAGAGCGGTTTCAGATCCGCCTCGCCCTCCCAGTTGCTCGCATGACGCCATGCGAAATGTTCATCGAAACAAGTTCCACGTGGAGAAAAATCATGAAGACCATCTACATCTTGGCTGTGTTGCTCGCCTTCGCTGCCTCGAGCCTTGCCGTGGCGCTGGCCGGGGGCGGCGGCAATTTCGACTACCTTTCTGACGCTGACCGCAAAGTCTTTCAAGAGCGTTTTGCGAAAGAAATTTGGCCCCTCCTCGAACGCGACGGCAAGAACGGCTGCGTCGGCTGCCATAGCGGCAAAGGGGGCAGTATCGTCTCCGCCCTCAAAATGTCCGGCAATGCCGAGAAAGATTTCCGCATGCTCGTCAAGGACGGTTTCTTCATTCCCGACGACCCGGGAAGCATGCACACTCGCATCATCTCACGCAACAAAAAGCAAATGATGCCGCCCCCCGAAAAAGGCAAACCTTGGACCAAGGCCGACGCCGAGTTGCTCCGCAAGTTCGTGGACGACATCGAAGCGAAGCAGCAGCCCAAGAAGAAATAGCATGGTATGTTAACAAGCTGCGGCCGTCAGGGAGCGGATGCCCAATCCTGCTCCCTGACAGTCGCGGCTCGTTGGAGAGGAGGCACCCATGAAAGGCCCGCGCTCCCGCCACAAGTTCAACGTGCTGCGCGTCTGGGAATGCCCGGCGTGCAAGAAACGCGAGTTCGCGCCGGCGCGCGTCGCCAGCCTGGCGTGTCGCTGCGAAGGCGCCGATCGGCCGAGGTGGATGTGCCTGCTCGAAGCCAAATCCGCAGGCCCCAAGGCGGCGGAACCGAAACCTGACTGAGCGTTTGGCCGCCGGTGCACGCGAGACGCTTACACTACGAGGCAATCGCCTGAAGCGCGGACGCTTGATCGGGATAAAAGTGAAAGAACTTCTCGATGCCCGCGGCGCGGAAAATCGTGCGCGTGTGCGTGCTGGTTTGCGCCAGGGCCAGCGCGCCGCCGAGGTGCGCCAGGCGGCGCGCCAGGTTGATCAACTTCGCCAGCAGCACGCTGATCAGGCACTCCGGTTCCTCGGGGCCCAGGTTCAACACCATCTTCCGGCAATTCTCGTCGTCGATCAGGCGCGCGAGTTCGGCGCCGAGGTCTTCCATTTCATGGTCCGCGATGCGTGGCCGCTGTAGGCGCACGCAGAACACTTCGCCGTTGCGCTCGAACGCGATGAATTCGTAAGGGCGTGACATTGGTTTCTCTCCATGGCATCAACACCCGATCAACGGCAACGCGACTCGGTCCGGCGTCTCGACTTCGGGCTCTCCCAGGAGCATGCCGTCCTCGATGTGGGTCGTGCGTACCGGCACAATCCGCCGCATGAGGGTCGGCGCATGCCCGCGAAACGACACCGGCACATGGCGGCACGACGTTCCTTGGGCATGTCCAGGGCGCGTCGGATCGGCGCCTTCGACGAGCACGTCCAGCCGACGGCCAAGCAAGCCTTCCCGATATGCGCGGGCACATTCGTTCTCGACTTCAAGTAAGCGTGCCCGTCTTTCCTTAATCATTCCATGCGGGATCGTGTTTGGCAACAGCGCCGCGGGCGTTCCGGCGCGCGGACTGTACGGAAAAATATGCACCTTGGCGAACCCGACCTCGCGCACCACCCGGCACGTCGCCTCGAAATCCGCGTCCGTTTCGCCGGGGAAGCCGACGATCACGTCCGTCGTGAACGCCGGCGCGTCGAGCGCTTGCTGCAATCGTTCGATGCGGCGCAGAAACCCGCCCGACGTGTAGCGCCGCTTCATGGCCCGCAGAATACGATCCGAACCGCTCTGCAAGCACAAATGCAAGTGCGGCACGACGCGCCGCGATTGGCTCATGGCGCGCACCAGATCGTCGCGCGCCTCGGCCGCTTCGAGGCTACTCAGGCGAATACGGAAATCTCCCGATACGCCCTCGAGCCGTTCGAGCAGATGCCAAAGCCGCCGCCATTCGCTCTTTGGCTTCCCCTTGCTGAGGTCCAACCCGTAATGTCCCAGATGCACGCCGGTCAGGACGATCTCGTGATACCCGCCGGCGACAAGTTCGGCGATCTCGCGCACGATCTCGTCCGGAACGCGGCTGCGCACGTTAGGCCGAACCGAGGGGATGATGCAGTAGGTGCAGTTCAGCAGGCAGCCATCCTGCACCTTGACAAAAGCGCGTTGGTGATCGTCGAAGCGTGTGATACCCGTGGGAAGGGTCGTGACGCCGAATTCGCGCAGCTCGTCCGCGAGCAACGCCTTGTCGGCAATGACGCGCGCCACGCCAGGCAATTTCGCAACAGCGTCGGGATCGCGCGTCGCATAGCAACCCATGACGACGATCGGAGCGTTGGGATTACCCCGGTGCAGCCGGCGGACGGCAGTGCGGCTCTTGGCGTCCCCTTCGCCGGTGACGGTGCACGTGTTGACGACGCACAGGTCGGCGCGTTCCCCGTCCGCCGCCTCGCGATAGCCGTTGAGCTCGAGCGCCTCTTTCACGTACTGCGTTTCATATTGGTTCACCTTGCAGCCTAGCGTGACGAGACGGCAAGTGCGTTCGGCAGTCAACATGAGGGCCTTCCGAATTCGTTTAGCGCTCGCAATGAAGCTTCGGGCACTACCCTGCGAGCGCTAAACGTAAACACATTCTATTCATCCCCCCACCTTTGTGGACGACCATCGGCTGCGGCGAGCCCGCCAGATCCTGCGGTCCGACGCAGATGAGCGTCCATTCGCATCGCAGACGGGCGCGCGTGTCGTCGCTGATGAGGATCGGCCCGCCGATGGCGGTGAATTCGCGGCCGCAGCATGCCCAGGGCGCGGATGGTGAGTCGGAGCGTGCGGAAGCCGACGGCCATGCACAGGGGATAGGAGACGATATTGTAGATGTGGGCCGTGTTCCAAAATACATTCTGCTGATTCTGATTAAGCTGAGGCACGATGAGCATCGTGTTATAGAAAAAATTGAAGAAGCTGCCAGCCAGGTTCGAAGCCAATACGACGATAACAAGGGCGCCGATCGGAAACCGGCGTGCGCAAGCGTCGAACCACACGTACGGCAGGAAGCGCGGCGGAGCGCGGAAACTTAGAATATAATCGGTCGGATTCATCGTCTAGGGAGAACATACGCAATGAAACTCGTGATTTCACCGTCCGTATTGGATCAGCGGCTCGAAAAAATCCGCGCCGCCGCCGCGCCGATGCAGGTCGTCAATGCGCGCGACGAGGAGCACGCCGCCGCCGAGCTCAAGGACGCCGACGCCCTCTTCGGCTACTTGACACCGCGTCTGCTCAAGGCAGCGCCGAAGCTGCGCTGGGCGCAATCGCCGACTGCGAGCATGGAGAAGTATCTCTATGCCGATCTCGTAGCCTCGCCCGTGATCGTAACTAACATGCGCGGCATCTTCTCCGACGTCATCGCCGATCACGTGTTCGGCTACATCTTGATGTTCGCGAAGAACTTCCACATCTACATGCGTCAACAGCTGCGATCGGAATGGCACATGCTCGGCCGCGACCCGGGCGAGTTGCCGGGCTATGGCGGGCCGGGCGAGGTGCATCCGTCGGACCGGGCCGCCATCACGCTCGCGGACTGCACGCTCGCGGTCATTGGACTTGGCGGCATCGGCGCGGAGACGGCGCGGCGAGGCCTGGCGTTCGGCATGCGCGTCCTCGGCGTCGATCCGCGTATTCCCCCCTCTCCCCCGGTACTCCGGGGGAGAGGGGGGAAAGACGCCAGAGGGCGTGACGGTCTTCCCCCCCGATCAACTGAAAGACGTGCTCGCCCAGAGCGATTTCGTCGTCATCGCCGCCCCACACACGCCGGAAACGTACAAGCTCTTCAATCGCGAACGCATTCGCTGGATGAAACGATCGGCATTCCTCATCAACATCGGCCGCGGCGTCATCGTCGATCTCGCGGACCTGACGGCGGCGCTGCAAGCGGGCGAAATCGCCGGCGCCGGGCTGGACGTGTACGAGATCGAGCCGTTGCCGAAGGCGCACCCGTTGTGGCAGATGGAGAACGTGATCCTGACGCCGCACTGCGCCGCCGCGTCGCCGCGGGTGCCGGAGCGGCATCTGGAGACGCTGCTAGAGAACCTACGGCGGTTCGTGTCGGGGCAGCCGTTGCTGAACGTCGTGGACAAGAAAATGTGGTGTTAGCATGTATTCGTTCAGCGTTCGCGCGGCGCATCGTGAACGATAAGTGCAAAGGATTGGGAATAAAAAGCGACCCTGCGAATCCAATCAATGCGGCGACTCCATTGCCCCATTTCTATCCTGGGAGGTCGACCATGCGCCGATCCGCGATTTTCTTTGGCGTGATCCTCTTGATGTTTCTGCCGGCAGTGGGATGCGAGTCAAGGACAGCATTCAGGCCTGTCGAAGGCAGGATGCGCGGCGACAAGGACAAAGACCGGTCCGAATCCATGAAGGAGCACTTCGTCGGCGCCCCCGATGCCCAGGTCGTGGATCTGAAACCCCCGCCGCCGCCCGGCCAAGAAAAAAAAGCGAATGTGGACCAGCCGCGCAAGATCAAATTCACGGCCGACATGCGCGTCATCGTTGATAAGTTCGACGACGCGGCCAAGGACCTGAATGCCGCGATTATCGCCGCCAAGGGGCTGCGCGCCGAAGAATCAATCACCTCCTCGCCCGGCACGCCGCGCGTCGGGACCTGGCGCGTACGTGTGCCGCTCGATCAGTTCGACGGATTCCGGGAAGCCGTCGCCAAGCTCGGCGCAGTCGAGCGAAACACGCTGCAATCGGAAGACATCACTGCCCAGTATTACGATCTGCAAGCGCATATCAAGAACCGCCAGGCCGCCCGCGAAACGCTGCGCGATTTGCTGAAAGAGGTCGGCAAGAAGGAGATGAAGCACTACCTTGAGGTCTGGGACAAACTCGAGAAAATGAGCGACGAGATCGACCGGGCCGAGGGACAGCTTCGACTCTGGGCCAATCTGACCGACCTGACGACCATCACGGTGAGTCTGCACGAGAAGCAGAAATACATCCCCGAGGACAAGGCCAAGAAGGAGGAAGACCCGACCTTCGGGATGCGTGCCGGAAAGACCTGGCACGATTCCTGGGAAGCGCTGCTGAGTTTCGGCCAAGGCGTGTCGCTCGTGGCCATCGCGGTCACGCCATGGCTGCCGTTTCCGCTGGTCGCCGGCTTGACGCTGTGGCTTCTGGTTCGCCGCGGACGCGTTCCTGCTGTGAAGACCGTCGTGCCGGTCCCCGCGCTGCCGCCAACGCAGGAGAAAGAGGCCTGAGCTACGTTCACTTGCCCATCAGTTCGTTCACAAGGCCCTGCGCCGCGTACAGGTTCTGCAGCGATTCCACGATCGCGCGCGAATGCACGCTGATGTGCCGCGCTTGAAAATCGGTGTAGACGAAATTGCGCACCAGGCCGTGGCGATTGCGGTCGAAATTGATGCCGACGAACTCGCCGGCGCGATTGAGCACCGGGCTGCCCGAGTTGCCGCCGATGGTGTCGGCCGTCGAGACGAAGTTGAACGGCGTAGCACCGACGAGCTTCTTCTGCCCGTCGAGCCAGCGTTTCGGCAAGTCGAAGGGATGATGATGCTCCTGCTCCTTGGCACGGGCGTACATTTGCGCGAACGTCGTGGCGTGGCCGAGCTTGACGCCATCGACCTCGTAGCCCTGGACGGTTCCGAACGCCAAACGAAGCGTGAAGGTGGCGTCCGGGGCGATCGACGTGCCGAGCTTCTTGAAACGGATCTTGGCGATGTCGGCATAGGCTTGGGCCTGGACTTCGTCGAGTTCGTCAAATTTCTGACGTATGGCGAGCGCGTTGATATCCCAATCCAGGGCGAATTGGATCAGCGAGTCATCGGACGCCTCGATGGCTTTTTGGCCGCCTTCGAAGAGCCGTTTGCGTTCGGCAACGTCGTCGAGCTTCGTGCCGGCGATGAGTTCGCGTGTGCGCTGAGGGATCGCTTTTCTGCCGAGGGCGGACCGCAGGAAATCATCATCCGCGCCGAATTTCTCGGCAGCAAAATACAGCGAACCGGCGATCTTCATCTGCTCATACTCCTTGGAGATCGGCGCGGGGGAGAAGAGCTGAAACTTGAGCGATTCGAGCGCCGTGCTGCGGTACTCGGGGAGCCGTTCCGCGTCCGGCTTGGGAAGTTCGTAGGCCAGGCGGGTCAGATGCCGGGCGATGCGAAACAGCCGGCTGTCGATCGCATCGCCGCGTTCGAGGACGTAATAGGCAACCTCAAGCGTGCGCAGCTTCTCTTGCGCGGCCGCGATTCGTTGCCAGGGGTCGTCCTCCGGCTTGAGATTGTCCGGCCTGAGCGCGACTTCCGCAGCGCGTTTTTGTTTCATGATGGCCGGATCGAGCAAGCCGTGATACTGGCCGGTCAACGCCTTGCGCGCGTTGGCCACCGGAAACAAGTCACGCTGCGCGAGGCGTCGTTGCTCCGCGCCCTTCTCGGCGTACTGTGAGAGCAGCGCTTCGCGATACCGCAGCATTTGCAAGTTATACGGCAACAGGACGTCGCGCCGATGTTCGAGCCTCGCCAGCGTCTCCAGCCGATTCGTCGTGCCTGGATGGCCCGACACGAATACGAGCTCGTCCGCCTTGGGGCCGGTCGGACTAAACTTGAAGTAATCGGGCGTCGCCGCGGGTCGGCCGTTCTCGTAGACGCGGAAGAAGCAGATGTCGAGGTTGTAGCGCGGATACTCGAAGTTGTCAGAGTCGCCGCCGAAGAAGGCGATCTGATATTCCGGGGCCATCACGAGCCGCACGTCGGTGTATTTCTTGTAGCGATAAAGATGATACTGGGCACCGTGATACAAGGTGACAATGTCGCTGCGCAGGCCGGTCTTGGCTAGCGAGTCCTTGGCAATTTTCGCCATGATCGCCTTGCGGGCCGCGAGCGCGGCGGCGGGTTTCATGTCGGGCTTGACGGCGTTTTGTACGTCCTTGGTGACGTCAACGATCTCTTGCAGGACGTTGAGTTCGAGATCGGGACACTTGAGTTCGTCCTCGATCGTTTTTGCGAGGAAACCGTGTTTGTGCAGGTCTTTGTCCTTGGTGCTGAGTTTCTGGATCAGGTCGGAGCCGATGTGATGATTGGTGATTGCCAGGCCGTTGGGCGAGACGAAGCTGCCAGAGCCGCCGTTGTTGAAACGGATCGACGCCTTCATGACGCGCTCGCGCCAGGCATCGGTCAGATCGAAGTCGTACTTTTTTTTGAGCAGGTCCTTCGGCAAGTTGTTGAGGACCCACATGCCCTCGTCGGCATGCAAGGATCCAACAAAGAAGCTGACGACAATCAACGAGAAGATGCGTTTCATAGGAAATCTCAAGTCCAGGGATGATCGCGCAAAACCCCAGGGATTCGGAGCACCTCACCCTTGGGCTTGGTTGATTTATATAAAACGCAGGGTACGGATCGCAAATTCGGGGAGACGCCATGACGCTGCCGAAAAAGGAACCGATCGTCATCCATCCGGCCGACTCGTTGCGGATGTCTCCCACGGAGCTGTCACGTCAGCAAGCCGACGCCGAAGGGCCGACGATCATCGACGGCTCGATTTTCATCCGCCGCGTGCGCATGGCGGCGTACAGCCTCGTGCTCCTGGGCGTCGTCCTATACCTGCTCGTCCAGTTCCGCACGCTGCTGCAGCCGCTCTTCGTGGCGCTGTTCCTCGGCTTCCTGATGCAGCCGATCCATCGCTGGCTGGTCCGCTGCGGGATGCGTTCGCTCATCGCTTACAGCGTGATAGTATTTTTGGCTCTGGGGATCGCACTCGGCATCGGAGTAATGCTGTATGCGAACTTCACGGAGGCGGCCCCCAAGCTGCCCGAATACGAAAGACGTCTGGAAGAAATGATTCGCACGGGGGCCAACCGGCTGCAGTTCGACGACACGCATTTGCAGGGGCATTTTCTACGCGAGATCGAGATCGCGCCGGCGCAGCTCGCCAGCGCCGCCCGGGCGGCCCTGGGCCAATTCAACGAATTCACGAGTTGGGCCGGTCTGACGTTCCTCTACCTGCTGTTCCTGATCGCGGAAAAGGTCAGTGCGCCAAATCGCTTGCGTCTCGCGCTGGGCGAACAACATGGCGCCCAGGTGCTGCACATCGTCGAGTCCATCAATCAGGCGATAAGCCAGTACATCGCGGTGAAGACACTCGTCAGCGCGATGGCCGGGCTGTTGTCGTACGTCGTGCTGGCGGCGTTTGAAGTCGATTTCGCCGCCACGTGGGGCATTCTGATCTTCCTGCTGAATTTCATCCCCTACCTTGGCAGTTTCATCGCCCTGCTTTTACCCATTGTGCTAAGCTTCGTGCAGTTCGAAGAAATCTGGCGAGGGCTTGCCATCGCGCCGTTGCTCATCGGTATCCAGCTGGCCATCGGCATGGTCGTCGAGCCGCGCATCGCCGGGCAACGGCTGGACGTGAGTCCGCTATTGATCCTGTTGTCGTTGGCGTTCTGGTTTTTCGTGTGGGGGATCGTTGGCGCAATTCTGGCGGTGCCGCTGCTTGTGAGCGTGAAGATCATTCTCGACAACATCCCGGAAACGAAGCCGATCGCGACGTTGATATCCAATCGGTGATGTGCCTTTCGTTTAGCGCTCGCATACAAGCGCCATTTGCTTGCGAGCGCTAAACGAAAATCAATTCACATCCAGGTATTCATTCCGCGCGAACACGATTGCCCCAACAATCAAACACACGACGGTGATACCCGCCAGAACGAGCCATGCCGTCGTGCCGCTGACGGGCATGTAAATATGCGGGCGTTCCGGGTGAATGCCGAAATCGTGGGCGCGATCGAACATCAGACAGCGCGTGTAGAAGCTGATCGACAGCCGTTTGAATTGCCCCGGCATGTTGCCCATGATCGTTTCGAGGAAGAACGCGTACAACAAGGCGACGATCGACGCCCGGCGCAGGATGGCGCCCATCATGTGAAAGAGGGCCGAGAACGCCAGCGTCCCCCAAAATACGGCGGGCCAATAGAGCGTCAACGCCAGCCGCCCGTGCTGACCACCCGCCAGACAGATCAAAACGAACCCGCCGAGATTGAGTGCGAGACACCATGGCAACAGCGCGACGTACTTGGCCAGGAAGATCGCGGGGCGTGGAATCGGTCGCGTCAGCACCCAGAGAAGGTTTTGTGCCTCGCGTTCTCGGCCCAGTCCTTCGGTGGCGAAGCTGACGCTCCAGATCGGCAGCAAGAACGTCGTGAACAACTGAAAGACGATCCATTCGGAGAAGATCGGAAAGCCGGTCCCTTCGTAAAGGGCCGCGCCGTAGGCAGCCTGAGCCATTTGACAAACGGCGGCATCCGGTCCTTGCCAGGGGAGGTGGGTGATGAGCTCGAGTTGTTCGTGATGCACCTCGTACTTCGGCCCCTTGCCACGGGGGTGGGTCCAGTGCGCCATGGTCCAGCGGCCGACGTGCTGGGAATCGGATCGCGCTTGAAGGGCCGTAGGTCGCTTGGCCGCGGGTTCAGGCGCGACATAGGTATTGACGATGACGATGAGGCAGGATAGGCCGAGCAAACCGAGGGCGATCCAGACCATGAGGTGAGCGCGCGCCTGACGTTGGAAGCTGAGCCAAACGAGGTAGCGCCAGGCGCGCCAGGCGGAGGGGGCGGTTTCGGTCGCATTCATTGCGGATCCCAGTATTCGTTTAGCGTTTGCAGTAAAGCGCCAAAGCGGTTTGGCGCTTCCGAACGCTAAACAAAGAAGCTCGTCATTTCGCCATCGGCCAGAAGCGCAGCCCGAAGCCGTCGAGATCGATCCACTCGCTGGGTTCTTCGCCCATGTCGCCGCGGTCGAGGCCGACGCGCAGGTAGATCCACAGGCACGCGAGTTCGTTGGCGTGATCGTAGCCGTGCTCGTCGGTGTCGCCTTCGAAGAGCCAGCGGTAGACGCGTTGCTCCTTGCCGCCGCCGTCGGTCGCTTCCTCCTGCCAGCCCTTGAGGAGACGCGACATGTTGGCAAGCGCGTCCCGCCAGATCTTGAGGTCGGCGATCTGCAAACGCAATTCTTCCGGCGTGGATTCGAGATGGACGCCCGGGAGTTGCTTAACCTCGTTGAAGAGCCGATGTTCGAGCGCCGCTGCCCGCCATGGAGTCCAGAGGTAGCAGGTGACGCGCGATGCCTCGAAACGCAGGCCGTAGAAGTCGATGTGCATGAGAGTTCCAGTTTCAATCAGTCAGCGCGCCGCAGGCCCCTTCGCGATTGAGGTTCATTCTTCGTAGTGCCGAGGCCTGGGCGGCGGAATGCGCGACGCCTTTTTCTTGTCTCCGGCCTTGACCGGTTGACGACCGAACTCGTCGTTGACGATCTCGGCCTCCTCGTCATGATAGTGCGCGTCCTGGTATTCGTGTTCACGCGTCTGGTTGAAGTCTTCTTGCGGTTCGTCAATGGGATTGATCATTGCCGCCTCCGCCCATGCAGGTTGTTCGGCGATTGGAAACCATACTCGGGCGCCCTATGCCAAGGCGACCCACCACATGTATGATACCATCAAGCCTTCGGACGCGGGAGTCAAGTAAAAAAGGATGAAGGATGAAGGA
This sequence comes from Planctomycetia bacterium, assembly GCA_005799265.1. GTDB lineage: Bacteria > Planctomycetota > Planctomycetia > Gemmatales > Gemmataceae > SIAQ01. The sequence goes on along the minus strand of SYHD01000230.1, from coordinate 388 downwards.
TGAAGGATGAATCGGATGAAAGACGATTTTTCCATCCTTCATCCTTCGCTAACGGACCACGAACAAATGCTCGACGAACGCAATCGCCAAGTTCAAGCCATGCGCGGCAAGCTCGATCCGCTCTTCGCGCAGATTGGCCGCGTCATCATCGGGCAGCGTGAATTGCTCGATCGGCTGGTGCTTGGCCTGCTCACGGGCGGGCACATGCTGCTCGAAGGTGTGCCGGGATTAGCGAAGACTCTGGCAGTGCGCACGCTCGCGCAGGGGCTGCACCTGACGTTTCAGCGCATCCAGTTCACGCCCGATCTATTGCCCTCGGACGTGATCGGCACGCAGATCTACAACCCGCGCTCGGGCGAGTTCTCGATCAAGCCCCTGGGTTCTCTTC
>SYHD01000229.1 GCA_005799265.1 Planctomycetia bacterium | reverse complement strand
GCGACGAAAGAGCATACTGTTTTCATGGCATCCGCTTTCGGAATGACTGCTGGTAACAATCATTTTCGGAAGTTGGATGCCTGTTTTCACTATCCAAGGGTTGCGGGCGAAGCCCGCGTTAGGCGTATGAAGTACATCTTTGCAAAAACCGCCGTTTCGGGTACTTCTTGTGGGACACAAGGAGGTTGCTCCCATTACGGCGCTCGATGTATCTGTGGGGCCGACTACACTGCTACCAATTGACGATGCCCCCCTCCTCTGGTACTGATAATTCGGGGTGGGCTGGATGTATTGCGGCAGACCAACTTCCGAACGAAACGTGCGAGTGTAGATTTTGATTTCGATCTTCAGAAATGAGCGGATTCGGGTGGATGGCCACGTCCCCGCTCAAGCGGTTACCGGCGCCAGGGCCTTGACCCGTTCCTCCAGCGTGGTTGCAATTTGCACCCAGCCGTCTCGTTTGTTCGGCACGTCGGCAAAGTTGAGCGGCGCCCCGATGCGCAGGCGAATCCGGCGCGGACGAGGCACGATTTGATCCGCGTGCAACGCCGCGCTGCAGCCGTCCAGATGGCACGGTACCACGGGCACGGACGTCTCGGCCACCAGCATGCCGAGCCCCGGTTTGAAGGGCAGCATCTTGCCGTCGCGGCTGCGCGCCCCCTCCGGGAACAGAATGTAGGAACATGGTTCGTCCAACAGCCGACGCCGCAGGTCCTTCATCGCGTGCGGTCCACAGTTCTTTCGCCACATGGGCAACGCATTCAGCATCATGGCAGAGAATATCGAGATCACCGGCGTTTGAAAGAAGACATCGCCGGCCGCTATGGGAAAGATGTGATCGCGTTGCCGCCAGGGCAACGGCGCCGCCAGCACCAGGGCATCGAGATGACTGGCGTGATTGGCAATCAGGATGAACGGTGGTTGTGCCGGGATATGCTCCTGCCCGGAGATCGTCAACCGATGCCAGACGCCGAGATAACCGCGGACCATCGACCACCAGGCCAGATGGAAGCCGGTCGAGATCAAGCCGCTTTCCCGCTGCAGGCTGCGCGCACGGTCCACGGGCGGCATGCCCAGGTCGCGGGCGGGTTCCAGTTTCCAGTCGGGCATGGCTCAACCTCCCGTAAGAACGCTGGCACTCTGGGCGACGCCCACGCCCACAAAGTAGTTGATGTAATGAAACACCGCCGGGGCCACGAGGATGATGCTATCGAATCGGTCGAGCAACCCGCCCTGACCGGGAATGGTGGCGGCCATATCCTTGATGCCCAGGTCGCACTTGATCGACGCAAGCACCAAGGCGCCGAACTGCCCCATGACACTGATGATAACCCCAAGCATCGCAAGATGTACAAAAATCGCAAGCACCGTGCCCTGGAAGACGAAGACGCCGAGGCCCATCACCAGCAACGTCGTCAGCACCAGGGCGCCGACCGCGCCGGCGATCGTCTTCGTCGGGCTCGTGTTGGGTATGAGCTTGCGCTGCCCCAGTGATTTGCCCACGATAAAGCCAAAGACGTCATTCATCTCGACGCTCAAGAAAATCAGGATCAGCATGGGTCGATAACTTACGTCATTGGCGAGATAGCCCAGATGCCCCAGGCAAGAACCGAACAGGGCGAAGCCGAGCACGCCCAGCGCGACGCGTTGAATATACCCCTTCGGCTCATCGCGGAGAATGGCTGCCATCGCGATAATGCCGATGGTGATTGGCACAAGCGCGACGAAGAGCCGATACCAATGGTCCAGGGCTGCAAACATCACCATCAAGATGCCGAGCACCACGACTAGACTGATGGTCTTTTCGCGGAACAAGCCAGTGGCACGCGCGTATTCGCGGTAACACAGCAAGCTCAGGAGGCCGACGCCAACAATCGTCCACTTCGCGCCGAGCAGGATCGGCCCAAGAATGAGCGGGATCAGGACCAGCCAAGACCAGTAGTGCCGCATCAACTCGATCCGCAATTTCTCGTCGATCCGGCCGGTCTTCGCGAGCAGCCAAATAGCGGCCAGCGTGACAGGGAGTAATGCGGCCAAAGCAATCGTCACGATCAAGGTGACGGGGTGATCGAGGGCGTGGCTAGCGCCGAAGAGCCGTTCCAGCGTTTCCGAGCTCATGGCCTGCTCCTCTTCTTGGTGCTTTGGACGAACAACCGCCGCCTCCGAATGGCAGATTGCTCGGATTCACGCTCAAGGAGATTGAACCAGGGCGGGCCGTCTACGAGATGCAGACCGACGAACGGCACCACAACCCGATAAGCACCTTGCACGGCGGCGTGTACTGCGACCTGGCCGATGCCGCAATGGGCTTCGCCTACGCCGTCATGCTCACCGAGGGCGAGAGTTTCACAACGGTCGAGTTGAGGATCAACGTCCTCCGAGCAAGAAGGAGTGAGGGACGATGTGATTCGCAAGATGGGTCTTCCTGCTGGCCGGTGTGACCGGCGTCCTGATGACCGCGCCGCCGTTTTTCTTCAAAGCGAAAACCGGGGAAGATTTCCCGCCGCCCATCAATCATCCCGAACCCGCGTGCCGTCCATGTCGACGTGGGCCAGGTCGCAGAAGGGAGCCGGCTGCCTAACCCAGAAGCGAGGGCGAACACGGTTGATGATGGCGATCAAGACTAGCACGTCAGCGGTTCGTCGAGAGCGGGCGACCGGATTCGAACCGGCGACGTCCAGCTTGGGAAGCGCAAGATCGGCTTCAAGCAAATTCACCCGAAGATCCTTACAATAATCGAGTTTACGGCGCGCACGCCTGCTCGACAAGCCTGCGCATCTCATAGCAAACATGCGCAAATTTCCGCATGAATTCGTGGTACTCTGTCGCGAAAGTGGTAGTCGGTGGTAGCCCCCGGCGGACGAATGAACGGCAGCAGATCGGGCTGACCCTTCGACGTTGAAGCGTTGACACTGGCATGGGGTTGGAGCGCATTCAAGGAAGGTCGCTCGCACCAAGCGAATAGAATGAACACGCCACGATCACGAGTCCGCCTTGGAATTCCATCGTCATGACCATCGACCCGACGATCCTGCATGTAGATATGGACGCGTTCTATGCGTCCGTCGAGCAGCGTGATCGTCCGGAGTTGCGCGGCAAGCCAGTGATCGTTGGCGGCGTCAAGGGCCGGGGTGTCGTCAGCGCCGCCTCCTACGAAGCCCGCGCGTTCGGCGTCCACAGCGCCATGCCCGTCTCGACCGCCCGTCGGCTTTGTCCGCAAGGCAATTATCTGCCCGTGCGCATGAGCCATTACGCCGAGATCAGCCGGCCGCGCACAGCATGGTCGTTAATCTCGAAGAACTCGGTCTGGTGACCAGGGAATCTGGCGTCGCTCGGTCAATTCGCTTGGCCATTCCCGACGAGGACTGAACAACCCCCGTGGAACATTGGAAATATGAAAAACTCCCGTTTCGGTGAAGCAAACTCAGGCGCAGATTTCACCGTTCGACCCCGAATTACAGCATCTAATCGACGCCTGGGCAACGCTACCACTCGTGATCAAGTCGGCCATTCTGGCGATGATCGCCGCCGTCTGTAATCATGCACAAGGAGACGTCAAGTAGCCGGCCCGTGATCATTTTTCCCACGGCCCGGGCGCTTGCCAGTCCTGATCAAATGCGTGGCCTGCGATGATTGCCGTAGCGACGGGAAGCAGGAATGGGCCAAGCACTTGAATCACACCGTCGAGGTCCGCTGGTGCATCATCAAGTTTGGACTTCCGCACGAAGGCCCGCCATTGCTTCTGTTTATTGGCATCGCCCGCAAAAGCCGGCGTCATCGCTACGGGGGACGATGAGATCGAGGTCTTGCGGTGGGTGAACGTGCGGATGATGGCCTTGGAGAGAACCGAACCGTCAAAGTCGAACCGTCGAGCGAGGAGCCACAGGTCGTAGAAGTCCTTCATGCGGCTGTTCACGAGCCCCAACTTCACCATTGCCTCGAACTTTTCCGCAACGACGGTTTCGCGGCTGTAGCCATTCAGCTTCGGCGCCGGCAGCTCCAGGATGGTGGGGTAGTCGGTCGCCACGGCGGCGGGCGTCAGAACGTCGCCGAAACCGACATCAATCTGCATGGCGATCCGGGAGTTTTGCAGTGTCGCACGAAAGGTAATCCGGACGCCGGCGTAGTCCGCGTCCTCCTTGATCGCCTGGCCAGCAACTGAATCAACGTGAAAGATCAGTCCGTCCGGCTCTACCACTTGGCTGCACACGTCCTTGAACACGGGAACGACTGCCGCCACCGTACTTTCCATGCGGCCAAGCAGGTCGATGTCTCGCGTCGGCCGTGACGCTGGCGCATTCCACACCCGAAACATGAGCGCTCCCTTGAGGACAAATCGACCGGCATGCAGTGAGCACGAAAGGCGATAGAGAAATCGCTCCATCGCGAAGTATTCAAGCACTTCTTGAAAAGGACGATGTGACTTCTTGGCGGCGTTTTGAAGCTGCTGCCGGATGGAGGCTGCCACGTCCTTGATTTTTTTCTTCACAGCACTGCCTCCAAGTACGGCCGCATGACGTTGGCGACCCGGCAGGTCTGGGCCTGTTGCATGACCGCCTCGGCGTTGATGCGGCCCTGCTGTTTGTAACGTTTGAGCGCCTCCACGGCAGTGTCGAGCCCGATCTTGTTCCGATACTTGAAGCAGTCGGCCAGCGTCTTCTCGCGACTGTAGACCCGCACCTTGGTCCCGTCCATGTCGCGAGTTTCAACCCCGGCGGCAAACGCCTGGCTAGCAAACCGGAATACTCGGATAGGAGGGTAATCCACGCGCGGAGGTTCACTGTCCCGTGGGACCGCCAGCCAAACCTCATGGGGAATTTGCGTGGTCAGATCGTGCAGTGCCAGCGCGGAAACAAGGCAGACCACGCCGCGCGGCACCCGCAGGGCCACGGTGACCAGATCCGGATTCGCAAGTGGGGGCGAGTTCGCAAGACGATACAGGCCGCGGCTGAGTTGCTCAAGGATGCCGGAATCTCGCATGGAGTACAGCGTGGCCCGATGGATCCCCGCCTGGACAGCGTCCGCCATCCGCATCATGCCGCCGTGCTTCCGAAACAGGGTCTTTGCCTTGTCGAGTGCGGTGCGTTCCAGTTTGGGACGACGGACAGCCATGTACAATACAACTCCACATATTATAATATGGATGTATTATGTACTAGCCACCAATACGTGTCAACGTCAGGATTGGAGGCTCGCGAGAATTAAACAAACGACGTCCAGATTAGCCATCGCGAAAGACTCGGCCATTGCGGCACGCTCTACTACAATGGAGGGACCGGGTTGGGACTCCCGCTGCCAAATGCGCCCAAGAAATTCGGCTCCAGCCTGGGGGCTAGCCCAAAGAGAACTTGGTTCGTGACAACATGGAACCCGCCACGAGTATTAAGCGAACATGTCCTCGACCGTTGCAGCCTTCACGAACTGCGCCGGGTTTTCGCCGGTCGCCAGAGCCTGGAAGTGGGCTGCGCCGCAGTCGATCTTGGCGGCTTCGCGCTCGCGGATGTCGTCGTCGAATAGGCCGCTCTTCGTTTCCACGACGAAGTAGAGCCGTTCGGTCCCGTCCTTGATTACCAGCACGGCCCAGTCGGGATTGTACGTGCCCAGCGGAGTCGGCACCTTGAACCAGGCGGGTAGCTTGGCAAACACCTTCACCGCCTCGTTGCTGTCGAGCTGCTGAGCAAACGTCCGCTCCGTTTCCGATTGGTAGACCACGTGGTCATAGACCGAGTGGTTTACCGCCAGCATGTTTTTCAAGTACCCGTTCAATTCCTCCTGCTCAAAAAGCTCCTGGGCGTAGTAGTATTCCTCGCCCAGACGCTGATACTTGATGCCGTCCACGATGGCCAGGCGCTTGGCACGAATGATCGCACCCGCCGCCAGCTCGATGAATTGCTGCGGATTGCGTTTGAAGTCCGCCAGCCGCCCGCTCCCAATCAGAATTCGTGCGATGGTGCGCCGGGTCAGTTGCGTCTTGTCCTGAAGGTCGGTGAGCACATCCGGAAGCTCGATGTCACTTTCGTCGAGCATCACGGGCGCCGATGCCGCCGTTTCCGTGGCTTCGACGCCGGCGCGGCCGATGGCCAGATCGGCCTTGCGCCATTGCAGCCTTGTCTTGGTGATCGGCGGCGCATCTTGAATCGCCTTGATGCACGTCTCGACCAGCTTTTCGTTGTCGAACAGCACGCGGTAGGTGGTCTTGTGCTTGATGCGCTCCCACAGGGCCTTGAACTCCTCGCTGTTCAGGATCGCCTGCCGGGTCTTCACGGTTCGCCGTTCGTCGGCGTTCTTGATTTCCAGCTTGCCGGCCAGCTTGCGGAGGATCTCCTGCACCTGGGTTTGCTGCGGTTTGAACGCTTCGGGCAAGACGAGCGTGCCGTCCTTGAGCGCCAGCTTGAGGGCGTCTTGCACTTTGCCCTTGGAATCGACGTAGCCGGCCTGCCGCAAATGTTCCCAGAGGACCTTGGATTGCTCGAATCCGAGCGGCGTTGCCGTGCCGTCCGCGCCCGCGACTGCGATGCCGGCAAACTGGTGTTGCTCGACGATCCCGAAGCGGATGCCCGTGTCCTGCTCGATTTCCTTCTGCAAGTTCTCGGCAAACTGCTCGTAACCCTCCGTCGCCACCACGGTCAGCGTGTTGACCTCGAAACCGCGCAGGCGCTCGCCCTGCTGATTGACGCAAAGCCGCAGGCCGCGACCGATGGTTTGCCGCCGCTCGCGTTCCGTACCCATTTCCCGAAGGGCACAAATCTGGAACACGTTCGGATTGTCCCAGCCTTCCTTCAGGGCCGAGTGTGAGAAGATGAACTTGAGCTTGGTCTCGAAGCTGAGCAGCTTTTCCTTTTCCTTCATGATCAGGTTGTAGGCCCGCTCCGCGCTGTCGCGGTTGGCCTGATTGTTCTCGGCCGTGTCGGTCCAGCCCCCCTTCTTGTCGATGGAGAAGTAGCCGTTGTGAACCTCCTCGGCCGCCGTCGTCATGTCCACTTCCTTGAAGAGGCTGCGGTAGTCGGGATGCTTGGCCAGCCGGCGATACTCTTCCTCGAAGATCAGGGCATAAGCGCCCTTCACGGGGTTGCCGTCTTCGTCGTACTTGCGATAGCGCTCGACGGCGTCGATGAAAAACAGGCTCAGCACCTTGATCCCTTGCGGGGCCAGACGAAGCTCTTTGTCGAGGTGCTCCTTGATCGTGCGCCGGATCATCTCGCGCTGAAACGCCAGCGGCTCAACATCACCGTAAGACTGGCCGATTTTGAGGTAGTGTTCGCCGCCGGGGACGCGAAGCTCCATGAACTCCTTGCCCTTGGCGACGCGGATCTCACCGACGCGGCAATTGGCATAGATCGCCCGGCCGGTGGTTTGTTCCAGGTCGTCGCCGTCCTGCACGGTCTTTTCCTGCCGCCGCACGCTGCTGGCCGCCTGCATGTCAAGCTCCACCCGGGCCGTGATGACGCCGCGCTTGTTGCTCACCGCAAGGAGCTTGACGTACGGCTTGTTGTGACCGCCTTCAACGCCGGCCGAGGCGACCTCGATCTGCTTGACCAGCTTCCGTTCGTAGGCATCCACGGCATCGAGGCGGAACACCATGTGATGCTTGTCCACGTGCGTGGCGGAATAACGCAGCGTGCAGAGTGGGTTCATCATGCCGAGCGCTTCCTTGCCGCGCCCCTCCAGGCCGCCGTCCACGCTTTGCGGCTCATCGACGATCAGGATCGGCCGAGTGGCGCGGATCAGGTCGATGGGTTTTTCGCCGCCGGTCTTCTCGGTGTCCTTATAGAGGTTGTTCACGTCTCTCTTGTTGATGGCCCCGACCGTCACCACCATGACCTGAATGTGCGGGCTGGTCGCGAAGTTGCGCACCTGGCCCAGCTTGCTCGAATCGTAAAGGAAATACTCGAAGGGGACGTTAGCGTACAAATTCCGGAAATGCTCTTCCGTGATTTGCAGCGATTTGTACACGCCCTCTTTGATCGCCACCGATGGCACCACGACGATGAACTTGGTGAAACCGTAACGCCGGTTCAGCTCGAACACCGAGCGCAGATAAACATACGTCTTGCCGGTGCCGGTCTCCATCTCGATGGTGAAGTCGCCGGATGCCAGGCTTGCCGACGGCGGCAGGCCGTGCCGGAGCTGGATGTCGTGCAGGTTCTTCAGTAGCTCGTCGTCCAGCAGCGTCAGCCGATTGCCGATGCCCAGGTCGTTTTCCATGCCGGGGAGGTATCCCGCACCGTCCTGCGACTTGACGACGGTGAACTCCGTGCGGCATGGTAATCGGCGCGCAAAAGGGACCCACCCCCCACGCTAAAATCGGCGTCCAATCTGGACCCACCCCAGCCGCTTCCGTTCCAATAAGGCCCGTCGCCTGGGCAATTTTGGAAACGGAGGCAAAGGATGCTGACGGTGTT
>SYHD01000228.1 GCA_005799265.1 Planctomycetia bacterium | reverse complement strand
TGACGGACCGCGGCCGTACCATCCTGGGCGACACACTGCGCACGTATCGCCGCTACAGCACGCAAACCGCATAATGACAACACCATAGAGGCTTCAAATCTTCTCCGCAAGCGAAGGAGAAGGCGAGAAGAAAGATACTACGATATCCAGTACGCCGAGGAGGCGGTAGCCGACCTCGGCGCCCTGCGCAAAATGGATCAGCGCAAGGTCATCGATGGCATTGAAGCACATTTGACACACAGTCCAAAATTCGTGAGCCGCAGTCGCATCAAGGCGATGGCGCAACCGTTTTGGAGTCAATTTCGCCTTCGCATCGATGAATTCCGCGTCTACTATGATGTCGACGATGCAGCGCGGCTTGTCAATGTGCACCGCGTGCTCGAAAAATCGACTGGGACAACACCGGGGAATTCGCCATGAAAACCATTGCCTTGACCGAGAAGACCGCGCTCGACGAAATCATGCGACAAGCCGAGAAAGAAGAATTACTGCTGACGCGCGATGGTCACGCGGTTGCTCTCGTCACGCCATTTGATGACGAAGATCTGGAATGGTACGCGCGAGAACACGATCCTGAGTTTCTCACATCGATTGCGAAAGCACGCCAGCAAGTCGCCGACGGCAAGGCAACTACGCACGCAGATGTGAAAATCAGGCTGGGACTCTAATTTTTTCGGAAACACCATGCCCCTGCGCCTCGCCATGCTCGGCATGTGGCACACGCACGCCGACGGCATCGTCCGCCAGGTCGCCGAGCATTCCGAGGAGTTCACGCTCGTCGGCTTCTTCGATCGCGAACCGGAAGTCCTCGCACGCCGCGTCAAGCAATGGGAGCCGCAGCTCGGCAAGCTGCGTCTCTTCGACACGCCCGAAGCCCTTTTGAAGGAGCCGCTCGATGGCGTCGTCGTCGAAGGGCGAGTGCACGACAACATTGCCCTCGCCAGGCTCGCGCTCGCGCATGGTAAACCCGTGCTGCTTGAAAAGCCCGCCGGAGACAACTTCGCCGGTTTTCGCCGGCTCATTCAACAGGCGCGCAAGAAACGCCTGCACGTCCAGATGATTTACCTGTTCCGCTACATGAGCGCGGTTCAGGAGATGCTTTACCGCGTCCGCAAGGGGGAGCTCGGCCGCATCTACCACTATCGCGCCCGCTTGCCGAAGGACATCACGCTCTACAAGGAATACGTCGACGAACTTGGCCGCTATGGGGGCGGCATGTTCTTCGAGATGGCCGGGCACGTCATCGACATGATGATCGCCATGCTCGGCGTGCCCACTCGCATCATGCCATACATGGCGCATCACCATCGCCAGGGGCCGAAGGACTTCGTCGACAACGGCGTCGCCATCTTCGAGTATCCAAATGCCTGGGCGTCGATCGAAGTGCCCGCCCTGGAAATTGCCACGATGTCGCGCCGTATCGAGGTCTTCGGCACGGACGGCGCCATGGTCATTCCGCACATGGGGAGCGGCCATCTGAAGAACAAGAACATTCAGCCGATCGAGCTCTTCCGCCGCGGGCAAGACGAATGGCAGACACTCAACCTGGAGGCCCAAACGCTGCAAATCCGCGACCTGCGCGAGTTCGCCGCCGTCGTCGCGGGCAAGAAGCGGCCCGATTTCAGCGCGGAGCACGACTTGAGCGTGCAGGAGGCGTTGCTGCGCGCCAGCGGCATGTGGCCGACGAAGTGCTAACCGTAAGTCTCTTCGGCGTCAGGATCTCATAGTGGTCTCCGAGCCACACCGCATTGCCCGCGAAGCAACCGACCGGAGGACACGTCAACGCTTGACGTTCATCCGGCTCATCAGGTTTTGCACCTTGAGAAGCGTGTCGTCCTGGTGGGCCGCGGCCTCGGCCACGCAGCCCTTGCAGCAGAGGAACACAGGCTGCCCCTTGATCATCATCTTGTGGATCGGACCCATCGAGCCGAGCCGGCTGTCCTGGTCGATGGCGCAGAAAGCCTGTTGCCGGGCCAGCTGCTGATCCTGAGGCAGCAGCTTGGACATCGCCGCGTCGATGCGCGCCTGCTCGGCCGGACTGGCGGGCGCCAGGTTCGGCATCGAGTGGGTCGGCTTGCCGAAGACGCCGGCGCTCTGGAACTCGGTGATCGTCATCTGGCGGTCCAGTTCGAGTTTGAATTCATACTGGATAGGCATCGCCTTCTCGCCGACGGCATTTGGCTCGACCACTACGTCCCAGCGAAGCAGGTTCTGCGGGCGCTGCGTGCGCAGATAGGCCGGGTCCTTGCTGAGTTCCGGCGTGGTCTTGGTGACTTGGATCGTGACGGCATCGGTGTCGGCCTTGGGCAAGCGATCCCACACCTGCAGTTTGACCTTCTCGTTTTTGTAGTTGCTGACCATCGTACGATATTCGTACTTGAGCATCTGGTTGCCGCCCTGCGTGGTGTGGGCCTTGTCGATCATCTGGCGTTTCACTTGCAATTGCGGATCGACGCCGAAGCCGACGGTGAACGGTTCACCAATGGCGACGAGCGGCAAGTTCATTTGACCAACGAAATCGCTGCCGATGTACATGGTCGCATCGCCGGGCAGGAGGACGAAATTGCTCTTATTGACGAGGTCGGCGAGCCGATAGACGTGCGTCGTCAAGAGTGGGACGGCCTTGTAGTAGAACTCCGGCGCCAGCTCGATGCGGGCGACCTCGAGCACCTGCTCATCGGTACGCGATGGCACGGCCAGCGGCGTGGGAATGTGATAGGTGACGGTCGGGCCTTCGAGGATCGCCAACGCGCAGCCGCGCTTTACCGCTGCGTCGGGGTTGAGCAACTCCCACGATTGATCGAGAGCCGCGGCGGTGTTGAAGAGGCCGATGCCGGTGGTCGGTTTGCGTTCGTTGAAGTCCTTTTGAGCCTTGGCGCGCAGATTGCGGATCGTCTCTTCCAGTTCGGCGAGGTCGGATCGGCGCGGCGGCGCGGCGCCTTTGTGGACGACGCCGACATTGAGCGTCTGCAGTTCCGGCGGGGCGGCGTTGAGCATGGGGGCGGCGGTGGACAGCGTGAGGTTGACATTGGTCCAATCTTCCCCGGTGCTCTGCACGAGGCTCGCCAGATATTCGACCTGGACGGGATCTTTGGCCGCCTTGCCTGCGCGTAGCTTGTATTGCGGACGCCACGCGGCGGCATGGACGAGGTAATTGAGCCGAACCTTGCCGGCGTTAGTGCGATCGACAACGATGACCGCGTCGCGCTCGGTGCGCGGCGCGGGGGTGTTCACTTCACTCAGTTTGCGCTGGGCAACCTCGGCTTTATCCAAATTCGCCTTCACTTGCTGTTGCAGATTGACCAGCTCGCGCGAGGTTTCCAGCCGCGAGTCCTTGATGTGCTTGGCCAGCGTGATCGCCGACTCGGCGTTGAGGGCGCCCTTTTCGGTGGCCTGAATCGTGGTCACGCCCAGGAAGCCTTCCATCTTGCCGATCAGCTTGAGATTCTCCTGGACGGCCTTGATGTCCGCGTCGATTTTTTCTCGGCTCAAGGCGAGTTGGGCCAGTTCTGCTTGCAGCTTGAGAACCTCCACGCGGGTGTCTTGCTGGATGGCGCGAGTGCGAAAACGCGTGGTCAGAACGCGGACGCCTTCGGTTCCCTCGGAATAAAGCGAGCTGTTGACGATGGTCGGCGGCAGTGGACTGACGATCAATTCGACGATGCCCTTGCCGGCGGGCACGTCCACTTCGCGCGTCACCAGGGCGCTCAAGGGGTAGACCGTGACGGCGGCGACGCGGCTCGGCGTGATGTTCACGTCCGCCCCATTCTTGGGCGCTCCCTTCGCCTCCTTGGGTTCCTGGGCTGCCACTACCGCGTGCGAAGGGTCGCCGGACATAAGCGTTGCAGTTGCTGCCAGCACCATCGCCACACTTGCAACGGCAAACCAGGGCATGAATCGTATCCACATAGGGAGAGGTCCTTTCGTTGAAGAAAGAGGCAAGGCAGCGCCGGCGATTCGAATAGCGTCGGCCAAAATGGACAAATCGCAAATTTCGGCCGCGCGCAGCATCATATTCGGTAACAGTCGGAGCTGCCACTACATTCCAAAGCGAGAGTGGAACGCCGAACACGCCAATATCTTTGGAAGCTGGCTGGTTCGGAATAAGCAGGTATTCTTCACGGCTTGATCTGGCACGCGCGGCGGGTCCGCAAGCGGCCGAGCCGAGCCACATCAACGGCACCAATCGTTCCAGCGATTTCGACGGGATCGGCCGCGTAGAGGTAGCTCAATCGGACGATCGACGGTTGATGTAGTCCGCTTGCAGCGTAATCTAGATCGTTACCGTCGATGAACTCATCCCAGTTGGGAAGAAAATTGGTGATCTGCGAACTGATTCCACAAAGCAAGAGCGTCTGATAGGGACCGGGGAGAAGAGCAACAACGAGCGCGGGGCGCAGCTTTGCCATCCCGCCGGCGAAGGTCGGAAGTCGAATCAAGACGACGTCTCCCGCGTTCATGGTCGCCCTTGCGTTCGAAGATCGGCTTCGGTGTACTCCGGCTCATCAGGGCCATACGCTCTTGCGAGTTGAGCTTGGCCGCCGGCACGCCAGTCGTTTCTTTCTTGTTGCAAACGCAAGAAACGCGCGAAGTCAAGCAACTCTGTCAATTGAAGTTCCGTGAGTCCGGAAGTCACTTGGTTGATTTGGTCCTGCAGCGACATGCCTTCTCCCTCTGCATGGTGTTCATTGTTGAGGATATCGTTGTTGATTTCATAAGCCAATGTGGAAAACCAACGGAACAGAAGATTCACTGCCTACGCGCTGGCCTCGGTATCCATTGTCGTGCCAATACGCTCTTCCAGATCGACGCGCCGTACCAACGTCTGATCGCGCTGCCCGTGTTTGAGAACGTAAATCCCAGGGACCTCCAGCGTCTCGTTGGGGATAAGCCGGCAACCCTTGCGCTGCTCTCGGCCGCGCAGGAACCACTTCGGCAGACACTCTTCACAGCACAGGCCGTAAGTCTTCAATTCGCTGACGACGCCGTCGGACCACTTGGCGGCGATCTTGTAGAGGGCGGGATGCTTGCAGCCCTTGGTGTAGCAGTAGACTTGGTAGGGAGGCATCGGCATTTTCAGAACCCAATGGTAGCTGACGAGCCGCGACCGGTAGGGAGCGCGGGGGCCGCAGCGTCACCGCGCTTCCTAACGGTCGCGGTTCGTAGATGACGATGCTAGTCCGCCTGGAATGGTATCGGCTCGTTGTTGATCATCGCCAGCGCGTTCATGGCCGCGCGTTGCTCGGCATCTTTCTTGGTGTGGCCCCAGGCGGCGGGATAATGGTAACGGCCCACCACCGCGGAGATTTTGAAACACTTGGAATGGTCCGGCCCCTGTTCGTCGAGCAGGTGGTACGCCGGCGTGGCGTTGAACTCTTTCTGCGCGATCTGCTGCAAGAGCGATTTGTAGTTGCCCGCATGGGCCGCTTCCGCGACTTGTTCGATTTCGGGATTCAGATACTTGAGGATGAACTCCTTCGCCGGCTGCAATCCGCCGTCCAGATAAATGGCGCCGACCAGCGATTCGTACAAGTCCGCCAGCATATTGGACGGGATCGCCGACGCGTAGTGCATGCCTTTGCCGAGGAAGAGGTAGTCGCCGAGGTTGAGCTGCCGGCTGATGCGGGCGCAGGTGCGTCGGCTGACGACGGCGGACTTGATCTTGGTCAAATCACCTTCTTGATAGTCGGGAAAACGCAAGTAAAGCTGCTCGACGCAGACCAGGCCCAGCACGGAATCCCCCAGGAACTCCATGCGTTCGTTCGAGTCCTGGCGTGTGTCCGCCCCGGAAGTGTGCGTCAACGAGGCACGCAAAAGTTCGGGCCGGCTGAAACGATAGCCGAGGACATTCTGGCACTCTTCCAGAATTTCCGCTTCGGTATTGGTGGTCAAATCCTGCGACATGGGTCCTTGTTCGTGGTGCCGGCGGGCTGGTTGTTTGGATGAGATGACGTTACCATTCCGCAAGCAAAATGTCAACTACGTGCGCACGTTAACGTAGACCTTACGCTCTGCGTGAGGATTCCTCACGCGGAGCGTGAGGTCTACGTTCCGAACGGATCGGCTACCGTGCGCTGCGCGTCTCGGCAAGCAACTGCGCGACCAGGGCGATTGGCTTCGCGGCCTCAGGCGCATCGAGCGCGCGCAGTTCGGCGAAATACTGCTCGGCGCGCAGCAAGGCGTGTTCGCGCCGATCAGCCGGCAGATGTGGAATGTCCATCGTATTGTCGAAGATATCGGCCAGCTTGCAAATCTTGACCTGCCATGGGGCGTCCTTGAGGCGATCGAGATACGCGCGCTCGCGATCTTTCTCGGGCAGACGTTTGTCTTTCGTCAAAAACGAGACCCAGGTCGCGATCTCGGCGCCATAACGGGCTTCGATGTCGTCGAAATCAGTCGTGGTGTCTTCGATGGTGTCGTGCAGCAGGGCCGTGATGAGCATGCGCGGATCGTCGAGCCCGAACACATCGCGCACGACCAGACAGACGCGAAACACGTGGCTGACGTATGGCGTGGCGCAGTCCTTGCGCAATTGGCCATGGTGCGCCCGCGCGGCGAAGGCGGCAGCTTCGAGGAGGTCGCGGATGGTTGACATGATTTCGCCCTCGCTTTCCGTCTGGCAATTTCGCGCCAGGCAAGGTACACCTCACGCTCTTTGGATCGCTTGGCGAGAGGCATGCGGATGTCCTGTTCTACCCAGCTTGTGCCGCAATACTTCACGCGCGCGGCTTTGCGTATTTGCCGATACTGCCTGTACGGCCTTGTCTTGTGCGTGTGCGGCCTGGCGTTCACCCGGACCTGGGTCGCGGAGGCCTTTGAAATCCCCACCGGCAGCATGGCGCCGAGCCTGCGCGGCCGCCATCGGGTCTGCGCCTGCCCAAATTGTGGGCACGATGTCGTGGTCGGCCGGCATGACGCGGAAAACAACGACGGCGGCCGACCGCGCCATTATCACAAAGCCTTCTGCCAAAATTGCGATTTCATGCCGCTTCCCGTCGCTGAATCAGCTGAAATCGCCGGCGATCGAGTCCTCGTCAACAAGGCGGCGTATCTCGTTCGATCACCGTCGCGTTGGGAGATCGTCGTCTTTCGGCTCTTCGGGACATTCTACATTAAACGATTGCTTGGGTTGCCCGGCGAAGAAATAAGCATCCGTGAAGGCGACTTCTATGTGAATGGGCGTTTGTGCCGTAAATCGATCGAGGAAGCGAAGAAGCTGCGCGTGCTGCTTTCGCAGCGAGAATTGGGGACGCTCTCGACGCTTGGTCTCGATGCGGACAAATGCGAACCGATTCGCGACGAATACGCCTATAACGCTGGAGTGCATGCCAACAGCGAGTGCGTCCATGACTTCTCGATCGAGACCGGAATTGAGGTCGCTCCTGGGCGAGGCACGCTGTCGCTGCGGCTATGCGACGGGCACGACTGGGTCGAGGTTCGCTTGCCCGTGGGCGAGACCAAGGCTGTCGAGGCGTTCGCCTGGCCGATGTGCGAGCCGCAAGCGATGCGGAAGCTCGGTGATGGGCGCCCCGTTGGCCTCAGCGCGGGCAGATGTTATCGTGTTGAATTGGCGTTCGTCGATCGCCGGCTTTCGCTGGCGCTGGACGGCGTCCCGTTGTTTCAGGCGGACCTTCCCGAAGCAACGAAACGCGCGGGGGTCGTGCGGCCGTTTCACGCGGAAATCGTCGGCGTGGACGCGACGGTGCGCGGCTTTCGGCTGTATCGCGATGTCCACTATGGCCAGCAGGGGACGAATGCGGTGCGTGGAAAATCCGTGCGGCTGGGGGTAGACCAATACTTCCTCCTTGGCGACAATAGTCCTCATTCGCAGGATAGCCGCTTTTGGCCTGACGACGGGGCGGTCGATCGATCAAGCTTGCTCGGCCCCGTCTTGTGGGTGCGCCGGACTCATGGAGAATAGGTGTTTCATGGCTGACGAAAAACCACCCCTCGCCGCGAATGAGCCGCCACCTTCGCCCGACAAAGTCGGCATCGCGCCCGGACTTCCGAGCCCGGCGGGGTTGCCTCCGCCTCCCGGCGCGATCACCGCCGAGCCGATGGCGATGCCGCCGATACCGCTCGACCCCCCCAAGCCGGCGCCACCCGTGACGGCCACACTGAAAGACACCGAGCACAAGGACACCTTCCGCGAATTAATCGAAACGGTCGTCTTCGTAGTCGTGCTGGTATTGATGCTCAAGACCTTCCTGGCCGAGGCGTTCGTCATCCCGACCGGTTCGATGGCGGATACGCTGCTCGGCTATCATCACAAGATCAACTGCACGCAATGCGGCTTCCCGGATCTCGTCAACGCCAGCGACGAGGCCGACCCGCCTCCGCAGCGCGGCGGTCCACAGGCGGTTGTCAGTTGCCAGTGCCCCAATTGCGGATTCACCGTCGAATTGCCGCACGCCAGACGGCAGGTTCCCCGAGGAGGCCAACCATGATGTGGCGCCGTTGGATTCTTATTGCCACGCTTCTGGGCAGCCTCATTGGCTGCGGCGGCCCGTACAGCAGCGGCGATCGCGTCCTCGTTAGCAAGAAGGCCTATGACGCCTGGCTAACCAGTCCGAAGCGTTACGAGGTCGTCGTCTTCAAGTACCCGCGCGGCCCCATCGAGAACAACACGCCGAAGAACTACATCAAGCGGCTTCTCGGTCTGCCCGGCGAAATCCTCGCGATTTTCTTCGGCCGTATCTATCATCGCGTGCCGGAGCCGGGCGCGAAGCCGTTCTTCGACGATCTCGAAGACGGCCAGGTCGATCCCAACGACCTCTGGGAAAACATCTACATGCATACGACGGATGCGGAAGGCCGCAACGTCCACACGGCCCATCAGGCCAAGGATCGGCACAACCTGGGCATGTACGACAAGAAGGGCAAGCAAGCGCGCGACTGGTTTGAAGAAGGCAAGTTTGAGATTCTCCGCAAGCCGCCGCACATCCAGATGGCGCTGCGCCGCATCGTGTACGACAACGACTACCAGGCCAAAGACATGAAAGGCAAGCACGACCGCTGGGCTCCCTCCAAGACAAGCGCCTGGAAAACGGACAAAGCGACCGGCTTCACGCACGATGGCAAGGCGGAGGCGTCCGTCGATTGGATTCGATATCGACATCTCCTGCGGCCGCGTGGCGACTTCGTACCGCCCGCCGGGGAAATCAAGAAGAGCCTCATCGTCGATACGATGGGTTACAATAACTTGCAAACCGAGAATCAGGACAAGGCCGCGCATATCGTTCCCTACTGGGTTGGCGATCTCATGCTCGAGTGCAGCGTCGAGGTCCTTGAGCCCAAGGGAGAATTCTGGATCGAATTGAGCAAGGGCATCGATCGCTTCCGCGCCAAATGGGACCTCGCGACCGGGAAGTGCACGCTCTACCGTGAAGGTCTGGGCAAAAAGCTCGAAGAACTTGGCACACAAGACACAAGCGTCAAGAGCGCGGGCACCTACATGCTGCGCTTGGCCAACATCGACGCCCGCCTCACGGTCTGGGTCGATCGCGCGCTCCCCTTCGGCAACGGTCAGGATTATGAGCCGCCCGAAATACTCACCAAGGCGGACATAGAGAATAAGCGCAAATGGACCGATTCCGCGATCGAACATCGTCGCGGACCGACCGAGAACGACCTCGAACCCGCCAGCATCGGCAGCAAAGGGGCGCGCCTCACGGTCACGCACGTGCGGCTCTGGCGCGACACGTATTACTCCACGTCGGTGCGGGAATCGGATTACAGTCTGCAGCGCGACGATTGGGACAAAGTGGACAAGTGGGACCCAATCCGCAAGGCGCGTTTTGCGACAATGTACGTGCAGCCCGGCCATTACCTCTGCCTGGGCGACAACAGCCAGGCCAGCTCCGACAGCCGCGAGTGGGGCCTCGTGCCGGAGCGCTTGATGCTTGGCCGGGCGTTGCTCGTGTACTACCCGCTTGATCGCTTGGGGCCGATTCGTTGATCGGCCGCTTGCGGCTTAGCGCTCGCATGGCGCCACGCGAGCGCTAAGCCGCAAGCGGCGAATGGTCACTTCTTCTTCGGCAACAACGGAAACTGCGTGATCGACAATCCTTCGCTCGTCAGGTAATGATCGAGCAATTCGATACGCCCCTCTTCACGCATCTTCGCGTACAGCCGCGTCATCTCGTCGAGCCAAAGCGCGTTGAGATACTCCGGATTCGTCCGCACCATCGTCTGATACTGATCCAGGCGGCGGCGGTAATTGGCGGCTTCCGTCTTCGCGTCGCGGCGTTCGACCAAGGCGTAGGTCTCGGCTTGTCGGCGGTGCTGGTCGATCTTCGCCGCCGCCTCGTCACGCTTTCGGTTCGCTTCCTGCTCGGCTTGATTCTCGCGCGTACGGATGCTCGCCTCGGCTTGTGTCAGGCGATTAAACGCGTCCCGCACCGGCTCCGGTGGCGCCAGCTTGGCGCTGACCCTTTCGATTTTAATGCCAAGCCCGTATTCCTTCAGTCGGCCCGGCAGCTCGTCAACCAGAAAACGGGGCAGCTTGGCCTGCCCCTCGCGCAGCACGTCATCGACCTTGCGGCCGGCGATCCACTCGGCCATCAACGACTCGGCGGCACGAACGACGAATGCGTCAATCTTATCCTTTTGCAGCACGTATTTGTCAGGCTCGTCTTCGCTCACGCGGAAGTCGATCGACGCTTCCACGTTGACGAGGTTGTGATCCCCCGTCAACATTTGCCCAGGCGGGATCACGTCTTCTTCTCCATCGGACGACTCACGGAAGCCCACGGTGATCGTCCGGTCGCGCCCGACTGCTGCCAGTTCGACGCGATCGATGCCCCAGGGCAACCCGATGTGTAGCCCCTGCGTCGGTTTGTGGTCGAGGATCCGGCCAAAGCGCCGCACGACGCCGCGCTGGTGTGATTCAACCTGAGTGAGCGAAGTCGCCGCCGTCCAGACGAGAAAGGCGATGCCCGCGAAGTAGAGAAGGTAGCGCATCAATTCGCCCCTTTCTTCAGGTCCTTCGGCAGCGGCGGCGTGAACAGCGACTCGAACAGGGGCCGATGGGTCGAGAGCAAGAGCATGCTGCGATTGTCGCCGACGATGCTCTGGAGTTTTTCCATTTTCTTGAGGAATTCGTAGAAACGCGGATCCTGACTGTACGCGGCGCTGCGGATCTTCATGGCGTCGATGTCCGTCTCGGCCTTGATGCGCTCCTCGTCGTTGCGCGCCTTGGCGAGGGCTTCGCGCACCTGGGCCTCGGCCTCGTTGATGATCTTGGCCGCCTTCAATTCGCCGTCGCTGGTGTACTCGGCGGCCTGCTTGTTGCGTTCGGCGCGGATCCGCGCGAAGATCGAGTCGCGCGCGCTCAACGGGTGATTGAAGCGGCGCAGGCGAATGTCCACCAGATCGATGCCGTATTCCTCCTTGATTTGCGGACGCAAGCTCGTCAGAAGTTGCTTGCGCAAGAGATCGACCGTCTCGTCAACTTTCGTCCGGCCTGACTCGGCATCGACAACGGTCGTGCTGACCAGATCATCCATGCGCCGTTCGCTGATGGCGGCGCCGAGCCGGCCGACGATCACCGCACCCAGTTTCGCCCGCGCATTCTCCGGCGTGCCGATGCGGATCATGAAGCGATTCGCCCCGTCGGCGTCGCTGATTTTCCAGCACACATACGCCTCGATTGACAGTACCTTGTCGATCTTGGTGCTGTCGTCGGGATCGCGCGTCAGCTCACCCTTTTCCGGCAGATCGAACTGCTGCAACCGCCGATCGATGCGCTGCACCTGCTGAATCGGCCAGGGCCAACCGAGCTTGAGCCCGGCGCCGCCGTCGGAGGCGGACCCATCGTAGGTCTGGCGATGCTCGCCCAATACGGTGACGTAGGCGTACTCGGCTGCATCGACCGTGTAAAACGACAGGCGCACCCACACAATCGCAGTAAGGAGGGCGAGCGGAATGAGGATGTATTTTTTCATGGTGCGTTCTCACTTTTCGTATTGCGCGCATGCTCCGATGATCCAACCCCACTCCCCCGGATTACCGGGGGGAGAGGGGAGACCGGCGACTACGGCCCCTCGTCATGTTTCGGCGGGTTAAACGGCGCCCGCGCCGGCCGTTCCTGCGGCAACAGGATCGGCAGTGGAATGCGAAACTGTTCCGGATCGAACAACATCAAATTGCGGCGCAGCTGAATCTTGTCGCTGTCGATCAAGATCAACTCACGTCCCGACAGGGCCTTGCCCGCGGCGTCCCAGAAAATGCGAAACTCCGCCAGCTCCGGCTGCAATGCCAGCAGAGCGTCGCGCTCTTTCTGGTACTTCCTGCCGATCTCTTCGACATCCAGACCGGCAAACAGATCGCTCAATGCCGGCGCGTGGAATTTCTCTAGCTCATCCACGGTGCTCAGCTCGACGCGCGGCCGATGCTGGGCCTCGAAGCGCAACCGATCCTTGTTCGCGATTTGCAGCTTTTCGGCACGGGCCGCCCGCGCCTGGGCGAGGATCTTCGCGACTTCCCCCTCGGCCTTTTTCCGCTGTTTGAGAGCCTGTTCTTCGGCTTCATTTTTGCGCTGATCGCGGCGTTCCATCGCTTTGGCGACTTCGTAATACGATTCGACAACATCGCCCGGCGGATGCAGATCGATGATCGAAACGCTATGGATCTCGATCCCCAGCCCCCCCGGCACGACGTCGGCGCAGCGGTTTCTGACGCGTTCGAGCACATCCTTCTGAAATCGCCCGCGTTGGGCCGTCAACAGCTCGAAGAACGAGCGCCCCGCGACCATGGCGCGCAGCTCCGACTCGGACGTGGCACGCAGGATCTCCTCGACGTTATTGACCGCGAACAGATAAACGCGCGGCTGTGTGACCTTGAAGTGAACACTGACGAGCACGTCGACGAGATCGCCGTCGCCGGTCATCATCATCGCCTCTTTCGAGACCCGTGCCTCACGGCGATGGGCGCTCGACCAGGTCAGGGCGCCGCCGGCCCCGCTTTTCTCCGTTGACTCCGTGAAGCCGATGCTGACTGAGCGCATGCGCCCCGAGACGCGCGTTGTCTCTTCAATCGGCACGGGATAGCGCCAATACCAACCTGGTGCGAGGTCTCCCTCGACGACCCGACCGAAGCGGCGCACGATGCCGATCTCGTCTGGCGCGATGATCGTCAAGCCGCTGGCCAGATAGCTCAGGATGACGAGAGCGGCACCGCCGAGCGCGAGACGTTGCCAGTGATGCTCGCACCAGTGGCCGGCCGCGCCGAAGTCAAGATGTGTCGCAATCCAGTCGTCCGAGTCTTTGAGCCATTCGGTCCCGGCGAGCCAGGCCGGACTGGCGCCGCGTTCGAACCACAGCAGGCGCATCGAGTTGCCGAGCACCAGGAGCGAGCCGAGCTGATGATAGATGACGGCGGCGATTGGTGATTGTTCGTACCAGCTCTCCGGCGTGATGAACGGCCACAGCCAGGAGGTAGCGACAATGCCGACGCCGTTGACGACGAACGCGAACCAGATGATGTTCTGCCGGATGATGGCGACCGTTTGCCGCGACAGACGCACGAGCATGGGCAGCGGCTTGAGCGGATCGCCCATGAAGACGATGTCGCCCGCTTCGGCTGCGATGTCGGCGCCGGTCGAGCCGATGGCGATGCCGACATCGGCACGCGCTAAAGCCGGGGCGTCGTTGATGCCGTCGCCGACCATCGCGACGCCGACGTTTTTCTTGGCAGGGTGAGCGTTCTTCAAGTCGACGAGGATCTGCGCCTTCTGTTCGGGCAACAGCTCGGCATGGATCACGCTGAACGCCAGATCTTGTGCGACCGACCTGGCGGCAGCGCTACGGTCGCCCGTGAGCAGGACAACCGGATCAATGCCGAGATCACGCAGTTGCTTCAGCACGGCGATTGCGTCTGGGCGAATACGATCACGCGCGCCAAGCGCGCCAAGCAAAACGCCGTCGCGCGCTATCAGGAGGGCCGTCTGCCCGTCGCTGTCGAGTCGAGCGAGCGCGTTCTCTGCGGCGGCGGTGACGTCGATGCCTTGCTCGTGCAGTAGCCGGCGCGTGCCGATCAGAATCTTGCCGGCGCTCGTTTGCGCCGTGACGCCGGCGCCCGGATGGGCCTGGAAGTCGAGGACGTCGTCGAGCTTCAGATGTCGGCGCGCCGCTTCTTGCACGATCAAACGCGCGATCGGATGCTCGCTCTTCTGTTCGGCGCCGGCGGCCAGTCGCACCAAATCGTCGGGTGCAATGTCGGCCAGACAGACGATCTCGCCGAGTTCGAGTTTGGCCTCGGTGATCGTGCCGGTCTTGTCGAACGCGAAGGCGCGGACGCCGGCCAAACGCTCCAGAGCCGAGCCGCTCTTGATGAGCACGCCCGTTCCCGCGAGGCGGCCCAGGGCCGCGATGACGGCGGCGGGCGTGGCCAGGATCAACGCGCAAGGGCAGGCGACGACGAGCACCGACAGCGTCGGATATGCGCTAAGGATCATCGCCTGTCGCAACTCAAGACGCGGCGCTCCGGGGCGGAGCATCCAGCTCGTGCTGAAATAAAAGGTGCATGCCAGGAACGTAAACGCTGCGATGCCGAGCACGATGGGCAGGAAGAGCCGGGCGAGCCGATCCGCGGTGCGTTCGATGTTGCTCTTGTCCTTGAGCGCCTTGGCCGTCAGCTCGATGACGCGCCCCGCGACCGTCTGCTGGGCGACGCGTTTGGCTTCGATGGTCAGCGCGCCGTTGTGGTTGATCGAACCCGCGAGCACCTCATCGCCGGGGCCTTTGTCGATGGGCAAACTCTCGCCGGTCAAGGCGCTGGTATCAACGGCGGAGCGACCGTCGAGGACGATGCCGTCAACCGGAATCTTCGCGCCGGGCTTGACGACGACGCGATCGCCGAGCGCGAGATCTTTCGTGAAGACGCGCGTTTCCTGCCCGTCCTTCAAGAGCCAGCAGCGAATGGGAAAGACCTCGACGATTTGGCGTATCGCGCGTTTGGTGCGATCGAATGTGAACGCCTCCAGACACTCGCCGATCATGCCGATGAAGACAACCTCGGCGGCGACGAGCCATTCCTGAATCGCGATGGCGGCCAGAAAGGCGATCGCGATCGCCACGTCCGCGCCGATCTTGAGATCGAAGAGTCCGTGCAGCGACGCGTAGACGACGCGCGCCCCGCCGAGGATCGCCGCGAGCATGCCGAATGTGACCTTGAAGCCGCGGATCGTGCCGAGGTCGCGCGGCCACGCGCGCAGGAGGTTCCAGCGGAGCCATTCATCCAGGCGCGGCAAGAGATCGAGCGCCAGCAACACGGCCAGTAGCCCGGTCATGAGGTAGAGCGGCCAGTTGCTTTCCTCGGCGAAAGCGTCGTCGGTATGAGAGATCTCGCGATGCATGGAGACGGATCGATGCTGAAGGAGCCGGAATATGCGCAGGGTTGGGATTACAACCCCATCGTACAGGGCGAAGGGAAGGCGTCAAGGAAAATGTCAGGCGAATGCTGCGCCGCAAGCGGCCATGCGGGAGATCGCGGCCGGATTTTCATCCGCGCCGCGATGCCGCTCGGCCGTTACTTTTTCTTGCCGCCTGCCTTGGGCGCCTTGACAGACGCTTTGGCTTTTGCCTTCTTCTTGTCTTTTCCTTGAGCGTTGTTGCCCTTTGCCATCGTCCAATCCTTTCAAAAAGAGTGACACAATCACAAGCGATTGTTCTTGTCAATGTAGTCCGATTCGACCCGATACCCAGGAGAATCGTCGTCCAGGCGAAAAGTTCTTTGCTCGCGCCTGGCCTCAGTCGTATAAAGTTGATGCACAATGTGAGCCGAATCATTTGTTTGTTTGGAGAATCTACGATGGCAGGCAGGCAAGGGAAACTTCGTATCGAATCGCTGGGTGAACTCAAGAAAACGCTGACCTCCTCTGGTGAGAGCGAGTTCGGTTTGCTGGTCCGCGGCGAACGCAAAGTCGAAATGGAAATCGACACCAAAGTCGTCAGTGAACTGTTGAAGTTGCTGCAAAAGGTTGTGGGCCATCGCGACGAAGAAGATTATTGACGCTTTCGACAACGGATCTTGACCACAGATGAACGCGGCTGAACACAGGAAGAAATCAAGAGACTGCATTTCCCGGCCGGTTGATCTGTGGTTCGTTGGCATTTTTAGCTGAACGTGCGGCCCGGAAAGCGTACGCGCTGGCAAAAGAATTGGCCGCGTGGGCGGCGGCACATCTTTCCCACCTTCACAGAAGCCGCCCCTTTTCGCAATTTTCCATGTAGATTGACTATTTTGCCCTCATTTGCCGATTGATGAAGAAGGGCGAAACAGCCCTGCCGTTGCATTTCCTGGCCGGGTCGTTATAAACGACGGATAGCGTTTTCGCGTCCAGGAAAAGCGCAGCAGAAAGGCAGAAGGACAAGGAAAAAATCGAAGTGCAACCGAGCCTAATCCGTTGCACTTTATCCTTTCGCCTTGTTACTTCGTGCTTGTAACGCCAGGGCAAGGATGTCGGCATGACGTTGCAAATTCATCCCATCGACGACCAGCTCGCTTACGCGCGCGCGATTGTGCGCGGCGAGGCGGCCGCGCTCTTGAGCGTTGCGGATCGGCTCAACGAGTCGTTCCTTGCCGCCGTCGAGTTGTTTCACCGCTGCCCGGGGCGCATCTGCATCACCGGCACCGGCAAGTCGGCCGACGTCGGTCAAAAGATCGCCGGCACGCTCAACTCCACCGGAACGCGCGCCTACATTCTCGACGCCACGCGTGCCCTCCACGGCGACCTCGGCATGATTCATCAGCACGACGTCGTCCTCGCCCTCTCCTTGAGCGGCGAGACCGAGGAGATCGTCAAGCTCTTGCCGTCGCTGAGGCAAATGGCGTTGGGGCTGGTCGCGCTCACGAGCAAGGAACAGAGCACGCTGGCGAAAAGCGCCGACGTCGCCCTCGTTCTCGGACCGCTCGAAGAAGTCTGCCCCCTCGGACTGGCGCCAAGCACGAGCACGACCGCGATGATCGCCGTCGGAGACGCGCTTGCCTTCGTCCTCATGCGCATGCGCGAGTTCACACACGAGGACTTCGCGCGATTTCACCCCGCGGGAAGCCTGGGCCGCAAGCTGCTCAAGGTCGAGGCGGTGATGCGCCAGGGCGTCGATGTGCGCGTCGCGGACAGCGGCAAGACGGTGCGCGAGGTCTTTGCGCAGGAGAAGCGTCTGGGCCGACGCACCGGCGCGGTGATGCTGACGGACGACGCGGGCCGGTTGACGGGTTTCTTCACCGACAGCGATCTGGCCCGGCTGTTCGAGCAGCACAAAGACGCCGCCTTCGATCGCCCGATCCGCGAGGTGATGACGCCGACGCCGTTGATGGTTCCGGTCGGCACGCGGCTGATGGACGCGGTGGACATTTTGCGCAATCGCAAGATCAGTGAGCTTCCGGTGGTGGACGCCGCGGAAAAGCCGGTCGGCTTACTCGACGTGACGGACCTGATTGGACTGGTGTCGCGCGAAGAGGCGGAGAGTACGTTGCGCGCGGCGGGATAACTGCTGGAAGGAAAAAATAAAAAGTAAAAAGTAAAAAGGAAATTCGGCCCGCTGAATATCAAGGTCCCATTGCGTCTTACCTTTTCCTTTGTCCTTTTTACTTGAGCGAGAGCTATGACCCTGATCGAGCGTTGTGCCCGCATCGAAGTGCTTGTATTGGATGTTGATGGCGTCTTGACGGATGGGCGCATCGTCTACACCGACGCGGGTGAGGAAATCAAGGCGTTTCACGTGCGCGACGGCTCAGGACTGAAGTTCTGGGAGGCCGAAGGGAAGAAATCGGGCATCATTACTGGGCGACGATCCGCCATCGTCGAGCGCCGCGCCAAGGAGTTGGGCATCGCACACGTGACGCAAGGCGTGAGCGACAAGAAGGCGGCGCTGGTGACGATGTTGGCCGAATTAGGCGTTTCGGCCGAGCGGGTTGCCGCCGTCGGGGACGATATCGTCGATGTGCCCGTATTGCGAACGTGCGGCCTGGCAGTCGCGGTCGCCGATGCGTGTGCCGAAGCGAAGGAAGACGCGGATTACGTGACCGAAGCGCCGGGAGGACGCGGCGCGGTCCGCGAAGTGATCGAGTTGATTCTGCGAGCCCAAGGCCGCTGGCCAGCGATCGTCGCACGCCTTCGCGGTGAATAAATGAGGCCTCAGGAAGAGCATCCTGGGGCGCAATGCCATAAGGAATCCCACGCTGTGTGGAAAGCCAAGCGCATCGCCATACTCCTGAGCGGCTTGCTAGTGTGCCTGTGCGGCTTCGCCGTATACACGCTGTGTCTTGGCATTGTTGACAGCTTACCCGTCATCCCAGTGCGATTATTGGCCGATCCCAAAAACCTTATCATCACCAACACCTCGAGTCGATCGCCGACGGACCAACGGCTCGAGTTGGCCTTCGGCGCTGGCAGCGAGGAACTGCGTCGGCCGTTACGTCTTTGGCTGCCGGACAAGGGCATCGCCTTCGCCGCCGGGGATTTCAGCATCGACGCCAAGGATGGCCGCGTGCGATTGGCGCCGTTCAGCGTCGCGATCTTTCCCAAGAGCAAGGGATCGGGCCGATATCCCGAAATCAGCACGATGCGCAGCAAGGTCGCCATCCTCACGCTGGATCGCCCCGCGGCTAACCACACCGAACTGGCCAATCGCAAGATCATTGCCGTCGAGCTCCAAAGCGGCCGGCCGGGCGTCACCATCGGCAACAACCGCGGCACTGCCGAGAAGACCGACGACGTCGACATCCTCGTCACCAACGGCAGCCTCTTCTACGAAGAACGCCGCAACCTCATCTGGACCGAAGGCGTCGTCTGCGTGACCGATCATCAGACCAAGCTGCCGACCGTTGTGCGTGGCAAACAGATGGAGATGTTCCTGACCAAGAACAGCGGCCCGAATCGTCCCAAGCAGAACGCCCAGGCGCAGGGTTCGATTGCGAGCGGCGATGCGAGCAATATCGAAAAGATCGTCCTGCATTCGCACGTGGAGATGCACTTTTGGGTCGATGCTCGCGCGGGTTTCCTGGGCGGCACGCCGCACACCAAGACTCCGCGGCCCCCCGTCCAGCCGGCGCCGGGTGACGCACCGGACAAGGCGCAGATCATCGTCAAGACCGGCGGCATGTTCGTGTACGACCTTACCAAAGAGACCGCGTTTTTCGAGAGTCCGACGACGCGCGAGGACAAGTCCAGCATGGATCAGTTCGCTCCGGACCAGGTCCATGTCCAGCGCAGCCAAAAAGTCGACGGCAAGGACAAGTTCGATCAGCTCACCTGCGATCGCCTTGATTTGCAGTTCCGCCTGAAGGTTGCGCCGAAAGGGGCGGCCGCGAATCCCTCGTCCTCGAACAAAGAAATCGAGACCGCCAAGGCCGTGTCGCGCACGGGCAACGATGTCGCCCTGGCGCTCGACAGTGAACGCATGGCCGCCTATGGGACGGAATTCAACTATCGTGCCGGCGATCTCGTGAACGGCCCCTTGATGGTCCTCAAGGGGGATCCGTTGCGCGCCAACAAGGACGGACACATGCTGCTCTGCAAGGAACTCCACATCACTGGCGCCAACCGGTTCGGCGAAGGACAGAAAGCCATTGCCCACGGGCCCGGAAAGATCGATCTGCTCGACGCCAAGAACCCCGAGAAAGAAGAGTTCCCGCATCACGTCCTGTGGCGTGATATCTTGAACTTCGAGAAGGTCAAGGAAGGCACGATCGCCCTGGATCTCCTCACCGTCGGCGGCGAAGCGTCGTTCCGCGACGATCAGCAGAAGCAAGAATTGCACGCCGAGAAGATCATGGTCTGGCTGCGCAATCCGCCGGAGGCGCCCAAGAACGCGACCGCGGTCGGCTCGCAACGGCAGGAACTGCACCGCGTCTTCGCTCAGGAACGGGTGCGCGCCGCCTCCCCCGAATTTATCGTCCGCGACGCCAACACGATGACGATGACCTTTGCACAGTCGCTTGCCAGCAACAGCCGACTGCCGGACGAAAAGCCCGCCGTCTTGCCCGATGCGACCAAAGGGCCGATATCGCTTCCTTTGACCAAACCGGCCGAGGCGAAAAAGCAAATCACCGAGGAGAAGAAACCGCGCAGCCCAATCGAGCTAAAGGCCAACGACATCACCGCGGTCGTCGCCACCCTTGGCGGTAAGAAACTGAAGGAACTGGTCGCGCGCGGCAATGTCTACGTCTTCCAGGCGGGCGAAAAACCCGGCGAGAAACGCGTCGACATCACGGGCCAGCTTCTCACCGTCAACAAGCTCAACGAGAAAGCGGACCTGCTTGTCGTACACGGAGACAAGAAAGGCCCGGCGCGCGTCGGACTAGGCGAAATAGTACTCTCCGGCGCGATCGTCACCGTCAACCAGGACACGAACCACGCCGACGTTGATGGCGCCGGCGTCATGGAAATGCCCACCAACAAGGGTTTGGACGGCAGCGAAACCGCCAAGAAAAATAGCCGCATCAACGTACACTGGAACAGGAACATGACCTTCGACGGCAAGAACGCCATCTTCTCCGGCGGCGTGCAGGCCCAGGAAGTCGGCGCGCCCTCGTGGCTGTTGTGCAATGAAATGTGGGCCGTCCTCGACCAGACCGTGTCGTTCCGAGAAGGCGAAAAGGCGGGCAAGAACGCCAAGATCGATCGAATAATCTGTGACAAAAACGTCTTCATCGACGATAGCAAGGTTGATGAAAAGCGCAATCTGGTCCAGCGGAACATCCTGCAAGGACGCGAACTCATCAACAACGAGGATGGTC
The DNA here is from genome assembly GCA_005799265.1 of Planctomycetia bacterium. Taxonomy (GTDB): domain Bacteria; phylum Planctomycetota; class Planctomycetia; order Gemmatales; family Gemmataceae; genus SIAQ01. The sequence goes on along the minus strand of SYHD01000228.1, from coordinate 2,661 downwards.
GTACCAACATTGTCGGCCCTGGCCAGGTGCGCCTGTTGGCGAAGGGGAGCATGGACAACGGCCTCGCCCCGCCCCCTGGCGCCAAGGCGCCTCCCGCCAAGACGGAGTGGAAGCTGACGCATGTCAAGTTCCGTGATCACATGCACGCCAACAACAAGCCCGGCGTCAAGACCGCCAAGTTCTACGGCCAGCACGGCGGCATCGAGGTCTTCCACTTCCCGAGCAACGACATCAAGGCTACCATGGACCCGGACCATCCTCCCAAGGACGGCCTGTTTCTCCGCTGCGAAATGCTCGAGGTTGAGGCGCGCCAGGCTCTGGGCCGAACCTCGCACATCATGATCGCACGCCAAAATGTCTTCTTCCGCACCGACCAGTACCAGGGCAACGCCGACATCGTCAAATATGACGAGGCCAACGACATCGTCATCTTCGAGGCCTTGAACGGCAAGCTCGTGCAGATGTACCAGATCACGGCGCGCGGCATCGAAGCGTCGGCGGTGCGTTCGTCGAAAGTGCTGTACAATCGCCGGACGGGCACAATGGAGACAGAAGGGGTCAAGTCGATCAGTAACTGAAAAACCTGCGCCGTTTAGCGTTCGCATGGAAGCGCCCGTCGCTCAGGCGCTTCCATGCGAACGCTAAACGGCAAAGGGGGGGTCAATCGCCGCGGCAGGGTTGCACGCGAATCGCCAGGATCAGGCGTTCCTTGCTCTTGGTCTGAAAGCGCGTCACGATCGGCAGGAATTTGCCGCACACAGTCTGATACTCGATCTCGCCCATGGCCGGAGCGGTGACGGCAAGTCCGACGCGATTTTCTTTGTCGGCGCCGTGCTTGATGACGAGGTCAACCATCTTCTTCTCGACGGCCGGCAGCGACACTTTCTCGCCGGGCTTGAGCGACTTGTTTTCCATGTGCTTGAGCTTGAAGGTCTTGAGATTCGGATGGAGCTTGCGCACTTCCTCCGCGATGGCCTTGAGGCGCGGATCGATCGAGTTGCCCTCTTCGCTGGCGAGGATGACGACGAGCGTGATCTTGATCGGATCCTTTTCGCCATGACAGGGGCACGCATCCAGCATCCCGGCAACCGATAGGGACATGGCGATTAGCAAGGCGAGTCGCGGCATCACGTGGATTCCTTCAAGTTGCCGCTAGCGGCCTGGCGTTCGGAAAAGAACACGCGAGCGCCAAGACCCCAGCGGCGGAATAGGAATTTCAATCGGTATCGAGCCGAGCCCAGATAATCGGACGACGCGGACCGTCCGGTTGGCGGTTGGGGACCATGTTGTGGTGAGAATCGGGCCGAACGTGGACGACGCGCACTTCACCGGGATCGGCCAGTTCGAGCGCTCCGACCACGGGAGGAACGCCAACGACGAGCGAACCGGTGTCCGCCCCTTCGACGCGCAGGATCGAGATTTCGCTGACCAGCGCGACCGCAAAGACTTCGACTTCCTCTTTCTTGGGCTCGACCGGCGGTTCTGGCGGCGCAACGACCACGGGCGCGTTCTGTTCGATAGGCTGCATGAAGCGAAGCACGCCGGCGCCGATCATCACCAGGACGCACGCCGCGACCATGCCCAGTGCGAACCACGGCCAGGCGCATCCGGAACCTGTTTGCGGCGCATGCTGGCGGGCGTTCACGCGCGTCAAAGCGTCTTGCCAGGCCGCTTCGGTTGGCTCTGGGCAGGTCGTGTCGAGCCAGAGCTTTTGCAGTTCGCGATGCTGGTTCCATTCCTGGGCGGCTGCCGGATGCGCGTCAAGCCAGGCCTCGATGCGCGCACGCATGTCGGCAAGCTCGTTTCGGCCTTCCAGTTCGCCATCGTAATAGGCGGCCAAAAGCTGGGCATCGGGTTGCCAATTCGATTCGGGCGCGACGTTCATTCGGTTTTCATCCAAGGTTCGAGCAAGGTGCGCAGACGCTGCCGCGCATAATAGAGACGGCTCATCACGGTGCCGATCGAGATGCCCAGCGTTTCCGCGACTTCACGATAACTGAGATCGGCTTCCGCGTGCAAGACGAAGGTCTGACGCTGCGCCGGCGAAAGCTGTGCGAGTGCCTCGTGCAGCTTCCTGCGCTGGTCTTGGCGGTGAAGCTCGCGCCCGGGGTCCGGTTCCAAGAGGGGTTCGCATTCCTCGCGAAATTTTGGCCCCAAGGAGTCCATACTCAGGGTCTCGCGCCGGCCGCGCTGGCGTCCCAAATCAAGGGCGGCGTTGCTCACCACGCGCAGCAGCCAGGTCTTGAACGAGCTGCGTCCCTGAAAGCGAGGCAAATGCACCAGCGCCTTGACAAACGCCTCCTGCACGGCATCGAGAGCGTCGGCTTCATTGCCCAATAGCCGATGTGCGACGCGATAGGCCAACAGGCGATACCGTCGGAATAGCTCGTCCAGTGCTTCCGGATCGCCGGCGCCGGCCTGCGCGAGCAGGGTTTCATCGCTGACCGCGATCGGAATGATGCCTACAGCCATGTCAGCCTAATCTCCGTAATTAGACGTTGCTCCAGCCGACGTTATTTGATTCTAGCGGTGAAGAAGCGCGGGGAGGAAAGGAATTCTTGGGAAAAAATCCAGATCGTTCGGCATACTTGGCGCCACCGACAAAATCAATTGTTAGCCGGACGCGCAAGCGACGGAGTTTGAAGAATCCGTCGCTTGCGC
>SYHD01000023.1 GCA_005799265.1 Planctomycetia bacterium | reverse complement strand
GGACCGCCGGTCAAGGCGATGTACGTCTACAACTCGAACCCCGCGGCCGTCTGTCCCGATCAGAGCCGGGTGCTCAAGGGCCTGCGGCGCGACGATCTCTTCACGGTCGTTCACGAGCAGTTTCAGACCGACACGGCCGACGTTGCGGACATCGTGCTGCCTGCGACGACGCAGCTCGAACACTTCGACATCCACGGTTCGTATGGCCATCTTTATGTGCAGACGAACAAGCCCGCCATCGTTCCGCTTTTTGAGGCGAAGAGCAACACCGACGTCTTTCGGTTGCTCGCGAAGAAAATGGGCTTCGAGGCGGATCTATTCGCCGTGACTGATGAGCAACTGGCAGAAGAATCGTTGCGGATGAATGGGCACGCCAAATATCCGCCGCCCGAGGCGTTCGTCGGCATCAATCTGGACCGTCTGAAACGCGAAGGGCCGGTGCGTCTGAATTTGCCGGAGAACTACGCACCATTCGCGGAGGGAAACTTCGGCACACCGTCGGGCAAGTGCGAATTTTACAGCCCGGCCCTGGCGCAGCGCGGCCTGGACCCACTGCCGAATTACACGCCGCCGCACGAGGATCCGCAAACGCGGCCCGATCTGGCGGCGAAATTCCCCTTGCAGATGCTCTCGCCGCCCGTGCCGGAGTTCTTGAACTCGACGTTCGTCAACGTCGATTCGTTACGCAAAGAGGCGAAGGAGCCGACGCTCGAAATCCATCCAATCGACGCGAAGCCTCGCGGGGTCACCTCCGGCCAATGGGTGCGTATCTTCAACGATCGGGGCAGCTTTCGGGCCCGCGCCATCGTCGCGGAGAAGGTGAAGCCCGGCGTTGTCGTATCGCAGAGCATCTGGTGGAATCGCTATACGCCCGACGGCGTAAACTGCAACACGACGACGAGCACGGCGCTCACGGATTTCGGCGCGGCGGCGACGTTCTTCGACAATCTCGTGCAGGTGGAATCGTGGCGCGACGCATAACCGCTCGCGGCCTGGCGCTCGCATGGCGCCATGCGCGCGCTAAGCCGCAAGCGGCGGGACTCACTTCTTCCCCATGACATACCGATCCAGCCATGCCAGGTCCCATTCCATCTTCGCGCGGCGATTGCGATACTTCGAGATGCCGTGCCCCTCGCCGGGATAGACGATCAACTCCGTTGGAACTTTCACGTACTCCTTCAGGGCACGATAGAGCATCCGGCTATGGGCCGGCGGGCAGCGTTCGTCGTTGGCGCCGACATGGATCAACGTCGGCGTGCGCACCTTGTCAAGCTGATACGTCGGCGACGCCTTGTGATACTTCCCGGCAGCGTTCCACGGCAAGCCTTGCTTGAATACCATCGTGTAGGCCGGCTCGTCGTTCGCGCCCCACTCCATGACCGCATCGACGATGCCGGCGCCGCTGATCGCCGCCTTGAAACGTGTCGTCTTGGTGATGATGCAGTTGGTCAGGTAGCCGCCATTCGACCAGCCGCTTACCGCGAGTCGGTCCGGATCGGCGATGCCGCGTTCGACCATCGCATCAACGCCCTTGAGGATATCCTCGACGTCGAGATCATTCTCCCGGCCAATCAGATCGGTCGTGAACTTGTCGCCGTAGCCGGTCGAGCCGCGATAGTTCGGGCACAGGACCGCGTAGCCCTGGGCCGGCAGCAGCGTGCGGCCGTAGATCCAGTATTGCAGCCTAAAATACGTCGCCGTCGTCGGTCCGCCGTGGATTTCGACGACGAGGGGAACTTTTTCGCCTTTCTTGTAATCGGGCGGCAGTTCGAGGATGCCTTCGACCGCCTGTCCGCCGGCGCCCTTCCACGAGACGACGGAAAGCTGCGGCAGTTTCCAGCCGTCCACTTGAGGATTAACATTGGTCACCCGCCGGAACTTCCCCACGTACGGGTTGACGTAAACATCCGCGAATCGCGTCGGCGTCGCCATGATGACCGCAAACTCGTACCCCTGATCGAATCGGCGACTGCTGTCGAACGATTCGACTACAACGTCGCCGGTGGTCAGGTACGTCAACTTCGGCTCGTCCTTTGTAATTTCGGTGGCGACGCAGACTCGAACGCGGCCCTTGTCCTCCGCAAGGAACATCAAGTCCGTATTCGCTACGAACTGCACTGGGCTGCCGTACCCCTTGAACTGCATGCCCGGCGGCCGTTTGAATCGAACGACCGCGGGCTCCATCGCCGCGAAATCGGCGAGGAAAACCTCCGCCGGATAACCATCGAAAACCACGCCGAAGGCGAGACGATCGCTATTTCCATTCCACGCGAGATTCTCAAGCCAGGCGTACGGCGACGGGACTTTTTTGCGATACTCGTGGTCGGGGAGTGCGGTGATCTTGCCTGTGGCCGCGTCCCACACATCGACGCGCGACTGCCCCTCGAAGCTGACGACTTTGTCGTCCGGCGTCGTGATCATGGCGATGCGTTTGCCGTTGGGTGACACCGCGAACTCGCGAATGTTGCGGCCAGCATCGATGATTTTCTCGGCGCGGTGCGTGTTGAAATTGAGCTTCCAAATCTGCCCAAGCCGATTCTGCCCGTGGCCATATTCGAGCTTACCGTATTTCGAGCGCAGTCCGGACCAATCGTCTTGCGTCTTGTCTACATGCACAAGGTAATACAGATACTTCGGGTCGTCGAGTTCCCGAAAGAGCTCGAAGGCATCAATGCCCCCCTCGACGCGCGTAACTGCCTCGGGCGTGCGGCCGACTGCGGGACTTCCTCGTTCAAATAACCCATCGGTGGTGATACGCCAAACCTGCGTGGATCCGTCGTAGGGAGGCCGCTTGTCGCCTTCGCGCTTGCGGTTGCCCATGAAGTAGACTGGTCCGCCTGGCCTTAGACCCCATTGCGGGGAGCGGTCGCCCGCCCGGTCGGAAGTCAGACGGCACGGCGCACCAGCGAATTGTGTGGACGCCACCCACAGGTCGGTCTTGCGATCGTCGGTGGCTTCCCGCCAGCGGCCTTCCGTGTAGGCGATGTAATCGGATTGATAGGCAACCTGAAATAGGTCGGCCTGCGTGAAGTAATCGTCGATGGTGATCGAGCGTTTGGCCTGAGCGAAGATCGGCTGTGCGACAAAGGCCAAGACGAGACAAGCGAGAATACGAGCGCGCATGCGATGTCCTTTCCAGCGAGGGATTTGGGATGCAGCGCGATGATTGTAATCAGAGTTGATCGAGAAAGAAAGGACTTGTATTCGTTTAGCGCTCGCCATCGGCTGACGGGACGCAATTCCCGTCAGCCAATTGCGAGCGCTAAACGGGGGGGTTATTTCTTCTTCGCCTTCGCCTGCTTGTCCTCGTACTCCTTCACATACTTGGCGGCGTTGGCGTTGAACTCATCGCGGCAACCCGAGCAGCAGACGTAATACGTCTTGCCCATGAACGACACGGCCGACGTTCCCACGCCGCCGGAAACGATGCACTCCGGCCTGCCGGAGCCGACCGCGAACGCTTCGCCTTCCTTGGTCGCGCCTCCCTTCCACTTGAGCGCGAAGAGCGGTTTGCCGTCGCCGCGCACTTCGTACTTGTAGAGAAAGCGATTGGAGTGCAGGAACGTGAAGACGAGCCGATGCGTGTCCTTGGCGTCTTCACGATCGAGGGCCAGGATTTTCGTCACGTCGCGGGTCTGAATCGCGCCGACGTAGGTGTGCTTCTCTTTCTTGAGCGTCGTCACCGTGAAGGCGTAATGATCCTTGTCGGCGACGTATCGGAGTTCGCCGGTAGTGAAATGGCGGCTCTTGTCGAAATCGACCTTGAGGTAGGCGTCGGTCCCCTTGAAGACCCAACCCCAGTCCATCTTCTCGGTCCAGAAGCCCTTCTGGATCTCTTCACGCGTTCCCTTGGGTTCGCAAGTCGCGTTCCAGACGCCGACGAGATCATGCACCGCTTGCAGTGCCTCGCGCGGCGACTTCTGCTTGGCGGATGGCTGATCCGCGGTCAACGTTGCCGCGAGAGCAACAAATGCGGCAAAAGCGATAGTGCGTGCGAGCATGCGAAGGCTCCAGCGAGAGTATTGATTAACAAATGCAACCCTAATGTCGACGAGAGGTTTCGCGAAAACCAACCGAATCGGTGCGGTTTGTTTACGAAGCCTCAAGTCGTCCTGATTGTACAGATTTTCGATGAGGAGAATGTTAATATGCCGTGGGTGCAATGGAAAGCCATCATCTGTGTGCTGCCCCAGCATCGCCATTGCTTTCGTCGTGCAGCACGATCTCTTCCGGCGGAATCTCGACGACCTTGCCGTCCTTCCAGACGATAATCGGACGGCCCATCAACTTGTGAAAATGAATTGCTTTCTGGACGGCGTCGCGCAGGGCCTTTTGCACGCGGGGCCGATCTTTGAGAATTTCGGGAATATTGATTTCTTTGTCGTCATTCATCGCTTCACCTGTTCCTTGATTTTCCTCCAAAGAACCTCATCAGCAGCCACCTCCATTGTAGCGTTTCCCAATGCTATTAACTTCGGCTCTTTCGGATTGTCGTTGTCGTATAATTCCCAGCCATCAGTCAGCGGCTGATACAAACGGAAGAAATTCTCCAGTCAACTCTCATAGCGTCGGCGAATGATCTCTTCCGGGACGCCGTGTCCGCCTTGGAACGCACGCTCGCGGACGCGCTGAATCGAAACCTCGGCGGAAGGAACCCACACGTAGAACAGATGAAACCGATATCCCGTCTTTTTCAGTCCGGCGATCCACGGCGCAAAAGTCCGGCTCGCCAGCGTCGTCTCGAATGCGAAGTTCGCTCGGTCTTCGGCAAGGTCGCGCAGATGTTCGAGCATGATCTTGCCGGCCTTCACCGCCATGTCGTCAAAGTTGTACGCGGAAAGGCCCTTCGCCAGCGTGTCAGCGTTGACATGATGCCGGATGCCGAGCGTGCCCTGCAAGAGCGATTGCGACAGGATCGATTTGCCCGCGCCATTCGGTCCGGCCAGGATCACGACGTTGGGATGCTCCATACCCAAGCACCTTTCGGCAGGCACACTGCGAACGCTAAACCGCAAGCGTTGGTCTTAGCCAAACAAATCGAGAATCGGCGCCCCGCCCTCGACAATCGTGGTCGGCCGGCCCTGTGCGTCGGGCAGCTGAATGTGTGGGTCGATGCCGAGCGCGTGATAGATCGTCGCCGCCAGATCTTCAGGCGTCACGGGGCGATCGGTCGGATAGGCGGCATCGCGGTCGGAAGCGCCGAAGACGGCGCCGCGCCGGATGCCCGCGCCGGCCAGGACGGCGGAGAACAGCGTGCTCCAGTGGTTGCGGCCCCACTGCGGATTCGCTCTCGGCGTGCGGCCCATCTCGCCGACTGCGACCACGAGCGTCTCGTCGAGCAAGCCGCGTTCGTCGAGATCGTCCAGCAGTGTCGCGAGCGCTTGATCGAACGTCGGCAGGAGGAAGCTGCGCACGTCGTTGGAGTGCAGGTGCGAGTCCCAACTGTAGCCATCGACGGCGTCATAGTGGACGGTGACGAAGCGCACGCCCGCCTCGACGAGACGACGCGCCATCAACGTCGCCTGGCCAAAGAGTTGCCGGCCGTAGCGATCACGCAGGCGCGCCGGTTCCTGGCGGATGTCGAGGGCGCGGCGGGTAGCGTCGGAGGTCGCCAGCGCGAGAGCGCGCTGCTGGAAGCGATCGTGATCGCGGGCACGCTGGCTGTTGAAGAGGGCGCTGCGCTGCGACTCGAATTGCTCCAGCAGTGAGCGGCGTGATTGCACCCGATCGAGCTGAAGATCGGGCGGAAACGCGAGGCCGTCGATGCGAAAGTTGAGCTCGTCGTCGGAGCAGAATCGCCAGTAGGGATTGTCGTTGGCGTCGCGTTTGGTGATGGCAGCGGTCGTAAGCGGATTGTACGTGCGGCCCAGCCAGCCCGCATATTCGCCGGGGCGGATGTATTGCCCCTGCTGTTCGAGTCGGCCCAGCCAGCTTGGCACGACGGCGTAGCTCGGAAGATCGCGTGCATGTCTCCCCTCGCCCCTTATGGGAGAGGGGTTGGGGGTGAGGGCCCCGCGCTGGGCCAGATATTCGACGACCGACCCCATCGCGGGCCAATCGCTAGTGGTCGCGTTGAAGCCGCCGCCGATCGGAATGTGCCAGCGTTTGCCCGTCTGGATGTAGTGCCCACCGCCGGAGTGATCGTTGTAGGAGTGCGTCATCGTCCGCACGACGCTGAACTTGTCCGACACGTTCGCCAGCCGCGGAAGCTGATCGCACATCAACAGGCCCGGCGTGCGACACGCGGTCGGGCGAAACGGGCCGCGAATGTCCTGCGGCGCGTCCGGCTTCATGTCAAACGTCTCAAGCTGGCTCGGCCCGCCGAAGAGGAAGAGGAAGATGACCGACTTCGCGCGGCCGCCTCGCCTTCCCCCCTCTCCTCCTGGGAGAGGGGCCGGGGATGAGGGCAAAGCCTCCGCCTGCAAAACGCGCGGCAACGACAGCCCAAGCAGGCCCGCCCCACCCGCCTGAAGAAGTTCGCGGCGCGTCCAGCCATCACACACGGTTCGCGGTCGGCCCAGAATTGAGAGCATCGATGGATCTCCCTGTGGTTTGATGGCTCGATTGTACACGCTCGTCCTGGGAATGCAATCGACTTGGCCGACGATTTGCCTTGAACATTTCGCGAATCCGCAAGTTTTCACGTTGTACACGCTGCTGGGAGTGATCGTGTACGAATTGCCGATCAACTTATACTGCACGCGGTCAGGATTGACTCATTCACTAGCCCGCAGCGCCAGCAAGGGATGTCCGTGGTTGCCCTTGCTAGCGCTGCGGGCTAGTGAGGCAGATGTGTCATTTCCGCCCGAGCGCAGTATAACGCCTCGACGGCATTCGTTTAGCGCTCGCGCGGCGTCTCTCGTTCGCTAAACAAATTCATCTCATTCAAATCACCTTCGCTAGTCTTAACTCATCGATGCGTTTCGCGTCGATGTTCAAGACGTCGCGCAGCACCTCGTCCGTGTTCTGCCCCAACCGCGGCGGCATCGTCGGCGTCGGCAAACTCGCTCCTGCGATGTGAAATGGCGATCCCGCGAGCTCGACCGGCTTGCCAGCGATGTCGCGAACCGTCACCTTCATGCCGCGCGCGGCGATCTGCTCGAGCGCGAAGAGCTGAGCATGATCGAGCACCGGCGCGTGTGGCACCTCGGCGTCGTGCAAGCGATTCTGCCAGTCGGCGCACGAACGCGTCTTCATCAAGGCTTCAATCATGGGGACAAGAATGGACCGTCCTTGCACGCGCTGCGTGTTCGTCGTGAAGCGAGTGTCGCTTGCGAGATCGGGGCGCTCGGCCGCCTTGCAGAAGCGTTGCCATTGCCCGTCATTGCCCACCGCCAGGATCAGCCAGTCCTCCCTTGCCCCCTCGGAAGATAAAGCGGGGGGCGCGGTAACGAATGCCTGATAGGGGACGATCTGCAAATGCGCGTTCCCCTGGCGCGCAGGCACGGCGCCGCTCGTCAAATAGGCTTGCACGACATTGACCTGGGTGGCGACCGCGCAATCAAGAAGGGCCATATCGATCGCGTAGCCGTGCCCCGATTGCGCGCGGGCATGCAGGCACGCCAGCAACGCTGTCGCGGCGTAGAGGCCTGTCAGCACGTCGGTGGCCGCGACGCCAATTTTCGCCGGCGGTCCTTCGACGGGGCCGGTAATGCTCATGAGCCCGCTCAAGGCCTGAACCGGATAATCGTAGCCGGGTAGGTCGTTCCATGGGCCGGTGCGACCGAATCCGGAGATGGAGCAGACGATCAGACGCGGGTTCTGGGCGAGCAGTTTTTCGGGGCTGATGCCGAGCTTGTCGGCGCTTTGAGCGCGGAAGTTTTCCAGGAGGATGTCGCTCTTTTTCGCGAGGTCATAAAAAAGCTCCAGGCCCTGGGGTTGACCGAGATCGAGCGTGATGGCTTTTTTGTTACGATTGCAAGAGAGATAGTAGGCGCTGAACTCGCCGGCGAAAGGCGGACCCCAACCGCGCGTGTCGTCACCGGCGCCGGGGCGTTCTAGCTTGATGACCTCGGCGCCGAGATCGCCCAGAAGTTGCCCGCAAAAGGGCCCTGCCAGTACGCGGGAGGCGTCGAGAACGCGCACGTTGGCAAGCGGTGTTGACATAATAGTTCCGGCGCATGGTCACGGACACGCTGAAAATTCGTTGCAAGCGCCCAACGAAGGCTGAGCGCGCGGATTTTACTTGCAGCGACGCAGGATCGAAGTCATTGTAGGGAGAGGTTACTCCACGGAGATCGGCATGATCGGCCTGAATGCACTTCCCGCTCTCTACGAGGACCTGGCAAACTACTTCGCGAGGCAAGGCGAGCCGCGCCGGCGCGACCAGTGCCTGGTGCTCGCCGCCGACGCGGCCTTGAGCGCCAATATGCCCCAGGAAGCGGAACGTCTGCGCAAACGACTGCTGTTGACGAACCCGAATCACATGCTGCGGCCATACGTTTCCATGTCGGAGGCGATGCAATCCAATGACGTGCGCGATTACGTTGTCGATCTCCGCAAGCAATGGCCGCCTGAGACGCTCGAAAAGCAACTCGGTCAGGAGAATGTTGAGATGACGCCGAGCAAAGCGACCTCGCCGCCGCCGCGCAAGACGCTTGAGCGGAAGGTGAGCGATGTAGCGCGTGAGGAACCCGTAACCTTCACGGCCTATGCCCTCTGGGTCGTCGTGGTGACCGCAGGGTTGCTGATCGGCGGCTCGTTGATTTTCTTGGCGCTCATCGCGCCGATGATCTAACGATGGATTCACGCCGCGAGCGGACGTTTCTTTCGCTTGGGCGGTTCGTGCTTCCAGCGGCGATGAACCCAGAAGTATTGCTCCGGCGCCTGGCGAATCAGCTTCTCCAATCCTGCGGTGAAACGCTGCGTTATTGCGCGGACGGCGTCCGGGTCGTGTTCATACTCCTCGGGGTAGATGATGTCCATCGGCACGACTTCATATCTGCCATCGAGCTTCGGCATGCCACACACCAGGATCGGCACGTTGTGTTCGAGAGCCAAAAGCGCCACAGCCTTATGCGTGGAAGCCGGACGTCCGAAGAAATCGACGAACAGCCCGCGCGGCCCCGCGTCCTGATCGGCGAGCGTGCCGAGGACGCCGCCTTCCGCTAATACCTTCTCGATGCGGGCGAAATCATCGGCCTTGGCAAGCAGCTTCTGCCCGGTCCGTTCGCGGAATTGACGCAGATAATCGTCGATGTACGGATTGTCAATCGGCCTTGCGATGGCGTGCGACTTGACGCCGAACATCGCCAACGCGTAGCCGGCCATCTCCCAGTTGCCGAAATGTCCGGTGACGAACAGGACCGGCCTCCCGGAGAGGACCAGGTCCGCCGTTCGCCCGGCGTCGCGCAAGACCACCGAACGTTTGTAATTGTGCAAGTGGAATTTCCGGTGCAGGAACATGATCTCGATCAGCAACGTGCAGAAGTGCAGGTAAACGCGCCGCACCATCTGGTCGATCTCCGCGTCGGTGTGCTTTCCGGGAAACGCCTGGCGCAGGTTATCGAAAGCGACGAGCCGATGGCGTTTGTCGACCTTGTAGACCACCCACGCCAGAAAACGGGCGAAGCCGCACGCCATGTTGAAGGGGAGTGCCTGGATGACGCAAACGAGAATGCGCACGGCGAGATAAACGAGATAGTCGAGTCGCTTCGAGCGTTTTTTTTCAGACATGGGCCACTCCTTTGGCCAAGGTGATCCAGCGACAGCATATCATCAGGGAAGAATGGACATGCTGTCAAGACGAGGATGCCTGACTTCGCAGGTTTTCTACGTCGCCTGCGGGCTTGGGGTTATTTGTCGGACAGCGAGCGCGACAAACCGATCGACGCCCATGCAGTGCCCCAGTAGCGGTGGATCGGCTCCAGCTTCTTGAGCCGTTCGGGGCCGCCGTTACTGAGCAGGCCCGGCGGCACGATCCATGAGCCGTTCTCCGTCTGTGTATCGAGCAGGTACTTCTGTCCTTTGCCGATGGCGGCGTCATCCACAGGCATACCCACGAGCCGTAGCGCGTACAGGCTTTGGCCGGTGCTGAAGGCCTCACTCTTGCCGCCGGGGAGCGTACTCCAACCGCCATCGTCGTTCTGCCGCTTCAACAAATCGCTGCGTAATTTCTCGGCTTGTTCACGCACGCCGAGCTTGTGTTCGAACAACATGCGTGCCACGAGCCATTCGTGGTTCACGCCCGGCTTGGCTTTGTTGACGGCGGCGATCGCCTGATCGACACTCTTCTTGACGCGCGCGTCAGGTAAGTCGTACGACGTCAAGGCAAGGATCGTCCACAGCGTCGTGGTCTGGTCCGCGATCGGTCTCGGCCAGAGTCGGGACGGCATCTGCCCCGCGGCTTTCCATTGACCATCCGGTTCTTGCCAGCGTGTCATCAGCTGGGCAGTGCTGGCAAAGAACGCCGCGTCCTTGTCGCTCTTGGCAGTCAGATCGCGTGCCAGGAAGAGCTGAGACATCGTATCGAGACCGCCACCATCGTTGACCGTCCCTTTCTTTGCCAGAGCCGCCTGCTTCAACACGACGGTCTGATGCTGCTTCAATTCGTCAGGCGTCAGGACCTTGGCCAGCGCGGCGACGAAGTCTTTCTCGAATTCAAAGCCTTCGCCAACCAGATCGAGCAGTTTCGGCTGTATCGGCTCCGGCAGCGTCTTGTGCGCCTTTTCATTGAGTTTGAACCAGTTGTGCTCGGCCAGTGATTTCTGCATCGACCAGTCGGTCCACTCGGCGACTTTTTTCGCATCCACGGGTATGCCGCGCGCCTTGGCCTCATTGTGACTCCACAGCATGAAAGTCACGACATGGCACGACATGCAATCGCGTTTGTTGATCCAGTTAAGCCCTTCCTTTTCGAGATAGGGCAAACTGCGTTCGACGGCCTTGCGCACACTGGCGCGCGGCGGCAGCTTGTCTCCGGCGCCGAGAAACGAAGGGACGATTGCAATCATGGCGATCAGGGACGCAGCCAGGCAGCGATTCATGAATCGGCCTCCGGTGGGATGGCGTGGAGGATGAGAATAAGGTTGATTGTCGCGGGCGCGTCTGTGAAAATCAAGAGGAAGCGCAACTTAGTCGAAGCCAATTCCTGGACCGGAACTTTTTGTCGCGGGCGGCATTAATACGTGTGATGCGCATGATTCACTTGCGCGACTTACCCCCCAGAGGGCGATCCGGATGTCGCGTTTTCTTGTCATTGCCGTGATCGGACTTATGGCCGGCGGTTTGCCTTGCGCGGCTCAGGACACGTTCGAGGTGCGCGGCTCCGTACGCGAGCTGGACGCCAAGGTCGGTACGATCACCATCGATATTTCCAATAGCAAACCACATACCTATAGCCTGGCCAGTGCGGATCTTCCCGTCCGTGACGCCCGCGATAATCCGATGAAGCTCCAGGACGTCAAGCCAGGACAAAAAATCAGCCTCAGCATCGTCTCTGCGTCGAACGTTGCCGCGATCAAGATTCTTCCCTCGTTCAAGGTCGGCAAGATTATCCACATCAATGCGGAAACACGCGAATTGGACCTGTTAGTCAAGAAAGAGAAGCTGCGATTCAAGCTGGCCAAGGATGCCCACTATATTCGCAGCGAACGAATTGTCGCGCCTCGCGATTTTCGCCTGGGAGATCGCATATCCGTATATTACCTGGCCGAAAAGAACGAGGTGATCATGGTCACCTACCGGAATCTGAAGACCGGTTCGTAATGCCCCAACACATCCGTGCAGACCCATAGCTCTTGCATAACCATTCACCTCCCCTCTCCCCCTGTACTCAGGGGGAGAGGGGTCGGGGGTGAGGGGGAGGAAAAGACAGTTGCGCGACGCTCCAACCCCTCTCCCCTTTGTACAGGGGAGAGGGGTGAACAGTTACGCTCTTTCATTTCCGCGTCGTGGCGCCGTTATTTGATTGCCGTGCCTACGCAAGAAAATCGCCGACTCGGCGATTGTTTTCATCGATGTGCTCGGTTAGATTGGCCTGTTATCATTCGCATCACCAAGGGGAATCCCGCCATGCGCCGCATCCTCCTGCTGCTTCTCTTCGTCTTGATGCCGACGGTTGCCCACGCCCAGACCAAGCCTAAGAACGTCGTGCTCATCATCGCCGATGATCTCGGCATGCAACTCGGCTGCTATGGCGATACTGTTTGCAAGACGCCGAACATTAACGCGCTCGCCAAGCGCGGCGTGCGCTTCACGCGAGCGTACTCCAGCGTCGCGTCGTGCAGTCCGAGCCGGGCGAGCATTTTCACGGGGCTTTATACGCATCAAAATGGCCAATACGGCCTGCAACATGCAGCCCACAAGCAAGAGTGCCATCCGTGGGTGCAGGGATTGCCGAACTTGCTGCGCGCGTCGGGCTACTGGACCGGGCTCATCGGCAAGTTCCACACTGGGCCGGATGCGTCGTTTCAATGGCATCGCCTGATGACGAAGACCAAAGGACGCGATCCGCAATCGTTCGCCCAGCACGCCCGTGACTTCATCGCCGCCTCCGACAAGAAGCCGTTCTTCCTCGTTGTCGGCTTTCAGGACCCGCATCGCCCATTCAGCGGCGATCCCGACGTGAAATACGACCCTAAAAAGGTCAACCTTCCCTACTTTCTGCCCGACAGCGAAGCCACGCGCAAGGACTGGGCGGAATATCTGCACTCCATCAGCCGCATGGACCGCGGCGTCGGCCTGATTATCGACGCGTTACGTGAGGCGGGGCAACTCGACGAAACGCTCATCATCTTCATCAGCGACAACGGCCCCCCCTTCCCCGGCGCCAAGACGACACTCTACGCTTCGGGCATCCACCTGCCGCTCATCATGGCCGGCGCCGGCTTGCCGACGGGACGCACGACCAACGCGCTCGCCAGCTACATTGACATCACGCCGACAATTCTCGACGTCGCCGGCGCCAAGACGCCGAGCTACAAGCAGACGAAGCTCTACGGCAAAACACTCATGCCCATCGCGCGCGGCGACGACGCGAAGGGGCGCGACGCGGTCTTCGGCTCGCATCAGTTCCACGAAATCACGATGTACTACCCGATGCGCACGATCGTGACCGAAAAGTACAAGCTGATCGCGAACCTCGATCACGAGAAGACGTTTCCGTTCGCGTCCGACCTGTGGGGTTCGCCGAGCTGGCAGCACATCCGCACCAACACGCTCAAGATGATGGGCGAACGCTCGGTCGAATCGTACCTGCACCGCCCCAAGGAAGAGCTGTACGACCTGGCGAGTGATCCGAACGAGCTGAAGAATCTGGCGCGCGAGCCGAGCCACGCCAAGACGCTCGTTGACCTGCGTGAACAGTTGCGCGTCTGGCAAATGGAGACGAACGATCCGTGGACGATTCTGTATCGTGAAGAGAAGGGATCTTTCAACAAGTGAGATTGCCGCTTGCGGCTTAGCTCTCGCCGAGGGCCGTGCCAGCGCCAAGCTGATATCGGCAACACGAGAATGACGACTATGGAAGTGCGCGAATACCTCATGGGCCGATGGGAGCGCATTCACGCTTTCGAAAAGGAGGAACTGCGCCGATCGCCTCCTGAAAAGCGCCTGCGGCAATTCTTTTCGCTGCTGGAACTGGCTCGAGCGCTGGGCTGGGAAACTTCGACGCCGCAGGAGATCGAGGAAGTGCGGCGGCGCTGGAGAAAGATCAAGGGATGCCGTGAGTGAAATTACGCTGCCGATCGCTCCGTTGCGAGACTTGCTCGCCTGGTGGCGAAAAACGAAAACCAAAGGTCTCGTCATCGGCGGCCTCGCCGTGGCGTTTCGTGGTGAGCCGCGCATCACTCGTGACGTGGATGCGATTATTTTTCTGAATGAAAAACGCTGGGCGACTTTTCTTGAAAAAGGCGCAGAGTTTTCCTTTTGCCAACGCGTGCCCAATCCGCTCGAGTTCGCGCGGCACAGTCGCATCCTGCTGCTGCATCACGAACCGAGCGGCATCGACGTCGATCTTTCGCTGGCCGGAGTTCCATTCGAATGGGAGGCGTTGAAGCGAGCGAAAAACGTCAGAATTGGGCGGCTCTCCGTGCCGGTCGCCACTGCCGAGGATTTGATCGTTCTCAAGGCAGTCGCCCATCGGCACATTGACTGGGCCGATATCGAAAAGCTCCTGGATTACTGCGACGATTTGGATTTCGCTTACATTCGCAAGCATGTGGATGTCCTGGCCCAGATGCTTGAAATGCCGGAGATTTTTCAAGACCTCGATCAACGGCTGCGCGAATACGAGAAGGCGCGTGGCCGAAAAAAAATAATAGAACAGGAGAGGCGACAGCGCCGTGTCACGAAATAGACATCCACAATTCGCTCGTCGATGTTGTACAGCGGGGAAGCAAATATGGGAGCCTTCAAGCAATCGCTTGCCAGGAATAAGACACGATTCGTCGGGATCGTCGCCCTGGGCATCCTCGCCACCTTGGGCACGCTTCTCGTTTTCGGAGTTCAGGATACACGTACCGCCGCCAGGCGTACACAAGATCTGTGAAACCTCAAAAATCTCTCGCTGGCGGTCGCCGGCTATCATGACACCCACAAGCGTACTCCGCCGGCCTATTTGACGGACAAAGCCGGTCGGCCGATGCACAGTTGGCGAATACTGATTTTACCCTATATCGATCAACTCGAACTTTACCAGGCCTACAAGTTCGACGAGCCCTGGGACGGACCAAACAACCGGAAATTGGCGTCGCGCATGCCGGAGCTCTACGCTATGAGCGGCGAGAAGCGTCCAGGCAACGTCACGACCAATTACTTGGCCGTCGTTGGACCGGAAACCGTGTGGCGTGCAAACAAAGGCGTTCGCTTTGATGAAGTGAAGGACGGAACGGGCAACACGATCTTGATTGTGGAGAACCTGGGTGCGAACATTCATTGGATGGAGCCGCGCGACCTTTCCTTCGCAGACATGGATTTCAAGATCAACAGTCCCAAGGGGATCAAAAGCAAATACGTCGATCCCGCGGTCGCGATGATCGACTGCACGCTCTATCGCTTGAGCAAGGATGTCAACCCCCAGACTTTGCGCGCCTTGCTGACCATCAACGGCGGCGAGAAGGTGTCACGGGATGAAAAGGACGGCTGGCACCTGCTTCCCGACGGCCGGAAACGTCCGTTGGCAAACCCGTGACAAAGCGAAACGCTCATGAGATTATGCGACGGGTGCATTCTTCCAGGAGGTGAGTCCGTGAAACGCATTTCGGTTGTGATGGCGGTCTTGACACTCTGTGTACCGACGAGCCACGGTCTGGCTCAGGAAAAACCCAAGACAACCCCCAAGCTGACCACCACCGACATTCGATCCGACCAGCAGCTCTACCGCAAGACGCCGCAGGGCGATCTACAGATGCACCTGTACTATCCGCCCGACTGGAAGGCGACCGATAAGCGCCCCGCGCTTGTTTTCTTCTTCGGCGGCGGCTGGAAGAACGGCGCCTACACGCAGTTCGTACCGCAGGCACAGTACTTCGCCTCGCGCGGCCTCGTCTGTGCGTGCGCCGATTATCGTATCGAGTCGAAGCACAAGACGACGCCGGACGCCTGCGTTGAGGACGCGAAATCGGCAGTGCGCTGGCTGCGCACCAACGCCAGACGACTCGGCCTCGATTCCAATGCCATCATCGCATCAGGCGGCTCCGCGGGCGCTCATCTCGCGGCGGCGACCGCTCTCTGTGAAGGCTTCGACGCCAAGGACGACGATGTCAAAATCTCCTGCAAGCCCAACGCGCTGCTGCTCTTCAATCCCGCGCTCAACTTGACTGGCGACAAACGCTCGATCATCGATGCGAACGGCAAAGACATCGCCAGGGAGTTTTCGCCGACGTTGTTCCTCAAGAAGGGGGCCCCACCGACGATCATCTTCTTCGGCACGTCCGACACGCTGATCGCGCAGGGCGAGGAGTATCTGAAGAAATCGACCGCGTTGGGCAACCGCGCCGAGCTGTTTACCGCCGCCGGCATGCCTCACGGGTTCTTCAATCGTTCGCCGTGGACCGAAGTGACCGCGCGGAAGGCCGACGAGTTCTTGACGTCGCTAGGTTATCTCCAAGGCGCGCCGACGCTCATACTGCCGGCGGGGGCGCCAAGACTGGGCAGTGCGAAATAATCTCGGTACGCGCTTGAGCATTCGCGTGGCGTCACGCGAGCGCTAAACGGCGACCGGCAATAGGAGGATCTTCATGTTTCGATTCACGTTGGCCGCGGTTTGTTTCATGGCTATGGCCGGGTCGGCGCTCCCCCAGGACTGGAAGCCGGTCACCGAGAAGCTCATCATTGCGGAAAAACCGGGCTCCTATAATTTGTGCGGCGTTGTCGTCGATCACAAGAACGGCGATCTCTTTATTTGCCTCAGCGATAAAGGACTCTATTTATCGAGCGATCAGGGCGATTCCTGGAAGCGACTCGGCACGCCTTTCAAGGGACGCACCGAAACGCCCGGCTGCCTCATGCTCGACCCCTTCGGCGGCAAACGAATCGTTTCGGCCGTCGTCTACGGCTCCCCCTTGGTCGTCAGCCCCGATCGCGGCGAGACGATCCATTTGCTCGACAAGAAAACGACTCACCTCGATTGGTGCGCCGTCGATTGGTCCGACCCCGAGCTGAAATTCATCCTTACCCTCAAACACGAGGCCGCCGATATGCTGCTCGTCTCGCGCGACGGCGGCAAGTCGTTCAAAGAAGTCGGCAAAGGCTACGGCCCCGCCTGGATCTTCGACAACAAGACTGCCGTCATCGCCCAGGCGAAATCGAAAGCCAATCCCAAACCGGGCATCGTCCGCACCACCGACGCCGGCGAGACCGTCAATTCGAGCGGCGAATACTACGCGAAGGCGCTGCCGCGCTGGCACAAAGACCGCCTTTACTGGATTGTCGAGGGAGCGTTGATTTCGACAGCCGATCAGGGCAAGTCGTGGCAGAAAATCAGCGACCTCAAAGACGGACGCTTCGGTCCCATCTTCGGCAAGAGCGCGGACCATCTGTTCGTCCTCACGGGCGCCGGCATCGTCGAGAGCACCGACGGCGGCAAAACGTGGAACAAGGCGATTCCCATGCCGAAGGACTTCAAGGGCGTCTCCAGCAATCTCACGTGGGTCGAGTACGATCCGACCCGTGACACACTCTACGTCATGCGTATGGGGACGGAGTTGTATCGCTGGCAGCGCAAGTAGTCCCTGGTCCGTGTCGAATGTCGCAATACCTTTTTGTCTATGGAACCTTGAAACGCCGCAGCCGGCATCCGATGGCGCGTCGGCTAGCGGCGTCCGCGCGCTTCGTCGGCGCGGCCAAGATCGCGGGCCGGCTCTACAACCTTGGCCGCTTCCCTGGCTTACAGCCGCCGGGTACACCTGAAGAATTGGTCCATGGCGATGTCTACGACTTGGGCGAGGCGGGGCCGCACACTTTGATGGAAATGGACGCCTACGAAAACGCCGAATCCCCACCGCCGTCGCCGTATGAACGCAAGCTCTCCGAGGTAACGCTCGCCAACGGCACGCCGCTAACCGTGTGGGTGTACTGGTATCACGGCTCGGTGAGCGAAGACCACTTTATCGAGTCGGGATCATACGAGGAGAATTGCGAACCGCCAACGACCATTTAGCGCTCGCCTGACGCCGCGCGAAACGCTAAGCCGCAAGCAGCTATCGCACGACGAACCGATAGACGTGCAGATTGCTGCCTGTGTCGTGAGCGTCAATCAGTGAGAGATAGTAGACGCCGTCAGCGGGCAACGTGATTTCAACCTTTGCGTCGCGGTGTTCCTTGTCGAAATCATCATTCGAAGCGACCTGCTGGCCTTGAGCGTCGTACAGCGTCAGGATCGCATCCAACGGCGAACCGAGGCGCGATGCCAGGACTTCGGCGATTAGCTTTTGCCCCTTCGTGCCTGTGATGCCAAATACGTCAACGTCCTTCTGACGACCGATTGTACCATCGATAACTATAGGCAACGCGATCGCTTGCGCAGCGCGAAATCCATCGTTGCCTTCCTTCTCCGCAATTACCGGCAACTTCGTCTCGACAAGCACGCGAAATGGTTTCGTCTCGCCTGCCGGAGTTACGACGATCAGCGACACTGCAGCTCCGCTGAATTTGGCATCGAGCTTTAACTCGATTTCGACCTGCGTATCGCCGACTTTCTCCGGGTTTTTGTCCGGAACGCCGGCCTTGCCCTTGTTGAGCAGTTTGACGGAACCTTGATCGGCACGCACTTCCTTGGCATCGTCGAGATTTATGCCGCGAAGGGTGAGCTTGGTCGTCTTGGCGGGACTGGCGGCGAGCGGGACGCTGAAGATGACGCGCGGCTCGGATTTCGGCGTGGGTTTCTTCTTGTCCTGGGCGGCGCTGGGAAGGATGGCGATGGACGTGAACAGCGTGAGCAGGATCAGCCGCGACATCATGAAGCCACCATTGCCGCTTGTGGCCTAGCGTTCGCGCGGCGTCGCGCGAACGCTAAACGACGAGTGGAATATCACGAAAACAACTCACGCACCGGTTCGCCGCGATCGAGGATCTCGATGGGCCGGCCTTCCGGGTGCATCAGCCAGCGGGCGGGATCGACGCCGACCGCATCGTAGATCGTGTGCGCTACGTCGGCAGGCGCCACGGGCCGGCGCGTGACGAAAGCACCGCGACGATCGGTTTGGCCCAGCACAAAGCCGCCGCGCACGCCGGCGCCGGCGAACACGAGCGACGCCGCCGGACCCCAGTGATCGCGGCCCATGTCGCGGTTGATCTGCGGCGTGCGGCCAAATTCGCCCATCGCCACGACGAGCGTCGTGGCGAGAAGGCCGCGCTGGTCGAGGTCTTCGATCAGCGCCGAGAAGCCTTGATCGAACTCGGGGAGCTTGCGATTGAGCCCGTTCCAGATCTGTGCGTGATGATCCCAGCCGCCGTAATTGATTGTGACAAAGCGCACGTCACGCTCAATCAAACGGCGTGCCAATAACGCGCTTTGCCCGAACGTGTGGCGGCCATAGCGATCGCGGGTGCGGTCGGATTCCTGATCCATGACGAAAGCATTGCGGGCATTTTGCGACACGAGGATGTCGGCGGCCCGGCGCTGGAACTCGCCGTAAGTCTGAATTTGATCGTTGCCCTGCACCTGCTCGGCCAGCGTGTCCATCGCTCGCAAAAGCGAGCGACGACCCCGCTCGGTCTGGAGATTGAAACCCACCGGCGGCGCGATGTCGGGAACCTGGTAGTTCGTTTGATTGGGATCGCCGGCGCGAAACGACTCGTAGCGGCCGCCCAGCCATGCACTCTTGCCCAGTTCCCATGTGAACGACGGATTGCGCGGAATCGACACGTAAGGCGGCAACGCCCCACGAAAGCTGAGCTGGTGCGATACGACGGCGCCGATGGCCGGGAAGTCGCCGAACGGGGAGCCGAAGCGGCCCGACATCACCCAGTTGGTCGCGGTCTCGTGATGATCGTTGTTGTGCGCCCCAGAACGGACGAGGGCGACCTTGTCCATGACGCGCGCCATCCGCGGCAATAGTTCGCCGATCTGCGTGCCGGGGACGTTGGTCGCGATGGGCGAATAGATGCCGCGGATTTCCTCAGGAGCATCGGGCTTGAGATCGAAGCTGTCATGATGCGACAGTCCGCCGCCGAGATACACGAGGATGACCGACCGCGCCCGCGCGTCATGCCCATTCGGCCGCGCCGCTTGCTGGGCTTGCAGGAGCGCCGGCAAGGTCAGGCCGAGCGTGCCGACGGCGCCGAGGCGAAGGAAGTCGCGGCGCGTGTGGACGTTGCAACAGTCGTGCAGGTTGGGAAAGTTGATCGCAAACATTGTTCCCTCAATCTAGGTCAGTTCAGCGTTCAATAGCTCTTCAAAAGCCTGCGGATACGGATGGTTGCCGCTAATCGAAAGCCTAGTAATGAAAACGGCACCGTTTTCCTCGTTTACGGCAAATTGAATTCCAATCGGCCCGAATGCTGATGCGTATTCAACAAGGCCCACGTGCTTGCGCGTGTAAAGGATTTCTCCACGTTCTACAGGATTCTTCGCCAAGATTTTCAGAGCGTTCGACAAGTCCTTCCAGAAAATTTTTGCCGACGATCCCTGCGGCGAATGTCTGGTCAGGCGTTTGATTTTCTCCTCTAACACGCGTTTCATCGTAACGGAGTATATCATCGCGCCCTCATCATTTTACACACTCACGGAGACATTCTCCGTTCGCTGGGCGTCAATGGGGTCGTCGATGAGGTCGTGCATTTCGGGAGGCATCAGATCGCGCAAGAGTTCCTGCACGTCTTTACCAGGCCGATCCCGCATTTCTTCTAGCTCCTCATTGGTCATGGGGGCCAATCGCATCGCTTGACATAACCAAGTACAAAGGCGATCCCTTGACTTGGTCATCTCCGCCAACTCTTCGCGCAGGCGTTCGATCTCTTGCGCCATTTCATTTTCGCTCATGGCAATTCCTCCGTATCTAAAGACGTCGCTATTGTATCACATGATCTCCAGGGACACGCAGTGAATCGCTATCCTGGGCCTTGTCAGCTCAATGATTGAAGATGAACGCCTTCGTGTTCAGCACGGCCCACATCATGTCCTCGAACGCCAAAACCCGGCCGTTCGGGCCTTCGCGCAGGCGCGTTGCGATATGCTGGTGGATTCTCTGACGCACCTCATTCGTCGGCAAGCTCGACATGCCGAGCATGTGGAGTTCGTCGATCAACTCGTCGTCGGTCAGCTTCGACTTCAGAAGTCTCATCAGGCGGCCTTCGGGCGAACTGACCTTTTGCATCATGTTATCGCCGCCCATGAACAGAGTGTGCGGCAGCGTCACGTCGTCGGCGCGTTCGCAGGCACAAGCGGTGATGCGTTCCGAACGCGGGAAGATGTTCAGGAACTTCGACTTCACGGCTGGGTCCGGAATCTGCACCGCACGCAAGCCGGCCGGGTAGCCGTCGAATGTATCCGCGACGCCCGTGACGGCGTAGATCGAGTCGTGCAGCACTTCCGACGGTAACCGGCGCGCGTAGTAGTGCGAGTAAAAGCGCTGGTCGAGTGCGTTGGTTGCCTTCGTCGTCGAGCTGAGCTGATATGCGCGCGAATTGAGGATGAGCCGCATCAGGTGCTTGCGGTCGTACTTCTTGGCGACGAATTCCCGGACGAGAGCCTGCCACAACGCCGGATTCGTCGGCGGGTTGCTTTCGCGCAGATCGTCAACAGGTTCAACCAGGCCAACATTGAGGTAATGCGCCCAGATACGGTTGACCATCGCGCCGGCGAAATACTCGATTTTTGGATCGGTGATCCAAGCCGCCAGCACGGCGCGCGGGTCCTGATCGGATTCGACCTTCAACATGGCCCGATCGAGCGGCTGTGGGGCCATGAACTTATTCGTGCGCGGCTGCGTCACGCCGACCGGGTTTTTATTCTGCTTTGCGTCCGGCAAGGACACGCTTAGCTTCGTCGGCGCCGTCTTGGGGTCCTTGCGGTCGAGCTTGATGCGCGAGAAGTAGCCGGCAAAATGGTAGTAATCGTCCTGAGTGTATTTTTCGAGCGGATGATTGTGGCACTGGGCGCAACCGATGCGCACGCCGAGAAACGTCTGGGCGGCATTGGCGACGACGGTGGACTTGTGCGAATCGCGCTGCTCGCCGACGTTGACGATGAAGTAACCGACTGCGGGATGCTCGTGCGTGTCGCCGGTCACGGTGAGGATGTCGCGCGTCATCTCATCCCAGGGGCGATTGCGCGCGACCTGGCCGCGGATCCAGTCGTGGAAATTGCGCACCCCCTTGGAGCCGCGCACGTCGTGATCGCTTTCCTTGCGATTCATCAAGAGGTCGCTCATTTGCATCGTCCAAAAATCGACGAACTCCGGCCGCTCGAGCACGGCATCGATCAGCTTCGCGCGCTTGCCCGGTGTCTTGTCGGCGACGAAAGCGCGGACTTCCCCGGGCGTCGGCAGGATGCCCATGGCGTCGAGGTAGACGCGACGGATGAACATGTTGTCGTCGCTCGCCTCCGACGGTTCGATGCGCAGCTCGGCTAGCTTCTTGAAGACGTGCTCGTCGATGAGGTTGCTCTTGGCAGCGAACCACTCCGCCTTGACTGGAATGTCGAACGGCGATGTGACCAGCGCGACGGCGACTTGCCCCTGAAACATGGCGCGAATTGCGATCTCGCCAGAGCGTTCCAGCTTTACCAGGCCCGCTGGCGACACCGACGCAATGCCGGCGTCATTGGACTCGAACTTCGCAAGCCAGGTGACGTCCTTGGTTTGCCCGTCGCTGTACTCAGCCTTGACGGCCAGTTGCACCGTCGCGCCGACCTTGAGTTGCCGTGAGTTGGAGTCGATGCGCACACGCTGCACGGTCGGATCGTTCTTGTTGACGCCCGGCGAGCCGGCGCGGATCCAGTCGAGCAGGACGTTGTACTCCCGGCTGCCAACGTGCATCAAGACGCCGCCTTCATGTTGAGCCTGGCCGGTCGGCTTGAGCAAGAGGAGGCTGGCTTCCGGGTTGGTCGGATTGATGCGCCGCGTCGTGAACTCGCGCGTGATCCACGTGTGATCCCATTCGGGCGCATACCCGCGCAGAGAGAGACGAAACCCGTTCTGTCCGGCGCCTTTGCCGTGGCACGAGCCTTGATTGCACCCCAGGCGCGTGAGCACGGGCTCCACGTCATTGACAAACGACGGCGCGGCCGACTGGGCCCTCAAAGTCCCGGTCGCGACGACGCTCGCCAGCAGAGCCATGAATGCGACTTTCAAGTACATGGGCATTTCCTCGCGGGAAAGCATGAGGGAGAGGAGGTTTTTGGTAGGTTACGTGATTATATTTCGTATCATCTTCCTGAACAAGAACAATCACATCCGTTTGCGAGGCCGTGAAATATCGGTGACTGCCGCGCGCGGCTGCGCGGGAAAGATGAGATCATGTCTCTCGAAATAGCTCAGCTCGGACAGCCCGTGCTTCGTCAAGTTGCCGTCGAGGTCGCGCCCGACAAAATCGCGAGTCCGCAGCTTCAAGAATTCCTCGCCATGATGAAGGAGACGCTGGTCGAGGCCAAAGGCGCCGGCTTGGCGGCGCCGCAGGTGTTTGTCGGTCTGCGCGTGTTCTTGGCCGCGATCCTGCCTCCCTCGGACGAGGACGGGCCGCCGGGCATCGAGATCTGCATCAATCCGAGGATAACACCGCTATCCGATGGGAAGACCAGCGAGTGGGAAGGCTGCTTGAGCTTTCCGGAGTTGGTCGTCCTGGTGCCGCGCGCTCACGCGGTGCGAATCGAATATCTCAACGAAAATGGGGCGCCGTGCATACGCGATCTCGAAGACTTTCCCGCGCGCGTCGTGCAACACGAGCTCGATCATCTTGACGGCATCCTGACGCTCGATCGGGCAGCGTCCACACACGACATCATCAAGGCGTCGGAGCTCGAAGACCTGTTGGAACGTGATGAATCCGAAGCGTAGGCGTGCCATTCCGCAAACAGCCGTCTAATGGCGTGCGAGCCGATGAAATAAGATTGAGCCGACAAGGAGCATGAGCAAATCCGCGTTGTACACGCCAATCCAGGGGATCAATCGACCGGCACGCGACCAGTTGATCATGCAAAGGAGCAGGGGATAATAGAGGACAACGATGGGCAGGAAACAGGTGATGAACGCGCTGAGGAAATCGCTCTTGGAGAACCAGATGCCGACCGGGCAACCAACCAGCGCAAAACAAAGACAGCCGATGGCGATGGCCGGGCGCATGTGCCGTTCGCTGCTAATGAAAGCGAGTTGCCGATCGCATTCCTTGCGTTCGTTGATTTTGTGCAGGACGTGCCGGGCAAAGCCGGGTTGTCCAGTACTCAGGTTGTCCGCGAGCTGATGGACATCAATCTCGTGGCTGATTTTCTGCTGTTTGTGCAGCAATTTTTCTTCGTGTTCATTGAGCTCAAGCCAGGTCATGTCGCTGGGCTTCCCCTTCGTGGGTGAGGGATTGCATAGCTCCGCAGGGAGATCCACGGGCCAAATGTGGTTCAAGGCGACACCTTGCGTGCCGACGCCTTGGCCCTGGACGATCTCGCACTGGTGCATGTAAATGAGGAGCCGCTTGGTGGCCGTCTCGACGCGCAGCTCGGCCTCTTTGGCGCGGGCGACGAGGTCGAATCCTCCCCCGTTGGTTGCCTTGCGCATGAACAAGACATCCTGCAGTTTTCTCCCCTGGATCGAGTCGACGTGAATCTCGACTTCAATCTTCGGATGTTTTATGCAGCGCTCCCTGCTCAGCATCGCATAGAGCAACTCCTCGATGTCACCCACGGCCCGGGTTCGCATGCTGAAACGCGTGCTGGGAATCACGTCGACATAAAGGATCATGGTGATGACGCTGGCGACGAGGCCGAGAAGCAACGCGGGCCAGAGCATGTGGATGATGTGGATCCCTGCGGACTTGAGGGCGATGATTTCATTGTCCGCGGAAAGCCGGCCGTAGACGATGCAGGTAGCGAAGAGAGTCGTGGTCGGAATCGTATAAGGCAACAAGCTGGGAAGCAACAGCGGGATGGCGCCGAGAATCTGCAGCGGGCTGAGCCCATTGCGAGAGGCCTCGCCGACGATGCCCCCCATCAAGATCATTCCCGTCAGCCCGATGAGCGCGAGGATGAAAACCTTGAGGAGTTCCCACAGAATCATGCGATGGATCCGACCCCAATACACGAATCGTCTCCCGTGGGGCAAACTGGGCAAGACGGCGAGTTCCGTCTTGGCCGTATGATCGCTTATCATTAGGTATCGGCTCGGCTATACCGCATTCTTCCGATAATCTCAATGCGGACTGACGGCCTAAACGAGGATTTTCTCTGATTTCACGCGGGGCATCGCTTGAATCGTGTGAATCTTGGCGAAAAGAAGGCAAAGTCCGCAGAGCGAAGTACGAAAAAAGGCAAAAACTCCCTTTCGTACTTCGCTCTGCGGACTTCGAATTGGAACTGCCAAGAGCGAGTCGTGTTCTTTCGGGAGCTGACCTACTCTTTCGGAATAACAATCCCCTTCGCCCCTGCCTGAATGCGCAGCGCGTCCTGAATGGCCGCATCGAAGGCGCGCCCCGCTGGATTGGGATTGCGCTTCATTTCCTCGGCGATGAACGTCTGCCGCTTCGCCTGTAGCTCGACGATCTCCTTCTGCAGCGTCGCGCGCTTGTCGGCCATATTCTTCACGTAGGTCACGCGCTCGGCGGGCCTTAGCTTTTTCAATTCATCCGATAACTCGGCGTCGGGAATCTTGGTGATGTCAAACTTGGGATCGATCTTGAGGCGATCGACCAGATCCCAATCCTCGTTGCGATAGAGTCCACCCGCCTGGGACAGCGTGCGCGTCGCGCCGACGCTGGGGCTCTGCTGGTTGGCGTTGAAAGTCTGAGCTTTCTGGTTGAACGACTTCTCGCGGCCTTTTACGCCGTAGCACACATAGGTCTCGTTCAACTTATTGCCCAGCTCGGCCAGTTGCTTGTCCTGCGGCGCGACGATGGCGATCTGGCTGCGATTCTGATCGATGGCGGCAAAGCGTCCGCCGCTCAGGCTGGCGAATTCGCGCCAGTCGCGGGCGTCGCCGTCGTCGGAACCGCCGCAGTAGATCGTGTTGATGATGACGCCCTTGCTGATCGCGAAGTCGGCCGCTTCCTTGAGCTTGACAAGCGGATCCTGCGCGGCCGGCTCGTTGCCGCACACGAAGACGATTTTCAATGCGTCCTTGTCCTGCGACCATTTCAGATCGCGCACCGCATCCCGGCACACGCGCGTGGCGTACTCGGTGCCGCCGTTGGTCTTGAGCGCGAAGAGCTTTTGATAGAGCATGTCGAGATCGGTGGTCAAGTCGAGGTCTTTCTTGACCCAGCCGACTTTGGGATCGTAGGCGTCGCAGCCATAGGTGTAGAGTGCGACGCGCATGTTCGGTGTCGGCTTGATCTTGGCCAGCTCGTTGACGATGTCCCACAATTTGTTCTTGGCGGAATCGATCAGTCCGTTCATGCTACCCGAGATATCGAGGCAGATGACGACATCGACGTCCCTGGCTTTCTTGGCGATCGGCTTGGCCGGGTCTTGCGCCCCGCTCGGAACGGCGGTGAATGCAGGTAACGAGACGATCAGGGCGGCGGCGAACAATCTGGTGAGAGTGTTCATGTCAATCTCCTTTTCCGAGGTGCGTGGTGGTAATGGCGCCTTCATCCGAAAAGACGGAGATGACATGGATTTCGTTTGCGAATTTCGTAAGGCAAGCTGCTTCGCTTACCCCTCGGCACGGCCACTGCATGCATTACGCTTCCGGCGCGTCAGATGGTAGTTTTGGACGACGCCTTCACTATTGGGCTACTTATGGCCTTTGTACAGGATACTTTCCTCGACCGGAACCGGCGTCTGTCCCAGTTCTTCGAGCAACTCCATGAGTACCGGCCAGTTGGGCACTTCGCTGAGCTTCGCCTCCTCGCTGTCGTTCCCCTTGTACGCTTTTGGGAATACGTGCAAGCTGCCGTTCCAAAGCGTGGAATGCTCGATCTCATCCCACGAGAATCGCTTCCCATTCATCGTCACCCCGGTCCGCGCCAGTACCACCTTGCCGAAGTCGGCGCCCACGGCGTCCAGAGACGAACGCTTCTTCGCCAGGAGATGCGCAGTCGTCATGGCCTGGACGGAATCCGCCAGGCGATCGAAGTCGCTCAGCGTTTGGTCCGCAACGACCTTGGCGCCGTTCGCCAGCACCCAGGTGAGTTTCTTCTCACTGAATGTCTGGTTCACGACCCGATCGAGGCGGTATACTTCGCTGATCTCCTCCCACCGGCAGCGCTGCTCGCCCTGCTGGTCCTTCCAGATTAGCCCTTCGTCGCTCACCTGAACGAACCTTGCCCGCCGCGACAGCCACAGGTACACCGGGATGAAGAAGAGAAGCGAGGCGCACGAGACGCCGATGCCGCTATAGAATTCGGCGGACGACGACCTGTCAATGCCGAGATAGATCGCCAGGAGTCCCCCCGCGAGACACATGCCTGCCAGCATGAAGAAAGCAACGTATCGGCTGAAGAAACCCGAGAAACACAAGGAATGAGTGGACTGGGGAGGTCGATCGTCATTCATGGCAATTCTCCATGGGTCAGATTTATTTGCTCGTCATTTCAATCCGCGTCCGCAGAGATGTGCTACCAACCGCGATGTCGCGCGCCGCAACGAGCCCCGAACTGGAGCGCACCTCGATGCGGTACTCGCCCGGCTCCAGCGCAAAGTGTGCCTGCGGCGGCGGCTGATGTCGGCCCGAACCGCCGCAGACTTCGTGCGTCCTGAGCGGCAACTCCGCTTTACCGAAGATATACACGCGGCTGCCGATGATCCCCTCGTTGCCGGCGATAAATACCGTCACCGGCGTTCGCTTGGTTGCCTCGTCCGTTTTGCGCAACAGGGCGACGGCTTCCTGGCCTTCATTGTTGAAGATCATATCGAGCAGGCCGTCGCCGTTCAGATCGAGCAGGCTGACCGCCTGTGTGTTGAAGTGCTTGCGATCCAGACCGATCTTCTCGGTGCAATCTTCAAACGTGCCATCGCCGCGATTGCGTAAGTAGCGGTTCGGCCCTTTCAGACAGCCGATGACGAGGTCGAGATGCCCGTCGTTGTCCACGTCACCCCATGCGGCACTGGTAGCCCAGGGGATTGCCCGCGTCAGGTCGCCGGTCTTGGCAGTCACATCACGGAAGCGGCCTTGGCCCACGCCCTGAAAGAGCTGGCATTGTCCGTATTGCGCCGTAAAGAGATCGGGGACGCCGTCGCCATTGAAGTCGCCGAAGACCAAGGATGAAGGTTGAAGGTTGAAGGTTGAATCGGTGGGCGTTTTTTCATCCTTCATCCTTCCGCCTTCATCCTTTACCGAGATGCCGGAGTCCTTGATGACGAATCGGCCGAGCGTGTTCATGAACAGTAGGCCCCCCCCTGCCCCGTACAGGAAGTCGGGACGACCGTCGCCATTCACGTCGCACACGCTGAGGGAGTAGCCTTTGAGGTTGGCGCCGTTGCCATGCGAACCGAGGCCGACCGCGTCTGACCAATCATCGAACGAGCGACTCGGCAGCGGCAGCTTTCCCTTCACAAGCGGCGCCGGGTTGGTCGGCGCTGGTTTGCCCTTGTTGCGATACAAACGCAGGCCGTGGTAGCCGTTCGCCAACAGGACATCCGGATAGCCGTCGCCGTCGTAGTCGATCCAGGCGGCGGCGGTCAGCGTGTACGTGCTCTCGGTCGGCAAGACGGCAGTGTCATCGCGGAAGTGGCCATGCCCGACATTGGTGTACAAGCGCGGGCCCGTCGCCGTCGCCAGCAGCAAGTCGGCCTTGCCGTCGCCGTTGTAGTCGGCGGCAACCGCGGCCCGGCAGCCTTGCAACAGCCCCGGCACCGGGATCTCGTGCATGTAGTCGCCGCCGTTGAGCATGACCGTGACCTTGTCGACGCCGACCAGGCACAGATCGGCCGTCCCCGTCCCGGTGAAATCGGCGCAGGTGATTGCCTGGGCGTCGCGCCCCATTTTGACGAGGCGGGCCATCTGCGCGAAGCCGGCCATGCCGACGACCGGCTCGAAATCGTCCTTGCCGGGGCCGACCAGATCGCGCTTCGGATTGTAGTCGAGCAGCTTCAAGCTCGCCTTGAGTCGTTGATAGCCAGCCTTCTTCTTGATGAGATCGTCCATCGGCCCATCGACCATGCCCGGCACCACCACTTCCTTGCCCAAAAGGATCTGTTCGCTGGCGTCGGCGAGCCGATTCGGCCGCCCCGCGTACATGCGCAACAAGAGCGGCTCCGAGTGGCTGACGGTCCAGTTATTCCAGTCCGCGGTGTTGGAAGCGTACCATTCGCCATCGATGTAAGTGTGGCTCCACTTGTAGCTTTCCAGAGCGTAGAACATGACGGTCTTGCCCGGCTCCGCCCAGTTCATGACGTGGCCGCGCGTGGGCAAGCCGGGATTGAAGAATTGCCGCACGACGTCGCTGGGCCATTTGCCTTTGACGTCACGCACCTTCTGAAAGATGACGACGTTCTTGTCGCGGTCGATCTTGTCCACTTTGGCGATCATGACGTGCGTCGACCAGTTGCACATGATCCCCAACGAGAGCGGCGGCCCACCGATGTATGCGGGCGTCGACTCGGCCAGCATCAGCCAGCCGCACAAAGCGCTCAAGACGGCGAGGCAGCAGAGTGCTTTACGGTTCATCGGCGGCGTCCTCCCGGAAGAATGGATGACGTTCCGATGCTAACCGCTTTGATGGGCGTCGGCAACTTGATTCTCGGCGGAACATTGACCATCAACTTGGCGCTGTGGTAGGATGTGCGAACAAGGCTTACGAGCCGTGACCGTAAGGAAGCGGTTGTTCGATGGGTACGCTCGCTGCTGGAGGTTGTTATTCGATGGTCACGAAAACGCTGGATTCCCTTAAAGATCTTTACCTTGCCGACGAGACTGCGTGGCTCGATGCGATGGCGGAATTCATTCGCGCGGGCCGGCTCGACGATGTCGATTTTCCTCATCTAGCGGAGTATCTCAACGATATGGCAAATCGCGATCGCAAAGAGGTGAGCACTCGGCTCCGCTTGCTCATAATGCACCTGCTCAAATGGATCTATCAGGCAAAAAAACGCACGGCGAGTTGGCGTGCTACCGTCGTCCATCAACAAGCAGAACTCGAAGACGATCTGGAAGGCGGTGTCTTGCGGCGCCATGCGGAAGAATCGCTGGTCGCCATCTATCAGAGAGCCGTCAAGTACGCCGCAAGAGAAACGAATCTGGCGGCCTCGACATTCCCCAAGAAATGCCCGTGGACTCTGGAGCAACTACTATCGGCGGAGGTGCTGGGAGATTGACACTCGGCCCAAACCAGTTTTTTGGGAATATCACATGATTGCGCGGACGCTGATTTTCTGCTTCCTGATCGTTGCGGCGACGTTCCTGGGCGGCTCCGTGTCCGGCCAGGGAAAGACGGGGCGATCTCCTGACGCTCAAAAAGAGTACGACGAACTAATCAAGTCAGCCAAGCGCAGCAGCGAGGTAGGAGTCCTGGCGGCACAGGCGGGAGCGGGCTGCGTTTGCCTTCTGCTTTTCTTCGGCGCCTACTCTGTCTTCCGGCACGGACTCAAGGTCAGCGAAAGCAAGCGAATCGAGGGAACCGCCGGCCGATCGATTGCCGTGGTGATGGCGCTGACTGCAATCGGCATCGGCGTGGTCGCTCTTGTCTACCTGCCGTCCGTCATGCCTTGACGACATCATAGGAGTAGCCATGTCCAACGAGCCATCGCCAAATTCGATCACACGCCGTACCGCCATCACGTCCGCGCTCGCTGCCAGCGCCACCGCCGCAATCGCGGACGCCAGTCAATTGCAACCGCAACCCGATACGCGCCGCCAATCGCCGCGCCGCTATCAGATGAAGAAGTCGATCAACCTCTGGGCGTTCCCCTACCCCGAACGCATGAACCTGCGCGAATGTCTGCAACTCGCGCGCAACGCGGGCTTCGACGGCATCGAGCTCAACTACGATCTCGACAACGACCTGTCGCCGCGCGCCACCGCCAAGGAACTGCGTGCCATTCGCGCCATGGCGGAGAAAATCGGCATCGCCATCAGCGGCGTCTGCTCGTTTCTGTTTTGGCCGTATCCACTCTCCTCGAACGATCCGATGAAACGCCAGCGCGGCCTTGATCTGGCCGGCCAAATGATCGCGGCGGCGTCGGAGTTGGGCACCGACAACTTGCTATGCGTCCCCGGCGCGGTGCACATTCCGTGGCGCACCGATCACGAACCGGTCCCCAATGACGTCTGCGATCGCCGGGCCCGCGATGCCGTCACGCGCCTGTTGCCGGCCGCGGAGAAGGCGCGCGTGCACCTGAACATCGAGAACATCTTCTTCAACGGCTACCTGATGACGCCGCAAGAGATGATCGCGTTCGTGGACAGCTTCAAAAGCCGCTACGTGAAGGTGCATTTCGACACGGGCAATATTATGCTATTCCAGTTCCCGGAACACTGGATCGCCCAGCTTGGCGACCGCATCAAGAACACGCACTTCAAGGAGTTCTCGAAGAAGGGGACCGACCACTCGCTCGAATCGTTCCGCACGCTGCTGGACGGCACGACGAACTGGCCCGCCGTGATGGAGGCGCTCGACAAGGTCGGCTACCGCGACTGGTGCACGTTCGAGTACTTCCACCCGTTCACGCACTATCCCGAGGCGTTGATCTATCAGACAAACGATGCACTTGATCGGATCTTGGGACGAAAGTAAGGCTATCAGTGCCTGAAGCACTAGCGAAGGAAGCTCACTGTCCTTCGTTAACGCTTCAGGCTCTGACGAATGAACACTCACTTCGCCGTGATCGTCACCTTCACGTCGCCTTTGAGCTTGATGGGGAAGCCCGAATCCCAGGCGCCCGTCACCGTCGTGCTGACGGCTTTCAACGTCAGCCGGCCGTCGTCGATCGTTCCTTCAAGTTTCAGTGCGAGGACGTGTGTGCCTTGTTTGCCGTATTTGTGCAGCACCTCAACGTCGCCCGTGATTTTTTTACCGTCGCACTTGAGGGCGGCCTTCTGAAGCGTGTCGCCTTCCTTCGGCCACAACAGACAAGAGAGCAGCGCCTTGGCCGTCGCGGGAGGGATGTCGCCGGCTTTGGACAAACTCTTGAGTTGATCGGCATCGAGCGCGGAGACGCCCGTGTACTTGAAGGGATACTTCTGGAGATTGAACGTCGTGCCTTGTGTGTAGCCGTCCACCTCGGCGGTCAAGACGAGTGCGCCCTTGAGGAGGGGTTGCTCCTTCGGTTGCTCCTTGTCTTTTTGACCGACGGGATCCTTGGCGGGAATATCGATTTTCGGCTCAACGGGATTGCCGTCACGTGATCTTAGAGTTCCGCCGGGGCTGACGTTCTGCGTGAGCTTGGGCGTGCCGAAGTGCTCGAGCGTCCCGCCGGCGGTGACGGTGGCGTCAAGCTTGTCGCTGACATGCACGATGGCACGGCCGCCGGCCGACACGTTGACAGTCGCGCTCTTGCCCTTGCAGGATTGGGCGTCTACCGAACCGCCGGCAGCGACACGAATTGTCTGCTCATCGACAAATCCCGCGAGAATGACCGTGGCAGGCCGAGTCACGATGACTTCGAGCTTCTTGCCCTTGAGATCGACGACCGTCACTTTGCCGACGCCATCCACTTTCAGGCTCGTGAGTTCCTTGACCTCGACAGCGAATAGGGCGGTCGGATTGCCGCCAGACAGGATCAGTGTGCCGTTCTCGACGGTGGCGTTGGCCGTCGCGCCGATGGCTTCGCGCCCGGATTGTCGGATGACGACCGTGCCTTGCTTGACATGGATTCCCGTGAATGCCGCGAGCTTCTCGACTTTGGGCGAATCTTTCTTGTCGTCTTCCTTTTTCTGCTGCAGATTGGTTTCGGTCTGCGTGTTTTGATTGTTGTTGGTCTCACGCTGGTTCGGCGGCTGGGCGCTGTTGCCAATGCCGCCCAACGTGTAGGTCGCCAGCATCGCGAGACAGACGGTCGCCAGGCAGAGCGTCAGGGTGTACAGGGCGACGGTTTTGATCTTGGAAATCAACATGGCTTTCATGACGTTCTCCGCAAGGATGGTTGCATTTGTGGAAACGCCGGTAGCTCCATATCCGGCTAAACAGGCTGCCGCGCACAAGCCAGGTGGGACCGTGGCGTGCGCGGCTTCCTGAGCGAACCAGGTCGTGATCAGCGCCGCCGCGAGTGCCAGGCCACGGGCGCTCAGGCGATCCGCGAGCATCTTCCGCGCCGTCGCCAGTCGGCTTGACAGTGTCCCCTCCGGAACGTGCAGCAGCTCGGCCACCTCTTTTCGGCTGCGGCCTTCCAGCTCGCACAGGACGACCGCGGCGCGATACTTGTCCGGCAGTCGATTCAACTCGTGATCGATCAGTTGCTTCAAGTCATTGACATCCGCGTTCGAGTTGACAATCGGGTGCGGCAACTCGGCCATCTGCTTCTCGCACACGTTCCGCCGAGCGACGCGCGATCGTGCATCAAGAGCGGCGCGAGAAGCGACGCCGTAGAGCCAGTTGCCCACGAGATCGGGAGGCTGCACCGATGCGGCCTTGCGCGCCAGGACAAGGAAGGTCGCCTGGAACGCGTCCTCCGCGTCATGCACGTTGCCGAGAATGCGCCGGCACACGCCAAAAACCATCGGGCCATGCCGCTCGACGAGCAAGGCGAACGCCGCTTCATCGCGGCCGGCGACGAACGAACGCACGAGCATGCCGTCCGCCGAGGCCGGCCGATCGCGCTCGAACACGATGCGCCGCAGCTTGTGCAGCACGCCCTGAAGCGGTTGTGCAGGCATGAGTGTCAACTCCTTCACCTATCCATTGGGCGGATTCCAGGCAGCGCGTCGATGATTCTTCCGACTCCATGAAAAAAAAGGGGGGGGGGAGTGTTCACGAATCGATATTACCACGGGCGCTCGCAATACTCCCACTTCCTTTTCTCTTTGTCTTTTTCTTGGAACCAATCGCGGCTTCCTTTCGTCAAAAGGGGAGAGAACGGCGTACTGGACACTTGACAACGCCCGAAAAATTAGCAAAACTATCTTTGTCCTCCAGATCTCGAATCAACCAAGGAAAGCGGGTGTATCCATGAATCGTCGGCACTTCCTCAAGCACATGGCGGCCTCCGCGGCGCTCACGATCCCCGGTATCGAATTCATCCGCACCATCTCCGCTAACGCCCAGACGCTGCGGCGCAACAACAAGAGCGTCATTATCTTGTGGATGGCCGGCGGCCCCGCGGCCATGGACATCTGGGATCTCAAGCCCGGCCGGCCCACGGGCGGTCCGTTCCGCACCATTGAAACCGCCGCTCAAGGCGTGCAGATCTCCGAGCACATGCCCAAGGTCGCCGAGCAGATGCGCAATTTGGCGATCATCCGCTCCCTGCAAACCACCGAAGGCGATCACAATCGCGGCACCCAGCTCATGCATACGTCCTACACGCCGAACCCGGCGATCGCCTTTCCCGCGATCGGTTCCGTCGCGGCTCTCGAACTTCCCAAGCTGCCCGGCTATCAAGAAATCTCGTTGCCGAACTTCATCACCGTCGGCGGCGGTGCGGGCATGGGCAATCCTGCCGGGTTCCTCGGCATGAACTACGCGCCATTCAATGTACAGAACCCCGGCACGCCCCCCGAGAACATCCGGGCGCCCCAATCGCTTGGCACAGGAACTGACCTGGAAGATCGCGTTCGCCGTCGGCAGCGCCTCTTCTATGAACTCGAACACAACTTCATGTTCAGCCGTGTGCCGCACACGGACAACCTCAGCGCGCCACTGGCGGACCGCCTCAAAGAGCGCGCCAAGTTCGCCGACGCCTCCAAAGCGCATCGCGACATCTATTACAAGGGCTTCAGCCTGGTCGCCTCGAAAGAGGGCAAGGTCTTCGATCTAAAGGACGAAACGCCCAAGACGATCGAAGAGTACGGCAACAGCGCGTTCGGCCGCTCCGCGATCATGGCTCGCCGCCTGGTCGAATCGGGCGCCTCGGCGGTCGAGCTCTCGCTGGGCGGCTGGGACACGCACAACCAGACGTTCGACGCCCACTCTCAACGGCTGCAACCCACGCTCGACAAGGCGATGGGTACGCTGGTTCGCGATCTCGTCCAGCGCGGCATGTGGCAAAATACCGTGCTGATGTGGATGGGCGAATTCGGCCGCACGCCGCGCATCAACCAGAACAACGGCCGCGACCACTGGGCGCGGTGCTGGTCGATTGTGGTCGGCGGCGGCGCGATCCGCGGCGGCCAGGCCTTTGGCGCCACGGATCAGGACGGCATGGATGTTGCGCGCGATCGGGTCAACATCGGCGACGTGTTCGCGACAGTCTACAAGGCGCTCGGCATCGAGCAGGGCACGCAAGTCCGCGACGCAATCGGCCGCCCCTTCCCGATCGCGGGCCAGAACGGCCGACCGATCAACGCCCTGGTCCCGGCCTAAGTAAACACACCTATAAGTCCACATGAAACCCAGGCGAGCGACCACCGCTCCCCTGGGTTTTTCGCGTTTCCCAGCTCTCTTGTAAATTGCCTATTTGCCCGCTAAGATGAAGCAATCTTGGGGTATAGTGTAACGGTAGCACAACTGACTCTGGATCAGTTTGTCTAGGTTCGAATCCTAGTACCCCAGCTAGATTCTTGATGAAAATCCAGTTGCGTGCGACAAAAGTGCGGCAATTGAACGGAATTCGAGATAGGAAAACAAATAAACCGACGGCGCCACTTCAGCGCCATCGGTTTTTTTGTTTTTCAATTGGCACGTCACAGCCACAAGTCGGCTCTTCCATCGTCCTGAGCGTCCGCCCGCAATTTATGCGACGTCTACGGTTTCTGGTGCTGCTTTTGGAAATGCTCCAACAGCCCGTCGCCGAAGTCGTTGCTGAAGTCGCGGTAGATACAGTGAACGTGGTTGGCGCCGTCCTGCGTGTTGTCGTACTCGATCAGGAACGTCGGGCCTTGAATGAGGTAATGGTGAGGCTCGCCAGTTTTCAGGCCACCAGCCCATTGGAAATGAATCTGCGTCGTACCCGCACGTTCGATGCGTGCCAAGTCTTGATCCGCCAGCTCCTTGCGGATGCGTCCGACATGGGTGCGCACAAGCGTCATGAGAATCTCACGCTGCTCGACCGTCATATCCTTGCCAGGCAGACCGCGCGGCTTACTACGCTCGATCTTGCGCTGGTTGCCGGTGGTGAACCCACCTACCGTTTCCGTCAAGAAATCAGGGATCTTGCCAAAGCCGACCTTGCGCTGCTCGGCGGTAAGCGACGTGGCCAGAGCGCGCCCGAGCTCGGTTTCCTGCTCCAGGGCTTGAAGTCCCTTGCGCGGCCCGTCCGGCACGATGGCGGGAATCGCGCCAATGAACGACGGCGTCACGGAAATCCAGCGCCCACGCACGATGGTCACGTTGAGCGACAAATGAAATCCCTCGAAGCGATAGCTCCACGATCCGTTCGCCGAGGGGGTGCCAAAAATGGTGATGTGATATTGGTCCGAATCCCGATGGACGTTCGGCGTCTTGTCGGCCTCCTTGAGGTAATCGCCGAGGCTCATGATCGTCAGCACTTTTTGATTGCCGACATGGCTGAGCGTGGCGCTCATCAGCGCCAGGGCGAGGTGTCGTTGCCCTTCCTTGAGTTGCTTCAAGGGAACGCCGCGCCGAGAGACGGGAAAGAAATGAAAGTTGCCGCGCTCGGCGTCCTGAAAAAGATACTTCGCCTGCATTCCTGGCTCGAGCGTGTCAATGAATCGCTGCGCGGCTAATGCGAGCTCCTTGGCAATCGCCGGCGAATCCATGGCATCGGGCGGTGCTTGATCCCGGCCAGCGTAGGCAGCCAGCGCCATGATCCCGACGGCAGCGAGGAGAAGAAAAAAACGCGTTGGACGGCGCTTGGACTTCATGGCGATCCCTTTCGAGTTAAGCGTCGGTTCTCTTCCCATCAGTCACAGACTTATAGTAGCGACGTTCGCTGATCTCGTCTTCCATTCGCTTGTGTCGAGTCGCCCTCGGTCAACTATCAACCGCGTGGTCGACCGTTTTCAAGACTCGAACCAGTCGGAATAGTTTTCGATGTTGGTTGTCGTGCAGCCTCCCGTAGCGCCGATGGAGCCATCCAAAATACGCCAATCAGGAAGGGCGACGCGCTTGGCGAGCCGCGAAACAGCGCCAAACCTGCGCGTCAATACCACGCCGGCGTCACGAGCCATTGCAATGCGCCCAGCCCTTTGCATGGGGCGTCGTCGCAAGTGATACAGAGGACGCCTGCCTTCGCGAGATCAATCTGTGCTTTCTTGTTCCCCAAGAGCCAGGCCGCGAACTCGCCGAGTTGCGGCATGTGCCCGACCACGCCGATCTTCTTCCCTTCGAGTTTAGTGAGCGATTTGCTTAATTTGCGTAGTTTGCCGGATGGCATGAGCGCGTCGCAGATATCCAGCGTCAATTCAGGCCGGTCCCAGACACGTAGAAGGATTTCCGCGGTTTGAAGGGCGCGCAACAGCGGGCTGGTCAGCAGCTTGTCGAGAACGATTCCTTGTTCGCGAAACGCATGGGCCATAGCCTCGGCTTGGGTTTCGCCCTTCTCGCTCAACGGACGTTCCTCGTCGTTGGTGATACCGCGCTCGCCAAGTTCCAGCGCTTCGGCGTGTCGGATCAAATAGAGTTTCATGAGGCGATTTCCTTGTCGTTTTCCAGGGTGAACGCGTGCTGGCCAATCGAAGTCGAATGCCGCCGGGAGGAT
Organism: Planctomycetia bacterium; assembly: GCA_005799265.1. GTDB lineage: Bacteria > Planctomycetota > Planctomycetia > Gemmatales > Gemmataceae > SIAQ01. The sequence goes on along the minus strand of SYHD01000023.1, from coordinate 343 downwards.
TTTCGGTTATAATAAAACACCTCTCCGTAAGGACCAAGCGTTATCGGCGTCTTCACGGAAAATTCACGGGAAAAAAGATCACTCATGAAGAGAAATGACCTGCGCAATATCGCCATCATCGCACACGTCGATCATGGGAAGACCACCCTCGTCGATCAGATGATGCGTCAGTCCGGCCTGTTCCGCAGCGAGGAACTCGATCGCCTGCAAGGGGGTCAGCACGGCCTCATCCTGGACTCCAACGATCTGGAACGGGAGCGCGGCATTACGATCCTTGCCAAGAACATCGCGCTGACGGTCGCTGGGACCAAGATCAACATCATCGACACGCCGGGCCACGCCG
>SYHD01000022.1 GCA_005799265.1 Planctomycetia bacterium | reverse complement strand
CTCGTCGAGGTTGGACGCGAAGATCGCGAGGAACTTGATGCGCTCCAAGAGCGGCACGCCGGGATCGAGCCCTTCTTCGAGCACCCGGCGATTGAACGCCAGCCAGCTCAGTTCGCGATTGATGTACAGGCTTGGATCGTCCAGCGCCAGCGCGGGCGGGGCGTCGGGTTTCTTCGCGAGCGGAACGCCGTTCGACTCTTGCATGGGGTTGCTCCTAGATGGATGACGCTATTATAGCCCCAAGCCCAGGGGTTCCCAGCGGCGCCCGTTCTTTCATGAAATGTTCACATTCCAGAGAAAGCGTGCACCAGACGTAGCGAAACTGGCAGATGAATGTGACGTTCGCGAGGATTGATGTCGAAATCGGTCGTGCGATTGTCTCCGCAGTCGGTGAGGCATCTTCACGCTTTGACGTGAGCGCTATTCCTTCATCGCTTCGACGAATGCTTGGTCGATGTCTTCAACGGTTTTCGCGTCCTTGGCGAAACATGCCGCCTCCCGGGCGCGACCATAGCGTTCTTCCCGCAAGAGTCGAATGATTCGTGGCCAGAATCGGTCCGCAAGGTGTGGATTTTTGTCAATCCATTCGATCCAGCCCTCATCGCGAAAGATGCGGTAGGCGTTTTTTGCATCACCATGCCATCCGCGAAAGCCCGTCTTGTGACCATGAACGAAATGCCAGCGCGGAGGGGAGGTGGCGGGAACGCCGCCAACGTCGAAGGTGCGAATCCGGTCGAGCACGGGCTTGGACCATTCTTCGCCGAGGGACAGATACGGATAGAACCAGTAGTTATTACTGCGAAACGTGAGCGTATCGGGTGAAAACTCAGTCTGATGCACGTATCCAGGATCCGCCGTCAAGAAAATCGTGATTCCGACAGCGAGAAGCCCTGCTCCAATTCGGATCATCAATAGCCAGTATTCATTTCGCGACATTGGCGCACTCCGGGATTGCGGTATCTCCCTGGGCGATCGCTCATATCGTTTCGATGGAGAATTTCTGCGTGCCCGTTGTGTTCTCAAAGCTCACTTTGCATGTCCGCTTGGCGGTCGGATGCTCGAATTCGACCGTATCACCGTAGGGTGAGAATTCCCGATTGGCCCACGCAGCGCACCGTACCGCCAGTCTCGCGCACAACATTCGCAGTTTGGTTTTGGCGCGCGGAACCTCCAGATCGAGCAGCATGAGATTCTTCGACTCCACGCGCAGGATGAGACCGCCTGTGAGCAGGCTGATCGCCGCATGCCCCCGTTCGCTGGCCAGGTCGAACATCTGGTCAAGAAAATCATCCATTCGCGGCGTGTCGAGCCCGTCACCCAAACAGCGCACAGCCTCGGTCAGTACCATTCGTTCAAGATCCTGGTTTCGCTTCAGGTTTTCAGTGAGCACGTTCATTTCGCAGTTCCCTCGATAGCGGTTATTGTCTTGGATAGTTGAGGCCAAGCCGCGCGCAATTGCTCCAATCCGCCGCCGGGCTCAAATCGAATTTCCGTGCCGGCGTCGAACGCTTTGCCCGCGATCACCTCACCCAGGTCGCCGATCATTGTTACCGCGAGCGATTCGGGCAACTCAACGGCAAGGACAACCGGTCCCCCTTCATTGGGGAAATTCGCCGACTTTTTCCGCGCATAATCTTGCGGACTTCCCACCTCAAATGGTCCAGTCGCAAGCGAAGTCGAAAACCCTTCTGCCTCGGGGCCATGCGGTTCACGAAACCGCGCGTCAGGCCCGTTCTTGAGGATCGATTCAGCCCGTTGTCGAGTGGGTCCATGAAGAAGCAGCACGGAAGAAGCCCCGCGACCGTGTAATCGATCAATCCAATCATACCCGTTCGAGTTGGCGTTGTCTATTCAACCCTGCCCGTGGATCGGTCTTTCTCTATGTTTTACCTCATAACGAAGCTCACATGATACCCACGGAGCCAGCCATGCCTACCAACGAACCTCTCAATCGCAAGCTGCGCATGGGCCTCGTCGGCGGCGGACAGGGCGCGTTCATCGGACGCGTTCACGCCACCGCGGCCATTCTCGATAACCGCGCCGTCCTCGTCGCCGGCGCTCTCTCCAGCGACGCCGCCAAGGCCAAAGCGTCCGCGCCCGATTACGATATCAATCTCGCCCGCGCCTACGGCTCCGTCAAGGACATGATCGCCGCCGAGCTCAAGCTACCCGCCGGGGAGCGCGTCGATTTCGTCTCCGTGGCCACACCGAATCACACGCACTTCGAGATCGCCAGAGCGTTCGCGGAGGCCGGTTTCAACGTCATGTGCGACAAGCCGCTGACGTTCGATCTCGCGCAGGCCGAGGAGCTTGCGAAAGTGGTTGCCAAGACCGGCGTCGTCTTCGGCGTCACACACAACTACACCGGCTACCCGCTCGTTCGGCAAGCGCGCGACATGGTCCTCGCGGGCGAACTGGGCGAGATCAACGCCGTCCGCGCCTTCTACATCCAGGGCTGGCTGCGCACCAAGCTCGAAGCGTCCGGCCAAAAGCAGGCCGACTGGCGCACCGACCCGAAACGTTCCGGCGCCGCCGGCTGTTTCGGCGACATCGGCACGCACGCTTACAACCTGGGCCGCTACATCACGGGCCTGGTCCCCGAGCAGATCTCGTGTTCGCTGAAGGCGTTCGTCGAAGGCCGCGTGCTCGACGACTACGGAACTGCCGTCATCCGCTACACGAACGGCGGCCTCGGCACCGTGACCGCGTCGCAAATATCGCATGGCCGGGAGAACGACATCTGGGTCGAGATCGACGGCACCAAGGGCGCTCTGGAATGGCATCAGGAAGAGCCGAACAAGATGCTGCACCGCGTCAACGGCCAACCGCACCAGATCTACACGCGCGCCGGCGGGCCCTATTTGGGCGCGACAGCCGGCGCGTCGACACGCATCCCGGCCGGGCATCCCGAAGCCTTTTTGGAAGCGTTCGCCAACGTCTACACCGCCGCGTATGCCGATATGATCAAGCGTGCCGCAGGCCAAAAATTCGACGGCACGAACACGCTCTATCCGAACGTCGCCGACGGCGTGGACGGCATGAACTTCATCACGCAATGCGTCGCGTCGAGCAAGGAAGGCGGCGCCTGGAAGACGCTGAAGCATCCGTTGTGCCGACGGTAAAGGTTGCGACGGTTTTGGGCACGTCGTATCGGAGCGTGAGGTCAACCAGCCAGATTGAGCCGCTTCCGGTCAGCGCATGCTCAACTTCCGATCGCGCTTCGGCCAAAGCATACCAGCGTTATGTCGTCGAAAGGAGGAACGCCCGCGGAGTGGCGTTGAATCGCCTTTACCAGGCGCTTGCCGAGGGCGTGCGGCGTGTCGGGTTGTTTGTCGTCAAGAATGTTCAAGATGCCCTTGAGGCGGAACGGTTTGCCGGCGGCGCTTTGCGAATCGGTCACGCCGTCGCTGTAAATCAAGAGCGTATCGCCCGGCGCCAGCTTGACCTGGATCGATTGGTATTGGTTGTCGGCGTCGATGCCCAGCGACGAGCCGGCCAGGTCGAGCGGGAACGCCTTGGTGAATTCGCGCGTCGCCCGGCTATACAAGAGCGGCGAGGGATGGCCGGCGTTGATGAGCGTCACCGTGTGGTGGGCCGGGTCGAATACGGCGGCGATCAGCGTCACGAAGCGGTCCATCGGACTGGTGACGGGATGGAGCTGGCCGTTGAGCCGGCGGATGGCGGTGGTCGGTTGTCGTTCCGTCAAGAGGCAGAAGCGCGCCTCCGACGAGAGCTTGGCCATCAACAAGGCTGCGGGCATCCCCTTGCCGGCCACGTCGGCGAGCATGATGGCGAGGCGGCCTTCGGGCATCGGTATGAAGTCGTAATAATCGCCCCCCACTTCACGGGCGGCATCATAGTAGGAGAAGAACTCGTAGCCGGGGACTTCAGGCAGGTCCAGGGGCAGGAAGTGGCGCTGAACTTCCCGGGCCAAGATCATCTCGTTCTTGACGCGCTCTTGCGTCAGGCGCAGGCTATGATAGCGTGTGCTCTCCAGCGCCGCGGTCGCTTGATGCGCCACGCCCCAGAGGAGACGCAGGTCTTCCTCGGTGAAGAGCTTAAGTTGGTCCTGCGTGTCGAGCTGGATGACGCCGAACGGCGGCCCCTCCGCCGGGCACAACGGCACGCACATAACCGAACGCATGTGAGCGCTGACGACGCTATCCGTCGAGGAGATGGGCGCCTTGTCTCCCTCACGCAGCAATATGGCTTGCGCGGTTTGCAAGCATTGCCGAACGATGGTCTGACTGAAGCGGACGTTGCTGTCGTCCGTCGCGGCGCCACGTGCACGCACGACTTTGGGCTGAAGGATTCCCGTGTCCGCCTCGACGAAGATCAAGAAGCAGCGGTCGGCTTGCGGGAAGAGCCGCAGGAGCCCCTCGGCCACCTCCGGCAACTGCGAATCGAGATCGAGCGTCTTGCTGAGCTTCGCGGTGATGTCAAGCAGGATGGCGAGCTTGGCTGCGGGCTGCGTTTCCAGACTGTGCTGGCTGCTTGAGCTGAGCATCGCCTCGACGGTCGCGGAGCCAGTGGACGGGATATCTGCGCCGGACAGGAAGAAGGTCGCCTCGAAATCGTAGATGCGGAGGTGATCCTTATTCGCGAGCGGGATCTTTTTCTGGAAGGGGATCGCTTCGCCGTTGACGTAGGTGCGGTTCTTACTTCGCTTGTGGTCCTCAATGAGATACTGTCCGTCGGCAAGCGTGATGCGCGCGTGAAAGCGGCTGACGACCTCGTTACTGCTGATGACGTAATCGCAATCGGGACTGCGGCCCAGGACCACCGGATCGTTGTTAAGAGGAATGATTTGACCTTGCAAATCGCCGCGGTCAACGTGGAGCAATGCCATCTTGATCCCTTTAGCGATTGAATATGCCGCCAATAAAATAATTATAGCAGGATGATGAAGCACGCGCGTTTTTTCGCGTCTTCCTTACTCGATCTCAGTCAGAACATAATCCGGATCGCGCGGCACAAGGCAGAGCTTTTTGCAATCCACCAGGAAGTCCAGATCTTCGAGCACGATGGCGCCGATCAACGCAGTCTCGCGTTTCGGTTCAACGATGGCGGTGAAGATGCCAGGCCGTCCTTGCAGGATCAAATGGACTGCTCCGACTTCTCGGCGGAGCGCGCGCCGACCGTCCGCGTACTTGACCTTGGTCTTGGATTTCCACACCGGTAACCCCAGCTCTTTGACCAGGGCTTCTGGCAGGACCATGCGCGATGCCCCGGAATCCACAATGCCCTGGATGACCTTTCGCCGTACCTTGTCGGAAGCCAGGTGTCCAATCTCGGCCGCAACGATGTCGTGGTAGTTCGTGACCTCGATTTCGACCGAAAATCGCCCCACGTAATCTCCTTGATTTTTCATGCGTCGCCCTCACTTTTCCTTGCCGCCATTTGAGCTTCATTCTACCTTCCCGTATAAAAAAGAACAACAACCCGCTCGATCCTCGGCGAGCAAGCTCGCCGGCTAAACCACGGGACCATCGTCATGACGAAACATCTTCTCGCCGCCATCGCACTCGTTTTTGCCGCGACCTCCGCTCACGCGCAAACGCTTGTCCTCAAGAAAGGCGATCGCATCAGCATCGTCGGCAACACGCTTGCCGAACGCATGCAGCACCACGGCTGGCTCGAGACGTATCTGCACACGCGCTTCGCGCAGCACGATCTCGTCTTCCGCAACCTCGGCTTCTCCGGCGATGAAGTCGTCACGCGGCTGCGCTCCGCCAACTTCGGCTCGCCCGACGAATGGCTGACGCGCACCAAGACCGACGTCGTCTTCGCCTTCTTCGGCTACAACGAATCGTTCAAGGGGCAGGAAGGGCTCGTCAAGTTCAGCACCGATCTCGACGGCTACGTCAAGAACCTCCTGAGCAAGAAATACAACGGCGTCAGCCCGCCGCGAGTCGTGCTCTTCTCGCCGATCGCGCACGAGGATCTCAAGGACAGGAATCTGCCCGACGGCAAGGACAACAACGCCCGGCTCAAGCTGTACACCGAGGCGATCAAGACCGTCGCCAAGGGGAACAATGTCGTCTTCGTCGATGTCTTCACGCCGACTTTGAAGGCGTATCCTCAGACGGAGCAGCCGTGGACGATCAACGGCATCCACCTCAACGAGAACGGCGATCGTCGACTCGCGTGGATCATCACGCTTGAACTTTTCGGCGCGCGCGCCGAGGTCGCGTTGTTTCGGCACGAGAAGCTCCGCGCCGCCGTCCTCGAACGCAACTTCCACTGGTTCAACCGCTATCGCACCGTGGACGGATTCTCGATCTACGGCGGCCGGGCGGGACTCAAGTTCAATGAATTCGATCCGAAGACCGGCAAGCCCATCCCCGGCAAAATCAACACCAACTTCGAGGTCGCCCAGCGCGAAATGGAGATCCTCGACGAGATGACCGCCAACCGCGACAAGCTCGTCTGGGCTGCCGCGCAGGGCAAACAACTCAAGGTCGATGACTCCAACACCAAGCCGTTCGTCGAGATCAACACCAACAAGCCCGGACCGCTTGCCGGACTCAAACACAAGTTCCTCGGCGGCAAGGAAGCGATCGACAAGATGAAGCTCGGCAGGAACCTCAAGGCCAACCTGTTCGCCTCGGAGGAGATGTTCCCCGACTTGGCGAATCCCGTGCAAATGGCGTGGGACAACAAGGGGCGTCTCTTCGTCGCCTGCATGCCGAGCTATCCGCACTGGAAGCCGAAGGAAGAGATGAACGACAAGATCATCATCCTCGAAGACACCGACGGCGACGGCGTCGCGGACAAGTGCACCACCTTCGCGGACAAACTCCACGTGCCGACCGGGCTCGAATTCTGGAACGGCGGCCTGCTCGTGGGCCAGCAGCCGGACCTCATGTTCTTGAAAGACACGGACGGCGACGGCAAGGCGGACATTCGCGAACGCATCTTGCACGGCATCGATTCGGCCGACACGCATCACGCGCTCAACAGCTTCGTCATCGACGGCGGCGGCGCGTTGTACTTTCAAGAAGGGACGTTCCATCACACGCAGGTCGAGACGCCGTGGGGCCCGCCCGTGCGCAACGCCAACGCTGGCGTCTTCCGCTTCGAGCCGCGCACGTGGAAGTTCGAGACGTTCATCAACTATGGCTTCGCCAATCCGCACGGGCACGTCTTCGATCGCTGGGGCCAAAACTTCGTCACCGACGGCACCGGCAATGCCAACTACTTCGCCGCCGGCTTCTCGGGCCGCATGGAATATCCGAGCAGGCACGCGGGCTATCAGACGTGGTTCAAGCAGCTCAGCCGGCCCTGCCCCGGCAACGAAATTCTCTCGAGCGCCCACTTCCCGCCTGAATATCAGGGCAATTTTCTGAACGGCAACGTCATCACTTTCCAGGGCATCTATCGCCTCATCATGAAGGAAAGCGGCTCCGGCTTCACTGCCGAGCATGCCAAGACGCCCGAAGGGCAGAACGATTACCTCATCGTCTCGAGCGATCCGAACTTCCGCCCCTCCGATGTCAAGATGGGCCCCGACGGCGCCATCTACTTCAGCGATTGGCACAACCCGATCATCGGCCACATGCAGCACAACTTGCGCGATCCCAATCGCAATCGCACCTATGGCCGTGTGTACCGCATCAGCTACGACGGCCGGCCGCTGTCGAAATCGACGAAGATCGCGGGAGCGACCGTCCCCGAACTGCTCGACGCCTTGAAGAGCCAGGAAGATCGCGTTCGCTATCGCGCCCGCCTCGAATTGACCGCGCGCAAGTCCGACGAGGTGATCCAGGCAACGGCGGACTGGCTCGGCAAGCTCGACAAGAAAGACGCCGATTACGAGCATCACGTGCTCGAAGGCTTGTGGGTGCATCAAAATCACAACGTCGGCAATCGCGATCTGCTCAAGAAGGTGCTGACTTCACCCGATCATCGCGCCCGGGCAGCGGCGACGCGCGTCCTCTGCTATCAACGCGAGCAAATCTCCGACGCCCTCGAATTGCTCAAGGAACAGGCAGCCGACAAGCACCCGCGCGTCCGCCTCGAAGCGGTGCGGGCGGCGAGCTTTTTCAACAATCCGGAAGCCATTGAGATAGCTCTGATCGCCGCCGAGCATCCGACCGATTACTACATCGATTACTGCATGAAGGAGACGAAGCGCACCCTCGATCCCTACGTGAAAGCCGCCATCGCCAAGGGACAGCCGATTCCGGTGACCAGTGAGGCCGGCTTCCGCTATTTCCTCAAGAACATCAGCAACGAGGCCCTGCTCAAGGCGGCCAAGACCAAGACGGTCTACAACGAGATCATCCTCCGCCACGGCCTGAATGACCAGGTGCGCCGCGAAGCCGTGCGCGAGGTCGCCAAGCTCGACGGCAAGACCGAGATGCGCGTCCTGTTAGACTCCATCGCCCGCATCGACGCCGGCAAGGAAGAACGCGACGAGAACGTCATCTTCGATCTGGTTCGCATGCTGACGACGCGTGGCCCCGCCGAATTGACGCTGGCCCGCGCCGAACTGGAAAAGCTCGCCACCAGCGCCAAGCAGCCCGTCGTCCGCCAGATCGGCTACGTGTCGCTCATGAACGTGGACGGCTCCACGGACAAGGCGTGGACGCTGGCAACGAAATCGGTCCCAAGTTTACGCGACTTCCTCGCCGCCATGCCGATGGTCTCCGACGCCAGCCTGCGCGCAAGCCTGTATCCGAAGATAGAGCCGTTGCTCGTCAAGCTCCCTGCCAGCCTCGAATCCAAGAGCGCCGGCAAGGGGCACGTCGGCCGCTACGTCCGCGTCGAGCTGCCCGGCAAGAAACGCACGTTGACGCTGGCCGAGGTCGAAGTCTACAGCGATGGCAAGAACATCGCCCTCACCGGCAAAGCCTCGCAATCGAGCACCGTGTCCAATGGCGACGCTCAGAAAGGCATCGACGGCAACAAGGTCGGCAACTACGGCGGCGGCGGCCAAACCCACACCAAGGAAGGCGAAACCAATCCCTGGTGGGAGGTCGATCTCGGCGCCGAGCATGCCATCGAAGCCATCACCATCTACAACCGCACCGACGGTGAACTCGGCGCCCGCCTCGACGGCTACACGCTCAAGATCCTCGATTCGAGCCGTAAGGAGGTCCACAAGCTTGTCAAACAGCCCGCCAAACGGCTGTCGGAATACACCTTCGCCAGCGGCGGCGATCCCGCTCTGCTCGTACGCCGCGCCGCCATGACCGCGCTCACCACCGTGCGTGGCCAGGAAACGAAAACGTACCAGACGCTCGCCAAATTCGTGAAGGACGACACCGATCGTCTTGCCGCGATCAGGGCGATCCAGCGCATCCCGAAGCAATATTGGCCCAAGGATGACGAAACAGTCAAGCTAACCGACGTGATGCTCGCCCATATTCGCCGGATTCCGGTGAAGGAACGCACGGCCTCCGATGCGCTCGACGCCCTGGAGTTCGCCGACGCATTGGCGTCGCTGTTGCCCGCCGATCAAGGCAAGAAAGTCCGCGCCGAGCTCGGCGTTCTGGGCGTGCGCGTCATCCGCATCGGCACGCTGCCCGAACGCATGGCCTTCGACAAGGAAGTGATCGTCGTCGAGAAGGGCAAGGCCGTCGAGTTCCTCTTCGAGAACATCGATCTGATGCCGCACAACATCGTCTTCGGCAAACCCGGTTCGATGGAAGAGTTGGGCAAGATGGCCGAGGCGAATGCGCAGATGCCGGAGTTCGCGGCCCGGCATTTCGTGCCGAAGTCGGACAAGGTACTGCTGGCGAGCACGCTGTTGCAGCCGCGCGAGTTGCAGAAGCTGAGCTGGGTCGCCCCGTCGCAGCCGGGCGTGTATCCGTATGTGTGCACGTATCCGGGACACTGGATGCGCATGCACGGGGCGCTTTACGTCGTCGATAATCTCGACGAATACCTCGCCAATCCGGATGCGTATCTGGCGAAGAATCCGCTCAAGATCGACGACCCGCAGCTGAAGGACCGCCGGCCGCGCACGGAGTGGAAGTTCGAGGAGCTGGCGTCCGACGTCGAGCTGATGAAGCCGGGCCGCAACTTCGGCAATGCCAAGGCGATGTTCAAGGTCGCCAACTGCATCGCCTGCCACAAGATGGACGGCGAAGGCAACGACTTCGCCCCGGATTTGGCCAAGCTCGACCTCAAGATGAAATCGCTCGACATCCTCAAGGAGCTCATCGACCCGTCGTTCAAGATCAACGAGAAGTATCAGACCTGGGTGATCGAGACGAAGAAGGGCAAAACGCACACGGGCATCATCCTCGAGGAGACGCCCAAGCAGATCAAGCTGATCGAGAACCCGCTGACGAAGGCGGAGCCGATCGTGTTGTTGACCGCGGACATCGAGGCGAAAGCGAAGTCGCCGATCTCGGTGATGCCGAAGGGCCTCCTGGACAAGCTGACACGCGAGGAGATCCTCGATCTGGTGGCGTACCTGACGGCACGCGGCAATCGGCAACATATGCTATTCCGCGCGGACGACGCGCACGGGCACGGGCATTGAATTCTCCCCTTCGGGGGAGAGGCAACGGGCAGGCCAGAAGCGGGCTGGGCGATTTCACGCGCGATATCTGTTCGCATACCCGAGCGATGGCCCTTCAACGCCGCGCGCGGTTTGAATAGGCATATTTGTCTCACTAGCCCACAGCGCCGCAAGGGAAATCACACAAATCCCTTGCTGGCGCTGCGGGCTAGTGAATCTGCTGGAACGAAAAAAATCGATTCCGCGGTACGAAGAGGCAAGCAATTCCCATTGCCCATTCGTACTGCGGATCGACTTTTGAAGCTTCGCTCTTGGGGACTCGACGTTAGCTGGCCGAGCCGACGGAGTTTCCGATGGACGTAAACGTGTTGTTGGCGTTTTGGCCGAGGGTCGTGATCGCGGCGAGGCACACGACGACGATCAACGCGAGCATGACGGCGTATTCGACAGCGGTCGGGCCGTCTTCACGCACCAGGAAATTGACCACGGCGTTCTTGAGCATGTTCATCGGAAAGGTCCTTTCGACAAATAGGGGGATACAAAAAACCCTAAAACCCGAGTATTTCAGGTGGCCAGGTCCGCGTTGACATTGTTGATCGTCGCGCGAACGAACAAAGCTAGGTCGCATTTGGCATGCTGTCAACCGCGTAAGCCGATTTTTCGGAAACTTCGGAAGATGTCGCATAATTGGTCGTCCAACGACGAGGTGAACCGGAGAAGGTCTGCCCGAGGAGTCCCATTCGGACCAATTCAATGCGGGGAAGTGTTGCGTGGTCAATAAATTCATGCGCTGCGAAACGTGGATGTTTCTCTGCCTCTTGGTTGGACTGGCCTGGATCGGTCAAAGGCAATTCCTCTTCGACCCCGGCTCATTCTGGAGCACCGTGATCGGCCAGCGAATCCTGACGACGCATGATGTTCCGCGGCAGGACGACTTCAGCTGCACGTTTGGCGGGACGGCATGGCAGTCGCACCAATGGCTTGCGCAAGTCGGCATGGCGACGTTGCACGCTATCGGCGGCCTGGACGCCCTCGTTCTTGGGACTGCCGTGTTGCTCGCCGCGACCTATGCCTGGGCCGCCGGCCGCCTGGTCCGTGCCGGAAGTCACTGGATCGCAACCGGCATCGTCGTCGCGCTCCTGCTGTTAAGCAGCCGGTATCATTGGCTGGCGCGCCCGCAGATCGTCACGATCACGCTGCTCGGCTGGACATTCGCACAGATAGTCGATTTCGAAAACGAACCCGCGGTTTGGCGGCGCTTATGCTGGCTCCCGCCCGTATTCGCCTTGTGGACCAATCTTCACGGCGGCGCGCTCGGCGGGCTTTGCACGGTGGCAATCGTCTTCGCCGGCTGGGGCGTTGCCTGGCTGGTCGGTTGGCCGAACCCACTCAAGACCGCGCAGGGCCTCGGGCGCTTAGCGCTGATCGGCGTGGCGTGCGTGCTGGCGACGTTGGTCAACCCTTATGGCTGGGACCTGCCGCTCGGCTGGATTCGCTTGATGAACCTTACGTCGTTGTCGAAGTACATCTATGAACACATGCCGCTGGACTGGAGCAATCCGTATCAGCGCGGCATCCCGCTCTTTGGCATGGTCTACGTCCTCGCGTTGGCGACCGTCCCCGTGCGCCGGTGGCGCGTGAGTTGGTTCGTGCCGATCATCTGGTTCATTCTCACCGTCCAGCGCATCAGGCACTGCACGTTGTTCAGCATCACTGCCGCGGTCGCCCTCGCGGACATACTGGCGAATTCTCGGCTGCTCGAAAGGTTGAAGAATCTCGCGCACGATGCTCGACAAGGCGAACCTGAAAGCAGCGTGGACCAGACCAAACCTACCACTGGAACGGAAAACCGGCTGCTGCCTTGGGCGATCCCCGCCGGGATCGTGGCCGTGGCGTTCGTGCTGCAAGCGTGCGCCGTGCCGTTTCCTCTCGTCGGGGCAGGGCAGGCCCAGGTCGATCCGGCGCTGACGCCGACCGAGTTTATTGACGCCATACGCGAGCGGTCGAAGCCCAATGATCCGATCTTCAATGAAATGGCTTACGGCGGCTTTCTCATATACTATGTGCCAGAGTTGCGCATCTACATCGATGATCGCTGCGAACTGTACGGCGACGAATTCATCTCTCGGCAGGAGGACCTTGCCGCGTTTTTCGCGCAACTCAAGCGCGAGCACAAAGACCCGGCGCCCTACGATCAATTGGAGCGCTGGACGGAGGCCAAGGGGATTCGGCTCGCGCTGGTGATGAAGTCGCGCGGCCTCGACTATTACTTCAGCAGCGTGCCGCAACGTTGGACGCGCGTCGCCGAAACGGAAGGCCGTGTGTCCCCCGCATCTCTGCCTGGCGCGGTGCTATATGAACGTAAGCCGCGTTGATTCGTGTTAGCCGGACGCGCAAGCGACGGACATGGAAAAATTCATCGCTTGCGCGTCCGGCTAACGGGGCCGCCATTTCGGAACTGGAGACCACCATGGAAAAACGCCCGCTCTCGCAAACCATGCGGCGATGGCTACTCGATGAACTCGAGAGCGGCGATGTGGGTTCGTCCCACCAGTGGGATTGCCAGCGAAGAATACACCGTCTATGATTCGATGGGAGGCATGTCATGAAAACTCTGACCCGAAAGACCGACCGCAAGGCCCGGCTGACGTTGCCCGGTGATTTTGCATCCTGTCTCGTCACGGTGGAGCGCGACGGCGACGAGCTGCGCGTGCGCAAGGCCCGCAAAGTGGTGGCCCGGCGTTATTCCTTCAAGCAACTGATGGCCAAGGTGACCAAGAAGAACCTCCATGCGGAGGTGAAGACGGGACGCCCCGTCGGGAAGGAATTGCTGTGAGCAAGAAGTCCTACGCGCCCCGGCGCGGCGACATCATTCGTCTCGACTTCGACCCGCAAGCCGGACACGAACAAGCGGGCCGGCGTCCAGCGCTGGTGCTTTCCCCCGACGAATACAATCGCAAGGTTGGGCTCGTAGTTGTTTGCCCGATCACCGGCCAGAAAAAAGACTATCCCTGGGAGGTCGAGATACCGAAGAACCCGCTCGTCTATGGCGTTGTTCTCGCCGATCAGGTGAAGAATCTTGACTGGGTAGAACGGCATGCGGAGTTTGTTTGCACTCCAGGAGATGATCTTGTTGAAGATGTCGTTGAAAAGGCGTTCGCGCTCTTGGGTCCCGATGATGACGATTAGACCATTGCAGCCACCACTGCCGGATGGAGTCCACCATGGAAAAACGTCCGCTCTCGCAAACCATGCGGCAATGGCTGCTCGATGAACTCGATTTGTGGCAGGACCGCGGTCTCGTCAAAGAGGATCAGGTCGGCGCCATTCTCGACATCTACGAGACGCCGACGCAAAGCTCCGCGCGGAAACAGTCGATCGCGATCTATGCCCTCATCGGCATCGCGGCGATGTTCGTCGCTCTTGCCGTCTTCATGCTCGTCGGTTTCACCTGGGAGTTCTTGCCCGACCCGATCAAGTGCATTTTTCTGCTGGCCGTCATCATCGCTTTCCATGGGTTGGGCTTCTATCTGCGCTATGCGTGGCAAGCCAAGATCTTCTCGGAGTTCGCGTTTTTCTTCGGCTCGTTGATGTACGGGGCGGCCATCGGGCTCATCGCTCACATCTTTCACCTGGGGGACCATCCCCCCGACGGCATCTGGTGGTGGGCGATGGGCGTGGCGCCGTTGGCGCTCTTCCTCGACACGGTGCTCCTGCACATGCTGGCGACGGCGCTGCTGGCGACGTGGGTCGGCATGGAGATGATCGGCTGGGGCCATCGCGAGTTCCTGCTGCTCGGGCTGCCGCGGGCCGCTTACACGTTGCCGTTGCTGGCGGGCATGGGTTTGCTGTGGGCATATCAGAAACGCTCGGTGATAACGGTCGGGCTGTATGTGCCGCTGCTGGCGTGGTGGATTGTCTTGTTGCCGTTTGCGTGGCGCGGCGAGGAGAATCCGATCCTGGTCATCGGCAGCGCGGGGGCGTTGCTCTTGATGCTCTCGGAGTTGCACCCGGAGGGGAGCAAATTCGCGATACCGTATCGCCTTTATGGATCGCTCCTGTGCATGGGCGTCTTGAGTGTCTTGAGCTTTCATGACATGCACCGCGATCTGGGACGGATCCGCGATTTCAGCATTTTCCTGGGACAATCGTTCGCCGCGACCGCCGTGTCTGGAGGCGTGTTCGCGGTCGCTTTTGTCCTGCAGACGCGCCGAGCCGAGGCGGCATACACGCGGCCGCTCTATGCTTTCGCTGTCCGCCAGTGGCTGCCGTTGTCGATGGTCGTGCTCATGCTTTTCCTGGCGTTATATTATGCGGCCACGCACGAGTTCATGGACCAGCGCGGGGATTGGTTTGTTACCCTTGTGCCGACGATCCTGGCCAATTTCGGCATGGTGGGGCTGGCGTTCTGGCTGATGATGTACGGGCTGCGCGAGGACCGTGGCTTCCCGGCGTCGGGAGGCGTCGTGTTTTTCCTGCTCTGGTCGATCTTCCGTTATGCCGAGTGGTTCGGAGCGCGCGGCGAAGTTCTCGGAGCGGCCTGCATGTTCTTCTTGTGTGGAGCGGCGATCTTCGCCTTCGCCATGTTCTGGCACGTGCGCAAAAAACAGCGCGAAAGGAGCGAGCATGAACGAGCAACCGAATGACCCGCGCGAGTCAATTCAAGCCGGCGCGCCGATGCGCGGTGACGGTTCGATCCAGGATGGGACCACGCCCGGCGATGTCGAGGCGATTTTTGGCGATGCCGTGGATGCCGGCGAAGCAGCGACGCGGCTCGATGCATGCGTCGAAGTAATGAAGGGCTACGAGCGCTGGGGATTGCTCGTGGGAGTCGTCTTACAGCTGGGCGTGCTGCTTAGCATGATCTTCATGGGGGGAACCAAAGTGCTCGGCGGATGGTTTTGAGACCAGTTCGTTTAGCGCTCGTGGTGAATCGCCCATCGCATGGTGCTTCACCGCGAGCGCTAAACGACGACAAATAAAAAACCCCTCGCGGGAAGCAAGGGGTTGTTTTGTTTAGTAGCGTTTGCCGCCGCCGCCGCCGTAGCCGCCGCGACCACCACCGCCGCCACCGCCACCGTAACCGCCGCGACCACCACCGCCGCCGCCACCGCCGCGCGGACCGCGTTCTTCGCGCGGGCGGGCTTCATTGACGGTGAGCTTACGGCCGCCGATGTCCGTGTCGTGCAGCGCGGCAATAGCTGCCTGGCCTTCTTCACTGGAACCCATCTCGACGAAACCGAAGCCTTTGGAGCGTCCGGTATCGCGATCGATGATGATTTGCACGGACTGAACGGTTCCGTGCTGGGCGAACAACTGCTCGAGATCGGAGTCGGTCATGCTGTAAGGCAGGTTGCCGACATACAACTTCATGGCCACGTAGGGCCTCCTTCAAGAAATCACGCAAACACCAAAGAGACCCAACGCGGGCTGAGGCGATCGCATGAGAAAACGGCGAAGAGTGGAAAAGTTGGGACGAGAGTTTGACAAATGGGGGAGACCGAATTGGTGACCGCTGCCATGACTGCTCTACCATTACCCAAACAACACCTTAATTGTAGAACAGGCCGCATGGGCGTGCAATAGGGATTTCCATGATTTTCGGTGAAGGGATTCATGACACGGATGGTCAAGAGTGGACCACGAAACACACGAACGACACGAAAAAGAAGCAAGGATCGGACGGTTTTTTTCGCCGCTTCATCTTTCGTGTCTTTCGTGGTTTGCGGCATGTTTTTCAAGCTCGGTTCGAGAGGCGGCACTTTCCCCGGTGTGTTTTTTTGGTAGGATTTAATAACCAGCGCGCCCGTTCCAATGCTGGCATTTCCTTTCAGTTCGATGTTTGAGGGTCATTCATGAGGATTCTTGTCGCGTGGGACGATGCCGACCAGGCCGATTTGATCAGTCTTTATCTCGGCAACGAGGGGAATGAGATCAAGATCTGCCTGACGGGTGAGGAATTTAGCGCGCAGCTCTTGCCGGGACGGTGGGATGTCGTGCTCCAGGCGTTGACGTTTCCCAAGACCGCGGAGACGGGCTTCGCAACTTTTCAGAAGCAGCAAGAATTGCTCCCCAACGTCCCGACGGTCCTGGGCTGCCGGCAGGGGGAAATGTTGAGTTTGCCGCGCTTCATGACGCACGGCCTGCGTTTCTACATCGTGCGCGACGACAACGGCGATTTCATTTTCCTGGCGTTGACCAGTCTGGAGTCGGCGGTGCAGGCGGCGCGCGCGGAGGAGGGCAAGAAGCTGGCCGCGCTGTTGCGCGACGAGATGGACGGCGTGCGCCGCATGCAAGAGTCGATCATCCCCAAGGGACTCACGCCGCCGCCGGGCTATGCCATCAGGGCCCGCTACGAGCCAGCCCAGGTGCAGGTCGTCGGCGAGATGCCCGTGGTCATGGCCGGGGGCGATTATTACGATCTCTTCCTGCCGGACAAGGACCAGCTGGCGTTGATGGTCGGCGACGCGTCGGGCCACGGCTTGAAAGCGTGCATGTCGATCATGGCCATGCACACGCTCATTCGCATGTTCACGGGGTCGCGCTATCAGGAGACGGCCAAGTTCGTCGCCGAGATCAATCAGCGGCTGTGCGACAACTCGATCGTGCAATCGGGCGGCGGTTTCATCACGCTCTACTACACGGCCATCGATACGGTGAATCATGAGATGCACTGGACGACGGCGGGACATCCGCTCGCCCTGATGCAAGATCTCAAGACCAACGAGGTGATCTCGATCGGCAGCGACGCGGATGCCGGGCTGCCATTGGGCATTTATCCGGATGTGGAGTACGTTTCCGCGGCGAAATTCATCCCTGCCGGCGCTCGCGTGCTGATCTACTCGGACGGCCTCACCGACGCACTGCCTCCGCATGGCGGCCCGAACAGCGACCTTGCTTTCGGCACGCAAGGCGTCGTCAAGATCTTGCAAGACTGCCGCGCCAAGGACATCGACTTCACGCTCAATCAGTTGTTCGAGATCACATCCAATTACACCGGCGGTACCGGCCGACACGATGACACCTCGGTCGTGCTCCTGGAGCGTTTTGCCTAAACCGCGCGGAATGCTGTGGAATTATTATTGTTTTCGATTATGATTGCTGGGTAGAGTGTCAACGAGGGATCTGTCATGGCCAAGTCAGCGACCAACCACCGACTGAAAATTGCAGAGAACGCCGATGTCACCGTCGTCAATTTCCTTGACAAGCGGATTCTTGACGAGCCAACCATTCAGGCGATTGCCGAGCAGCTCTTTAGTCTGGTCGAACAAGACGGCAAGCGCAAGCTTCTGTTGAACTTCACCAATGTGGAGTACATGTCCAGCGCGGCGCTCGGCAAGCTCATCAATCTCCACAAGAAGCTGCAGGCGTGCAGTGGCCGGCTGGCGATGTGCCACGTGATTCCGCAGATCTACGAGGTCTTCTCGATTACCAAGCTGGACAAGATTTTCAAAATCTTCCCCACCGAAGAAGCCGCGTTGGAATCCTTCAACTAGGCGGCACCTCGATCATCCTTGCTGCCTTGCATTTCTTCGATTGTGCGAGAATCCCGCGCCGCGCGGATTCTAACCGGTTTTTAATCAAAATGGACGGTACTTGATCCCCTCTTTTTGGTTTAATACCTTTCGTTCGTCTGTTCTGGGACGAGTGATTTATTTTCATGACCCAGGACAGGCGTCGGATGGATGTCGCCTAAAAGATAAGAGAGATTGATGCAAGCAAACCTCATGGTTCTCGTTGGTAAGCAAAAAGGTCGTGAGATTCCGCTGCCCGAAACGCTGTTCATCATCGGCCGCGATCCTCTTTGCCACCTTCGGCCACATAGCAGTCTGGTCAGCCGGCGTCATTGTGCGATTGCGCGCTGGGGTGGCCGCGTGCTGATCCGCGATCTGAAAAGCGCCAACGGCACGTTCCTCAACAACAAGCGAATTGGGCAGCAGATCGAGATCCAGCACGGCGACATTCTCGACGTCGGCGATATTTCGTTCGCGTTCCAGATCGAACGCAGCCAAACCGAGGCGGTGCTGGAACTGAGAGAAGATGCGGTCCAGTGGCTCATGGATGATTCCGGGGATTCCGAAGTTCTCGACCCGGGCGTGTCCACGATGATGTTCGACGTTTCGGAATTGGCCGCCGCCGCCGAGAAGGCGGATGAAGCGCCGAAACCCGCCAACGAAAAAGACAAACCCAAAGGCAGTAAGAGCCTCTCCGCAGGCAAGTATATGAAGGACTACCTTGGGTCCTGATGGCCGCGCAGCGTGGGCCGGGCGGACGCGTGCATACACATCTGTCGGCTGTACCGATCGGGCCGATTCTATCGGGTAAGTGATGTTGGGAAGTCTGGGAAAAATAGCAAAAGCCTTTTCAAGATGCGGGCGCATTTGCTAAGCTATGCACATCCTTTCTAATTCCAGATTTTTCGCCGTCGGATACGAACCATGTCCTCGATGCAAGCAAGACCGCCGCGGCCGCTGCCCAGGGGGCTCAAGATCGTCGGCAGCATTTTCGCCGTTGGGCATCTGACGGCCATTTTGCTTTTGGCGCTCGAACCGCAGAGCGGCCCGTGGCCTTTTTACGGCGGCGAGACCATGATGGAGGGGCCGCAGTTCGCCAAGAGTATCACCTCGACGCTGACCTATCCGTATTATCTGCAACCGCTGCGCATGACGCACAACTATCACTTCATGGCCAATCGTCCGGCCCCCTACGCCGCCTACTTTGTCGTCCATCTGAAGGACGAATTCGGCGGCGTGATCCAAACTCTGAAGTTCCCCGATGCGAAGGCCAACTTCTGGGTGCGCCATCGCCAGGAGATACTGGCGCGCGGCCTGGCCGAGGATCAGCCGGTGCCGCCGGCGCGCATCACCGAACAACTTCCCGCCGCGGGCAAAGAGATGCCGACGGTCGAGATTTGGGACATGAGCGAACCGGGCACGTTGCATCTCAAGCACGTGGACGAGAACAAGGTGCCGCGTAATCCGCCGGCGGTTCGGCCGACTGAAGGGGCCAAGCTGCTCGCCCAGGCCTACATGCGTCATTTGTGCCGGGAACACCGGGCACGCTCGGCCGAGTTGGTTCGCCACACGCGCGAGAAGGTTACGCCCACGGACATGATCGCTCCAAGGCCGGAGTTGTTCGATGAGCTGAAGAGCCATTTTGGAGACTATCGTGCCAAGTGATCGATTCCCTGCCGACAACATCGATGTGGAAGCCGGCAACGCCTGGACGCGCTTCTGGTTCACGCCGGCCCCGACCACGGGGCTGCACGCGCTGCGCGTGTTGGCGGGCGTATTGTTCTGCGCCTGGCTGTTGTCGTTCATGGGCCACGAGCGGGCGTTCTTCAGCCTCGACGGCTGGTTTGACAAGGAAGCGTACCAGGAAGCGCAGCGGCAGACTGTCCCGATGGCGCCGCTTGGCTGGTCGATTCTTTATTTGGCCGACGCGAACACAGCGCACTCGACGTTCCTCGGCCTGTACTGGAGTTCGATCGCAGTGCTCGTGCTCTTCACGCTCGGCGTCGCCACGCGCATCACCAGCGTGTTGACCTGGGTCGTCGTCGTTTCCTTCCTCGGCAATCCCGCGATCAGTTACGAAGCCGACTATTTACTCGCCATTCTCGCGTTTTATTTGATGTTCGCTTATCTGCTCGTCGGCCACTGGAACGGCGGACTGACGATCTGGGAACAAGTACTCGGCTCGCCGCGCGATCTCCTGTTCGGCTCAGCGCTGTTCGGCGCATCGGCGCGGGAACGGCCCTTGAGCTACGCGGCCAATGGCGTGATGCGGCTCGTGCAGTTGCACTTTGCGATCATCATCGTAACCAGCGGGTTGCACAAATTGCAGATGGGCGACTGGTGGGCGGGCGTCGCGCTGTGGTATCCGTTGCATCCGCCGTTTCTGACGACCGCCGAAAGCCTGCAACGCGAGGCGGGCTCCGCGATACCGACGCTTTTTGTCCTGAGCCTGATCCAATATGCCGCGCTCGCCTGGCAGATCGGCTTTCCGCTGTTCGCCTGGCGCACCGGCTGGTGGCGCGGCATTCTCCTGGGCGGCGCGCTGCTGGGCTGGCTGGGCGTCTTCTTCATCTACAAGATGCCCCTCTTCGGGCCGTTTGTCATGCTGTGCAGTCTGAGCTATCTGACGCCGAACGAATGGGCGCGCCTTGGCTCCTTCGGGCGCCAAGCGGCGAGCGCCGTCCCGTCGAGCAAGACGAGCGCGGAGCCGAAGAAGTCGATCGTGCTGGCGGGGAATGAGAACATCAAGAAGTTCTGACCATCCGTCGCCTGCTGTTTAGCGCTCGCGGTGAAGCGCCAAGAGCCCCGCGCTTCGCCGCGAGCGCTAAGCCGCCAGCGGCCAAATGTGAGCGTATCCATGCGCCGCTTCCCCATCGCGCTGATGATCCTGCTCGCCTTCACCGGCGTCGGGTGTCCCCCCGCGCCCCCGGTCGATGCAACGAAGAAGGACGCGCCCAATCCCGTCGAGAGTATCCCCAAGCCGCCGGAAACACCCGACGACGTGAAGGTGCGCATCGACGCCGCCCTCGAACAGGTGCGCAGCCGCGATCTTCTGACGACGAACGCCTTCTGGACCGTCTTCCACGGCATCCTCGGCAGCGGCCTCGAACGGACGACGCTCACGAATCCGGACACGCGCAAAAAGATCAACGCTATCGAGCACATTTGCGCCGGCGGCGCCATCCGCGGCCTGCAATTCCTGCCCACGCCGCACGGGCTTGACGTGTTGACCGCGGCTCCGGATGACATCAAGCAACAAGGCATCGCGCAGGGCCATCAGGATCAGTTCATCGCCGAGATGGCGCAATGGGGCATGCCGCGCGACCGCAAGTTCAAGGTCGGCGGCGGCGACCACACTTTCGAGGATTTCATTCGCCACGCGAAGATGCGCGCCAGCGTCAAGGACAAACAGGAGTTGAGTTGGGCGATCATCATCATCGCCCAATATTATGGGACCGATCATGCCTGGACCAACGCCGCGGGCGAGAAGCTGACCTTCGACGACGTGGTCCGCTACGAACGCGACGCCTCCATCAACGATGCGGCCTGCGGCGGCACGCATCGGCTCTTCGGCTTGACCTGGGCGTATCACCTTCATCGCAAGAACGGCGGTAAGAAGACCGAACTGTGGGCCGGCGTCGCGGCAAAGATCGACGAACACAAGCAGCTCGCCCGCAGTTTCCAAAGCCCCGACCGCACGCTCTCGACCGACTACTTCAAAGGCCCCGACCGCAAGCCCGATCCGCATCTGCGCATCGGTACGACTGGCCACGTCGTCGAATGGCTGGCCCTGGCGATGACCGACGACGAACTCAAATCAATGTGGATGCAAGAAGCCGTCAACGCCTTGGCAATGACGATTCTCGACATGCGCAACGACCCCGTCGACAGCGGCGCCCTCTATCACGCCGCGCATGGCCTGCAACTCTACCATGACCGCGTCTTCGGCAAACCCGCGGCTTATCTGCCCCTGCCGCCGAAGAGGTAGGCGAGGCCCCCCTCAGTATTCCGTGTAACCGTGCACCCCTCTCCCCTGAGTACAGGGGAGAGGGGTGCACGGTCACTTTTTCGCTTCTCCCGCCATGATTTCCGAGTACGATGGCCCTACGTTCTGGCGTCATCCACCGGAGTCCTCCATGCGCAACCTTTCCTTCCTCGTCCTGTTGCTCCTGCCTCTCCCTGTTTTCGCCCAACCCCCTAAGGCGACGCCCGGCAATCGCTTCGCGCATCTCGACGAACTCAATCCCTACTATCCGCACGCCGGCTATCCCAAGCTCACGACGCCGCAGTGGGTCGGCGAGCCCGACGTGGATGCGGTGGTGATCCTGGCCATCGACGACATGCGCGATCCGCAGAAGTACGAGACCTACCTGCGGCCCATTCTCAATCGGCTCAAACGCATCGACGGCCGGGCGCCCGTCAGCATCATGACGTGCAACGTCAAGCCCGACGATCCACACCTGCAAGCCTGGCTCAAGGAGGGCCTGAGCTTCGAAGTGCACACCGTCGATCATCCGTGCCCCTACTTCAAGATCGGCTTCGACAAGGCGAAGGCAACCCATGAACAGTGCGTCGATCTGCTGAACGCGGTGCCGAACAATTACCCCGTCTGCTTCCGCATGCCGTGCTGCGATTCGCTCAACACGCCGAGCCCGCGCCATTGGGCGGAGATCTTCAACAAGACCTCGACTAAGAATAATTACCTGTCACTTGATTCCTCGGTATTCACGGTCTTCACCTCCGAGGATCGAGAATTGCCGAGGGAGTTGGTGCTTGAAGATGGCAAGGAACGCTTCAAGAAATACTTGCCGATGGATCGCCAGTTCGTCAACTGGATCGAGAATTACCCCTATCCCTACCTGATCGGCAAATACTGCTGGCAGTTCCCGTGCATGACGCCGAGCGATTGGCAGGCCCAGCATTTGCAGAAGCCGAACAATCCGATAACGCTCAACGATTGGAAGGCGGCCCTCGATTGCACAGTCCTCAAGAAGGGCGTTTTCAACATGGTCTTCCACCCGCACGGCTGGATCAAGGCCGAGCAGGTCATCGACTTCATCGATCACGCCGTCGCCAAGCATGGCAAGAAAGTGAAGTTCCTCACTTTCAAGGAGGCGCATGATCGCCTGCAGAAATCCCTCCTGCACAAGGGCAACTGGCGCGGCGCAGCCGACAGTGTCTTCTTGCTCGATGTCAACAACGATGGCTATCTCGATATCGTCGATGTGCGGGCGCGCAAGAACAAGATGTACGTGTGGAACCCGGAGTTCAGCCACTGGCGCGTCGTGCCGATGCCCGATCGGCTCATCGTCAATCTGCTCCGCAGCAGCGATTATGCGTTCGGAGTGCTCGACAAAAAGGGCTTCCCGTCGCTGGCGTTTCGCAGCTACTCGCTGCCGATGACGGATACGTCGTATGTCGATCAGGGCCTCTACCATTTCGACGGTGAGCAATGGCACGCCGACAAGCACGTGCGCGAAGTGGTGCGCGAAGACAAGCCCGGCGCCGTGCCGTTTTTCGCGCGTCTGCTCGACCTCGACGGCGACGGCATCTGCGAGATGATCGCCCGCGACGGCAAGGTTTATCGCTATGAAGCCGGCAAGGACTGGCAGCCGTTGCCGTTCGCCGTGCCAGCGAGTCTCGAAACGGGCTTGCGTTTCGTCGATCTAGACGGCGACGGCAAGCTCGACGTTGTCTTTGCCAACGAGAAAGAATTCGGCGTCCATCTCTTCAGCGACATGAAGACCGGCTGGAAAAAGCGGCGTGCCGGTAAGACAGGCGATGCTGATGCGTTGCCGATGATCTCACGCAAGGGGACGGACAACGGCTTCTTCGTCCATTCCGGGGCGCTCTGGTGGGCGAACGAGGACACACATTTGTTGAAGCATCACATCGATCGGCGGACGTTCAAGGAGGTGCTTCACCCATAGACGAGTGGAAAACGCCATTGGTTTTTCGTGATGCCGCACCGCTGCAGCGACAGGTAGAATGACCCGTATGGAAACCCTCTTCCGCTACACCGCGCCGCCCAGCCAGTGCGGCTATCTCCCCGCGCAGAACTGGAGCCTCGAGTACGAAATGGTCGCCAATATCTCAGCGGCCGAGTACGCGCGGCGGCTCGCAGAGGGCTGGCGTCGCTTCGGCGGCATGCTCTTTCGGCCGCGCTGTCAGGTATGCCAGGCGTGCCGGTCGTTGCGCGTCGACGTGGCGAAGTTCAAACCCAACCGCAGCCAGCGCCGCGCGTGGAAGGCGAACCACGCGGACGTGACGCTGCACATCGGCGCGCCTGCGGTGTCGCGCGCGCGGCTCAACATGTACGATCGCTTCCACGACTTTCAGACCGACGCGAAAGATTGGCCCGAACACCCCGCCAAGGACGCCGCCAGCTATCGCGAATCGTTCGTGCACAATCCCGATTTCACCGAAGAATGGTGTTACGTCATCGAGGATCGCCTCGTCGGCGTCGGCTACGCGGATCGGCTCGAAACGAGCATGTCCGCGATCTACTTTTATTACGAGCCCGATCTGCGCGACCGCTCGCTCGGCACCTACAACGTCTTGTGCCTCCTGGAGGAATGCGCGCGCCGGAAGGTGCCCTATCTCTACCTCGGCTACTTTGTAGACGGCTGCCGATCGCTCGAGTACAAAGCGAATTTCCAACCGAACCAGGTGGTCCATCCTGACGGCGTCTGGCGCGATTTTCTGCATTGATGCGGGAATAAAGCGACAAACTCCCGCCTCGTAATATTGGCCATTCCCGCTCCCCGCCCATGACCGGAGCATTCCGCCATGAAGATCTACGCCCTTCTCGCCGACATCCTCACGCTCCTGCACGTGATTTTTGTCGCCAGCGTCGCGTTTGGACAACTGGCGATCCTGATCGCCGCCGCGCTGCGGGCTCGGTGGATCAGAAACCCCTGGATTCGCGGCATCCACCTGACGATGGCGGTGATCGTCGCCTTCGAGGCCGTTATCGATTACGAATGCCCGTTGACCACGCTTGAGTATGAGCTGCGCGTCGACGGCGGGCAAGTGCCGGCAAACTTCCGGCAGATTGCCGAGCTCGAAGTGCGGGACCTTAGCTTCATCGGGAGAATCCTGCACGCACTCGTGCCCAGCGCAGAGTGGACTGCGACGCTCCACTATGTCTTCATGGGTTTCGGCGCCCTGGTCATCGGTTCGATTCTGATCATCCCGCCACGCAAGGCGGCCACGATTGTCGCGCTCGATGTCTGTTGCCTTGCCGTCCTCTATGTTTGCTGGCACTACGCGGGCCAACCCCGGCGGTGGGGCGTCGGCGCCTGGGACCACGGCGTCCTCGTGTGCGTCTGGAACGCGCTGCCGTTCGTCATCGCCGGCGGCATCGCGCTGTGCCTGCGTGATCGTTTCGCGTCCAGCCTCTTCCTGTGCGGCACCGCGATGCTACAATGCGCAATTGGTCTGCTCGAATTCAAGAGCGTGCGCGCTACCGCGGGTGAGAGCGGCCTGAGCACGATCGAATGGCTGCTGCCGCTCGCTCACTTCGCGTTTATGATTGCGACGACGGCGGCGGCACGCTTCATCGGCACGCGCCAGCCCGCCATCTCACCCGCGGTCGAGGGTGCTGCGGAAGGCGGATCGGCTTAACATGCACGGGCAACGTCCCGATTCTCATGCCATTCTCACCAATCGTCGATATCCTCTACGTTGACACTTTTAGGGCCGTTGATCCACGGAGAGTCTTCGCATGCGCTATCAAGTTGCAATCCTGGTCGCCTTCGCATCGGTTGCTTTCACTCAATCCTCGTCTGACGCGCAGGGAAAATTCAAGGGAAGCGGGGCCGGCTCCGGCTGGCTGCCGAGCCTTCAGGAAGGCCGCCTGCAAGCGAAGCAATCGGGCAAGCCGATGATGGTCGTGCTGCGTTGCGTGCCTTGAGTGGACTGCAAGCAATTCGACGGGCAGGTTGTCCGTCTCGAACGCTTCAAGGACATTGCCGACAAATTCGTCCGCGTCCGCCTCACGCGCATCGACACGCTCGATCTCAGTCTCTTTGAATTCGACTACGACCTCACCATGATGATCTTCTTCATGAATGCCGACGAGAAGATGTACGCGCGCTACGGCGGCCGCGACGCCAAGAACGCCGACGATCGGCAATCGCTCGAAGGCCTGCGCTACACGATGCTCTCGGTCCTGACGATGCACGAACGCGAAGACAAGGAATTCGCTCTGCGCACCCCGGACGCCCCGAAATCCGCACGCACTGGCGGCGGCAAGGGCTGCATGCACTGCCATCACGTCCGCGAGCGCCTCAACGACAACCTCAAACGCAACGGGCAATGGACGCGTGAGATGTTCTACCGCTATCCCCTCCCCGAAAACGTCGGCATCGAACTGGAAGTCAACCGCGGCAACATCGTCAAGAGCGTCAAGGACAAGTCCCCCGCTGACGCCGTCGGTCTGAAACCCGGCGATCTCGTCAAGCGCATCAACGGCGTGCCGATCCACTCCTTCGGCGACGCCCAGTTCGCGCTCGATCACGCCCCCAAGATCGGCGCCATCGACATCGCCTGGCAGCGCAACGCGGACCTGCTCACCGGCAAACTCGCGCTCAGCGAAGGCTGGCGCAAAGGCGAAATCGCCTGGCGTCCGTCGGTGCAGTGGTACATCCCGCAGGCGCGCATCTCCGGCGCCGATCTCGACGCCGCCGAACGCAAGGCCCTGGGTCTGACCGAGATGCAACTCGCCTTCCGCCAGCGCGACGCCATTTCCCGGCAAGCGAGCGACGCCGGCATTCGGCCCGGCGACATCATCCTGGGCGTAGACGACCGTAAGCTCGACATGGGCGTAGTGAATTTCCAATACTACATCCAGCGCAGCTACTTTGAAGGCGACCGCGTTACCGTCAATCTGTTGCGCGACGGCAAGCGCCTGAACGTGCCGATGACGCTGCACCGGTGATTGGAGTCGCCGTCGAAACCGCTACTTGCCGTAGCGTGGACTGAATCCACCCTGCATCTTCAAGCGTCTGTCGGCGGGGCCTTGCACAAACGGCAAAAGAGGGCGCCTAAGCTGAATAGAGTGCGGACGAAAGCTCCTGCACCAGATCGCCGACGTCTTTCACGATCGTGTCGATCGGTTTCTTTGCCGCCAATTTGCGCACCAGAGCGCTGCCGACGATGACGCCGTCGGCCGAATCGCGCAGCATACGAACATGGTCAGGCGTCGAGATGCCGAAACCGACGCACAAGGGAAGGGGAGTTTGCGTGCGCAGCCAGCGCAGTTGTTCGAGCAAGTCGGGCGGCAGTTGGCTGCGTTCGCCGGTGATGCCGACCACGCTCACGCAGTAGACAAAGCCGGTCGAGAGCTTAGCGATCTTGATGGCGCGCTCGCGCGGCGTCGTCGGTGTCACGAGCAGGATGAGCTTGAAGTCGTGCTTGGCCGCGAGCTGGGCGAGTTCGTCTGCTTCCTCGACCGGCAAATCGGGCACGATCGCGCCGGAGAATCCCGCCGCGATCGCGTCGATGACGAAGCGTGCCGGCCCGCGATGATGCACCAGGCTGTACGACACCATCGCCACCAACGGCACGCCGATCCCGTTGAGCGCTCGCACGGCGCTGAAAATGGCATCGACGCTCAATCCGTTGCTGAGCGCTCGCGTGTACGACGCTTGAATGACGCTCCCATCCGCGATGGGATCGCTATACGGAAACCCGACCTCGATGAGCGACGCCCCGCGTCGTGCCGCTTCGCGCAACAGCGTGGCGGTCGCGTCCAGGTCGGGATCGCCGGCCGTGACAAACGGAATGAACGCCTTGCGGCGTTCGGCCTTCAAACGGGTGAAAAGGTGATCGATGGGGTTCATTGAGCTACCTACGGACCCAGGTACCCAACAGATGATGAGTACCTCGAATCTCGAGAACCATGTATTTTTTGCCCTTTTCGCTGAGGTACCCACGTTCCACGAGGACCAAGGCGATCGGGTTTTCTACAACCGAGTTGGCAAGGAATGCGCTCAATCGGCTATGATGAAGATAGTGTATTTCAAAACCGCGCAGAGTCCCATTTTGAACATTGGCGAGTTCTTGAAGAGCGAGTACGTCAGAACGCCGGAATGTCGATGGGCAACCCGACGCGCATGTAAAATCGCGCGAGCGCTTGCGCGAGATGCTCCCGATAAGGCGGCAACAAACGCAGGCGCGGCGTCTGGCCTTTGGCCAACGATTTCAAGGGAACGAACCTGACCGCGAACTGCATCCGAAAATCGATGACGAGAAGATCGGTTTGCTTCTCTGCCAAGGTACAACGATAGAGCAAGTGATAGCCCGGCAGATTCCCTCGGCGCAGTTCTTCCCGGCCACGCTTGCCGCGAAAATACTCGACTCTTTGCGCCAGCGATTCCAGTTCCCAAAAAGGGCAGACCTGCACCATCTCCAACTTGTCGTTGACGAGATCGCAAGATTGGCTGAGAACCACGACATCGAAGTCCTTGCGACGCGGTTGCCCCAATTCATCCACTTGGTCGAATGGGCAACCGAACAGCAGGTCGCCCTGTTGGATCTCCTCCGTCTCGATCAAACCATACCAGGGATAGTCACTCATCCGGCAATTCCTCCGGCAGAATGATCGATGGAGTGCCTCGTTCGACAATCAGCCGCTTGACTTCCAGCAATTTTTCCGGCACCGTCATCGGAAAATAAAGATCCTGCTCGATCTCCAACCACGGCGGCGGCACGGGATCGAATTCCGCGTTCTCTTCGGTCTTTGGAGGCGAGGGCGAGTCCTCACCGTTCGTTGAGTCCGCCGACACGACAGTAAGCGTGGCGAGAACGTGCTGACCTTCGAACTCGGCCAGGCTCTTCTCATGTTGCAGATGGCCGTTCACCACCTGTGCGGGGATTGTGAATTGGGTCATCGCGGACTCCATTGTCGAAATTACCTCTACAACTCGATTGTAAAGGAAAACTTGGGTGTACGCGATACCGCACACGCATTCTGCGATGCGGCATCACTCCTCGATATCCTCCCCCATCAACCGCGCTACCTCAAAGCAATCTTTGTCGCCGCGCCCGGAGAAGCACACGACCACGACATCCTCATGGCTCCGTTTCGCCGCAACGCGGAGCGCCTCGACGATGGCGTGCGATGTCTCCAGCGCGGGCAGAATGCCCTCGAGCCGGCTGCACAGCGAGAAGGCCTGCAAGGCGTCGGCGTCGTTGACGTGCGTGTAGGCGACGCGCTTGGTGTCCTTCCAGTAGCTGTGTTCGGGGCCGACGCCGGGATAGTCGAGACCCGCGGAGACGCTGTGGACGTTGGCGGTCTGGCCGTCCTTGTCTTGCAGCACGTAGCTCATCGAGCCATGAAGTACACCAGGCTTGCCTTGACTGAGCGTCGCGGCATGTTCGCCTTCCTTCGACCCGCGGCCGCCGGCTTCGACGCCGATTAGCTCGACTGATTTTTCGCTGACGAAGGGATAGAAAATACCCGCGGAGTTCGAGCCGCCGCCGACGCAGGCGATGACGACATCGGGAAGTCTCCCTATTTGCTCGTGGCACTGCTTTTTGGCCTCGTGTCCAATGATCGCCTGAAAATCGCGGACCATCATCGGAAACGGATGCGGGCCGACGACGCTGCCGATGATATAGTGCGTGTGCTCGACGGTCGCCATCCAGTCGCGCATCGCTTCATTGACGGCGTCGCGTAGGGTTCGGCTGCCGCTCGTGACCGAGACGACCTCGGCGCCCATGGCGCGCATTTTGAAGACGTTGAGCTTTTGGCGGCGGACGTCCTCCTCACCCATGTAAACCTGGCACTTGAAGCCGAACAGCGCCGCCGCCGTGGCCGTGGCGACGCCGTGCTG